>NZ_JBEOUK010000064.1:0-41021 GCF_040304045.1 Kitasatospora sp. NPDC094016
AGCTACCTCGCCGGCCTCCATCTCCGGGCCTCGATGATCTGGATCAAAGAGCTCACCCGGAACAGCCATTGATCACAACCCAATACCCGCCCTAGATGCACCACGGACGGGTGCAGGACCCCTCACAGGAGATGCTGATCGCGGACTCCTCGTGCTCGCCGAGCTCGGTCGAGACCAGGTCCTGCACGTCAAGGTCGAACAGCTCCAGCATGTCGTCGGCCATGAAGGCCTCCCTTCGTCAGTGCCACGGTTGACCGCGGCGGACTGCAGCGGACGTTAGGCACTCCTGCATGGGCCCAGCAATGGTTCTGCACGGATGAATGGATTAACTCAGCCAAAAATCGAAATAGTTCGATCGATGGTGGACAGTTTTCGATCGCCGAGATAGACACGACCCGACCCGCCGTCAGGAGTGCCGGCCACGTGACGGCATCGGTACGGGGCATGAGCCACCCGGCACGAGGCACGAGGCACGAGGAGCACAGTGGTCGAGACGCACGGAGCGCCCCAGGACGGACTCTTCACCGCGACCGGCCCGGTCCTGCTGCGGACACCCGCACTGCCGCGCTCACGCCGTCACACCGTCCCGGCCGACCCCGCGCACCCCGAGCCCGGGTCCGCCGACACCGCGTTCCTGGCGCACCTCGCCGAGGCCGCCGCCGACCCGGCCCTGCGCGAGGCGATCGAGCTCTCCAGCCCCTCCCTCGCCGACCTGCTCGACCAGGTCGCCGCAGGCACCGTGCCCCGCCCGGCCGTGCTGCGCCGCGCGGCCGAGGCGGTCAGCCGCTACCGGCTGCGGATGACCACCCGGCCGACGCCGTTCGGACTGATGGCCGCGGTCGTGCCGGCGCGCTTCGGCCCGGCGGCCAAGGTCCGCTGGGGCGGGGCCGACCGCCGCGCCCTGCGGCCCGACCTGGGCTGGCTGCTCCCGCTGCTCGACCGGCTACGGACCGACCCCGCGGTGCTGCCCGGCCTGCGGCTGGCCGTGGACCAGCAGGCCCGGCTGCGCGGCGGCCGCCTGGTGCTGCCGTACGTGCCCGAGCGTCGGCCCGCCGCCGGTCCCGGTGCGGGTACGGGTACGGGTACGGGTACGGGTACGGGTGCCGGCGTCGGTGCCGAGCCGGAGCCGGTCGCCGAACGGACCGTACGCGCCACCGCCGTCGTCCGGGCGGCGGTCCGGACCGCCGCCGAACCGGTCCGGCACGGCGACCTGCTGGCCGCGCTGACCGCCGGCTTCCCCACGGCCCCGGCCGAGGCCGTCTCGGCCCTGATCCGCTCCCTGGTCGGCCAGGGCTTCCTGCTCACCGACCTGACGCCTCCGCCGGACAGCACCGACCTGCTCGGCCACGTCCTCGACCGGATACCCGCCGACCACCCCGTGCACCCCGAGCTGACGGCCGTCCGGAGCGCGTTGGCGCAGGCGGCCGCCCTGCCCGGCGGGCAGGCCACCGACCTGCTGCGCGAGCTCCGGACCCGGATGACCCGGCTCGCCCCGGCCGACCGCCCGCTCCACGCGGACCTCGCCCTGGACACCGAGGTGGTCCTGCCGGACCAGGTCCGCACCGAGCTGGAGCGGACCGCCGCGCTCCTCTGGCGCCTGTCGCCGCAGACCCACGCGCCCGAGCACCTGCGCTCGTACCACGCGGAGTTCGTCGAGAGGTACGGCACGGACAGCCCCGTCCCGCTGGCCGAACTGCTCGACCCCGACACCGGTCTGGGCCCGCCGGCCGGCTACCGGCGCCCGGCCGGCCCCCGCGGCACGGCCAACCCCCAGCCCGCCCGGGCCCGCACCGACGCCGACGCGGCCCGCGACCGGTTGCTGGCCGAACTGGCGGCGGGCGCCCTCGCCGACCGGGAGCCGGACGGCACGCTGCCCGAAGTACTCCTGGACGACGACCTGCTGGCCCGGCTGACCCCGCCGCGCGACGGGGCGGGCGGCGCCGTCGACACCCCGCCCGCCTCCCTGGAGCTGTACGCCGAACTGGCGGCGGACTCCCTGGAGGCGCTGGACGCCGGGGACTTCCGGCTCGTGCTCTCCCCTGTCGCCGGCAGTGACCGCGCCGGAGCCACCTTCGGCCGCTTCGCCACCCTGCTCGCGGGCGCGGGCGGCGACCCCGGCCCGGATACCGAACCGGGCGCAGAGCCGGGCCGGTCGACGGGTGACCCCGCAGCGGCCGGCGGGGCCCTGCTGGCCGAGGCCGCCGGATCCGTGCGATCCGCCGAGCCCACCGGGTCCGGCGACGACGGCGCACTCGAAGCGCACCTGGAGTTCACCCCGTACCGCGCACGCCATGCCAACATCGCCCTGACCCCGCGCTGGCTCGACCACCGGGTGGTGGTCAGCGCCTTCGCCGACCCGGGCGGCCCCTCCGTACTGCCGCTGGACGACCTGGTCGTGCTGGCCGACCCCGACCGGCTCGCGGTGTACTCCCGCCGTCTCGGCCGGGAGGTCCGCGTCGCCACCCATCACGTGCTCAACCTGCGCAGCGGTGCGCCCAACGCGGCCCGTTTCCTCCAGGAGGTGACGCTGACCGGGCAACGGCCCTGGCAGCCCTGGGACTGGGGGGCGGCGAGCAGCGCGCCCGTGCTGCCGCGGGTCCGCCGGGGCCGGGTGGTGCTGGCCCCGGCCACCTGGCGGCTGACCGCGCCCGTCCCGGCGGCCACCGCCCCGTTCGAGCAGTGGAACGAGGGCCTGGCCCGCTGGCGCCGACGGTGGGGAGTGCCGGCCGCCGTCCGTCTGATCAGCGGCGACCAGCGGATCAGCCTGGACCTCGACCTCCCGTGGCACCGGCGGCTGTTGCACAGCCAGGCGCGGCGGTCCGCCGAGCCCACCGTGCTCCAGGAGGACCCCAACCCGTTCGGCGACGGCGGCTGGCTGTGCGGACCGGATGGTGCGCGGACCGTCGAACTGGTGGTCCCGCTGCGCCGCAGCACGACCGGCCCGACCGCGGCCGGGCCGCGCCGCCCGCTGCCCGCCCGGCGCGACCGGACCGTCGAACTCCCCGGCGGATCCTGGCTGTTCGCCCGGCTGGCGGCCACCGAGGCGCGCCAGGAGGAGATCCTGGTCGAACACCTGCCCCGGCTGCTCGACGCCCTACCCGCCGATGTGGACCGCTGGTTCTTCATCCGCTACCAGGACTCCGCGCCGCATCTGCGACTGCGTTTCCACGGTGCACCGCCGGTCCTCGCCGCCCAACTGCTGCCCACCGTGCACGACTGGGTACGGGAGCTGCACCGGGCCGGGCTCTCCGCCGACCTGCGCCTGGAGGGGTACGCGCCGGAGACCGACCGTTACGGCGGCGCCGAGGTGCTCGCCGACGCCGAGCGGGTCTTCCAGGCCGACAGCCTGGTCGCGCTGACGGCGCTGCGACTGGCCCGGTCGGAGCGCTCGCTCTCCCGGGACCTGCTCGCCGCCGTGAACCTCGCCGGCACCGCGCAGGGCTTCCTGGCCGGCCGCACGGGGCAGCCGGCGGGGCAGCCGGCGGAAGACCGCGTTCCTGACGGCGGGCCCTCGGTCGGGGCCTGGCTGGCGGGGGTGTATCCGAAATCGGAACGCCACCACCAGGCGTTCCGGGCCCAGCGCGCGGCCGCGTTGCGGGCGATCGGCCCCGACGGGCCGACCGTCCCGGCGGGCGGCCTGCTGCCCGCCGACCCCGCACTGGCCGACGCCTGGCAGCAGCGGGCCGTCGCACTCGCGCGGTACGCGTCCCGGGTGGAGCCGTCGTCGGCCGACCCGGCGCTGGCCTCGCTGCTGCACATGGGCCACAACCGGCTGATCGGGATCGACCGCGAGGCCGAACGCCGGGCCCACGCACTGGCCAGAGGCGCCGTCGAGGCCCACCGGGCCCGCCGCTCCAACCCGCGGGAGGGGCGATGAACACGACGGATCCGATCCGCGCGGTGGCCGACCTGCTCAGCAGGCCCGGTGCGCTCGAAGAACCGGCCGCCGAGGGCGGCGGCGCGTCCGCCACGACGTCACCGGCCACGCCGCGCGCAGCGGCGCACTCGCTCGGGGCCGGCCGCAGCGGCGCCGCGCTCGCGCTCGCCGTGCTGGCCGACCGCGAGAACGACGCCGCGCTGCGCCGCGCCGCGCACGGGCACCTCGCGGCCGCCGTGAAAGCCCCCGGGGCGATGCGGGGCGGCGGACTCTTCTCCGGCGCCGCCGCGATCGCCTTCGCCGCCCGCACCATGGCGCGGCGCCCCGGCGAGTACCGCACGCTGCTCGACGGGCTGGCGCCCCGGATCCGGCAGGCGGCGGCCGGGCGCGTCGCCGACCTGCGCGCCGACCTGGCCGCCGGCACGGGCCTGCGCGCGCACACCTTCGACGCCGTCTCGGGCGCGGCGGGCCTGGGCCGGCTGCTGCTCGCGCTGGAGCCGGCCGGACCGGCGCTGGCCGACCTGCTCAGCGCGCTGGTCGCGCTGGCCGAGCCGACCGGCGGCGTGCTGCCGCGCTGGTGGACCGCCGGTGGACCGGGACTGCCCGGCGCGGATCCCGGGTTCCCCCGGGGGCACCTCAACCTGGGCCTGGCCCACGGGGTCCCGGGCCCGCTGGCCCTCCTGGCGCTGGCCCGGCTGCGCGGTGTGCAGGTGCCCGGCCAGGACGAGGCGATCGAGGCGCTGGCGAGCTGGCTCGCCGCCCGGCGGATCCCCGGCCCGGTCGACCCGGCCGGGGGTCGGCTCGGCGCGGGCGGCTCCTGGCCGCTGACCGTGCGCGTCGAGGACGAGGAGGCCGGCCGGCTGCCGACGGACCAGCCGACACTGGCGGCCTGGTGCTACGGAACCCCCGGTACGGCCCGCGCGCTCTTCCTGGCGGGTGCGGCCCGCGGCCGCTCCGACTGGCGGACCACCGCCGTCGCGGCGCTGGCCGACACGCTGCGCGACCCCGACGGTTGGAACCTCCAGGGCCCCGGACTCTGCCACGGCACCGGCGGCCTGTTGCGGATCGCCCAACGGATGGCCGAGGACTCCGGTTCCGCCGAACTGACCGCCCGTCTGCCCGCCCTCGCCGCCACCGTCGCGGGCCGGCTCGACACGGCACTCGGCGCCGGCGACCCGCCCGGCCTCCTGGAGGGGACGGCAGGCGCGGCCCTCGCCCTGCACGCCCACGCCAGTGCCCATGCCCGTACCGCTGCGCAGGCGTCCTCGGCGGGCACCGGCGACCTCGCCGAGGAGTGGGACGCCTTCCTCCTGATCTGCTGAGCTGCCGATCTGTTGAGCTGCTGGGCAGCTGAGCCGCAGGAAGGCCGCCCCACCCGCCGGGGCATCACTCCTCCGGGAGCGCCCTACTCCACCGTCACGCTCTTCGCCAGGTTGCGCGGCTTGTCGACGTCACGGTCGAGGGCCACGGCGGCGTGGTACGCGAGGAGTTGGAGCGGGATGTTGAGCAGCAGCGGGTCGAGCTCGGGCTCGCTCTTGGGGACGAGGACGCAGTGGTCGGCGAGCTTGTCCTCGGGGCGGCGGTGCGCGATGGCGATCACGCGGCCGGAGCGGGCCTTGATCTCACCGAGGGTGGTGAGGTTCTTGTCGAGCAGTTCGTCGTCCGGGACGAGTGCGATGGTGGGCAGTTCGGGGCTGATCAGCGCCAGCGGACCGTGCTTCAGCTCGCTCGCCGGGTAGGCCTCGGCGTGCACGTAGGAGATCTCCTTGAGCTTCTGCGCGCCCTCCCGGGCGACCGGGTAGCCGCGGACCCGGCCGATGAACATCATTCCCGCCGATCCGGCGTACTCGGCGGCGAGTTCGGCGATGGCCTCGGTCTGCGCGAGCACCTCGCGGATCTGGTCCGGCAGCGCCTTCAGGGCCGCGACGATCCGGCGGCCGTCGGCGGGCGACAGGTCGTGGATGCGGCCGAAGTGCAGGGCGAGCAGCGCGAAGGCGACCACCGTGGAGGTGAAGGCCTTGGTGGAGGCGACCGAGATCTCCGGCCCGGCGTGCAGGTACATGCCGCCGTCGCACTCGCGGGCGATGGCGCTGCCCACGGTGTTGACGACGCCGAGCACCCGGCCGCCCTTGCGCTTGATCTCCTGGACGGCGGCCAGCGTGTCGTAGGTCTCGCCGGACTGGCTGACCGCGATGTAGAGCGTGTCCGCCTCGATCACCGGGTTGCGGTAGCGGAACTCGGAGGCGGGCTCGCTGTGCGCGGGGATGCGGGAGAGCTCCTCGATCAGCTGGGCGCCCATCTCGCCGGCGTAGTAGGCGGATCCGCAGCCGAGGATCTTCACCCGGCGGATCTCGCGCAGCTCGCGGGCGTCCAGGTTGAGGCCGCCGAGGTGCGCGGTGGAGAAGCGCTCGTCGAGCCGGCCGCTGAGCGTGCGCTCGACCGAGCCGGGCTGCTCGTGGATCTCCTTGAGCAGGAAGTGCTCGTAGCCGCCGGTGTCGTAGGAGTCGATCTCCCAGTCCACGGTGGACGGCTGGTGGTGGGTGGTGCGGGCGTCGGTGGTGAAGGTGCGGAAGCCGTCGGCGCGGACGGTGGCCAGCTCGCCGTCCTCCAGGTGGACGACCTGGCGGGTGTAGCGGACGAGCGCGGAGACGTCGGAGGCGACGAACATCTCCTTCTCACCGAGGCCGAGCACTATCGGGCTGCCGTTGCGGGCGGCCACGATCCGGTCCGGCTGCTCGGCGTCGAGCACCGCGATGCCGTAGGTGCCGACCACCCGGCCGAGCGCGGCGCGCACCGCGTCCTCCAGCTCGACGCCCTCGCCGACGTGCGCGGCGATCAGGTGGGAGAGCACCTCGGTGTCGGTCTCGGAGCGGAACACGACGCCGTCGGCGGTGAGCTTGGCGCGCAGTTCGTCGGCGTTCTCGATGATGCCGTTGTGCACGACGGCGATCCGCTCGGCGCCGTCCAGGTGCGGGTGGGCGTTGGCGTCACTGGGCACGCCGTGGGTCGCCCAACGGGTGTGGCCGATGCCGGTGCTGCCCTTGAACCGGGCCGGGACGGCGGCGGCCAAGTCGGCGACCCTGCCCTTCACCTTGCGGACCTTGAGCCCGCCGGTGCGCCCGGTGACCGCCACGCCGGCCGAGTCGTAGCCGCGGTACTCCAGCCGGGCCAGGCCCTCCAGCAGGAAGGGGGTCGCGTCCTTGGGGCCGATGTAGGCCACGATTCCGCACATGCGTGGTCTCCTCTTCTTGAATGCCGTGAATGCCGTGAATGCCGCAAGTGCTGTGAACGCGCCGGTGCCGTACCCCCCGCCCCGGCAGCGCTCAGCCGTAGACGATCCGGCGCAGCTGGCGGGCCGAGAGCTCGGGTGCCGCGACCCGGCGGGCGGGGAGTTCCTCGGCGAGCCGGGTGAAGATCCGTTCGTTGGTCAGTCCGCGCGCCTGGAGCTCGCCGTGGCGGCGGCGGACGTACTCCTCGGTGCTCTCGGAGAAGTACGCCAGCACCTCCGCCACGACCCGCGCCGCCTCCCGGGGCCCGAGCGGGCTGGTCCGGGTGAGGTGGGCGAGGAGGTCGTCGTGAGGGTGGGGTGAGCTCGGCACGAGTGAGGAGCCTAGGCCGCACCGCCCGCCGGGGCCAAGAATCCTGCCCGAATTCGGGCAGACTTTACGACTTTCAGCTCAAACAACCAGTCACATCACCCTCCCGAGCCCCTCCCGCCCCCTTCCCGACCCCCTCCCGACTCCTTGGCGACGCACCCTTGTAGCCGCACCCCTCCGACACGTAGCGTCATTTTCCGCATACGTAGCGGAAGACCGGAGGCTTGCTGATGTGCGGGATCACCGGATGGGTCGCCTTCAACCGTGACCTCACCGCCGAACGGGCCGTCGTCGACGCCATGACGGCCACCCAGATCTGCCGCGGCCCGGACGCCGGCGGCGTCCACCTGGAGCGACACGCCGCCCTCGGCCACCGCCGCCTCGCGGTGATCGACGTGGAGGGCGGCGTCCAGCCGATGACCGTCGAGCACGACGGCCGGCTGCTGGCGGCGCTCACCTACAGCGGCGAGGTCTACAACCACCGCGAGCTGCGCGCGGAACTGAAGGCGGCCGGACACCGCTTCCGCACCCGCAGCGACACCGAGGTCGTGCTGCACGCCTACCTGGAGTGGGGCGAGGGCCTGGCCGAACGCCTCAACGGGATGTTCGCCTTCGCGATCTGGGACGCCCTCAGCGAGGAACTGCTGCTGGTCCGCGACCGGATGGGCGTCAAGCCGCTGCACTACCACCTCACCCCCGACGGCGTGCTCTTCGGCTCCGAGGTGAAGGCCATCCTGGCCCACCCCGCCGTCCGCCCGGTGGTCGACCTGGACGGGCTGCGCGAACTGCTCGCCTTCACCCGCACCCCGGGCATCACCCCCTACCGGGGCATCGTCGAGGTCCGGCCCGGGCACGTCGTCCGGGTCCGCCGCGAGGGCGTGTCGGTGCGCCGGTACTGGGCCCTGGAGGCGCGCGAGCACACCGACACCCTGGAGGCCACCGTCGCCACCGTCCGGGCCCTGCTGGACGACATCGTCCACCGCCAGCTCGATTCGGACGTCCCGCTCTGCTCGCTGCTCTCCGGCGGCCTGGACTCCAGCGCCGTCACCGCCCTCGCCGCCCGGGTCCTACGGGCCGAGGGCGCCGGACCGGTGCGCTCCTTCGCCGTCGACTTCGCCGGCCAGAGCGAGAACTTCCACGCCAGCGAGGTCCGGCCGACCCTGGACGGCCCGTACGCCCGGATGCTGGCCGAACACGTCGGCGCCGACCACAACGTGATCGAGCTGGACGCCGCCGCGCTCACCGACCTCGCCCAGCGGGACGCCGTCCTGCGCGCCCGCGACCTGCCCGGCGGCTTCGGCGACATGGACATCTCGCTGCTGCTGCTCTTCCGGGGCGTGCGCCGCCAGTCCACCGTCGCCCTGTCGGGCGAGTCCGCGGACGAGCTGTTCGGCGGCTACCGCTGGTTCCACGACCCGAAGGCCGTCGCCGCCGACGACTTCCCCTGGGCGGTCTCGCTGACCGGCCTCGGCGGCCAGGGCACAGGCCCGCGCGAACACCTGCTCGACGCCGGCCTGCTCGCCGAGCTCGACCTGGCCGGCTACCGGCGGGCCCGCTACCACGAGGCACTCGCCGAAGTCCCGCACCTGCCGGACGCCGATCCGCTGGAACGGCGGATGCGCGAGATCTCGTACCTCCACCTGACCCGCTTCGTCTGCATCCTGCTCGACCGCAAGGACCGGATGAGCATGGCCAACGGCCTGGAGGTGCGGGTGCCGTTCTGCGACCACCGGCTGGTCCAGTACGTCTTCAACACGCCGTGGGCGATGAAGCACTTCGACGGCCGGGAGAAGAGCCTGCTGCGCGCCGCCGTCCGGGACGTGCTGCCGGACGCCGTCGCCGACCGGGTGAAGAGCCCGTACCCGGTCACCGAGGACCCGCACTACCCGGCGCTGCTGCGGGCCGAGCTCGCCCGGCTCGCCGCCGAGCAGAAGTCCCCGGCGCTCGCCCTGCTCGACCGGCGGCGCCTCGCCGACGCGCTCGATCCGGGCACCGACCCGCAGTCCGTCCGGCTGGCCGTCGACTTCGCGCTCGAACTGCACACCTGGCTGACGGACTACCAGGTGACGCTGGACATCTGACGGCGGGCCGCCCCGGGCGGCGCGGCGGCCGTGACGGCGGGCCGTTGCGCCGTTCGGGTGATTGATCCGGGTGACGAATCCCGGTGATCATCCGGAACCAACCCGCCGCGCCCGGGCGTCGGACGGTGCGGTAGCGTCGCCGACACCTCCCGAATGGCGGGCGATAACGCGGATTCCCGCCGGCGTGCCGTCAGGATGGGAGCGAACCGTCCACCTCGATCCGCCGGGGGATCACCTCATGCAACCGCGGGTATTCGCGATTCTCACCGCCCTGCTCCTGGGCGTCCTGGGCCTCGGGTCGGTGGCCGTCACCGACTGGTCGCCCGCGACCGCCACCGCGGCGGCGGCCCCGGCCCCCACCACGGGCACCGGCGCCGCCGCGCCCGGCGTCGCACCGGCGGCCGCGAGCGCCACCCCGACCGGCGACCCGGCGGTGTGGACCCGCTCGACACTGCGCAACAAGCTGATGGCCGAGATGGACGCCACCGACCCCGGCGTCGCGCTCGCCGACCTCGACAAGATCACCAAGGAGAAGCCGTACACCGTGCGCTTCTGCCACCCGATCGCGCACGAGCTCGGCCACGCGGCGGTCAAGCGCTTCAACGCCGACTTCCAGAAGGTCATCTCCTTCCCGCACGAGACCTGCGCGGCCGGCTACCTGCACGGCGCGGTCGAGGAGATGCTCAACGCCTCCGCCCAGCCCGAGGTGGACCTGCTCAAGCTCTGCGCGCCCAAGAACACCGGCCCGTGCATCCACGGCGTCGGCCACGGCACCATGTTCGTCGCCAAGCAGGACGTCCCCAAGGCGCGCGAGCTGTGCAGCAAGTTCCCCAGCGACCAGAACAAGATCCGCTGTTCCGAAGGGCTGTTCATGCAGCTCTTCGGCCCGGACGAGGAGGACGAGAAGGCCAAGGCGAACCTGCCCGCCGACAAGCTCGCCCAGGACCCGCTGTACCCGTGCAAGGACCAGCCGGCCCTGTTCCAGTCCGCGTGCTTCTTCTACGCCCCGACCTTCTACCTCTCCTCGCACGACTACCCGAACCACCCCGAGGTCTACGCCGACGCCCTCAAGTGGTGCCTCAACGGCAAGTCCAGCGGCGGGGCGACCGACTGCAGCCGCGGCGTCGGCTCGCGGACGATGAAGTACAACCTCGACCGCGAGGACTGGGCCGCCCAGCAGTGCGGCACCGCCGCCGACGGCTGGCAGCGCAAGGCCTGCGCCGAGGGCCTGGTCAGCTACTACACGGTGAACTACACCGACGACGGCGCGGCCGGCCGGCTCTGCGCCAAGATCACCGACAGGGAGATGCAGGGCTACTGCCGCTCCGCCAGCGGCCTGTCCGGCTCGCTCGACTGACCTCGCCCGCCCCGCCGGGACCGACCGCCCCGTCTCACCTGGAGGGCCCGCGCCGCACGGCGCGGGCCCTTTCCGTAGGATCGGCCGACCGGTCCACCGGACCGGACGATCAGGGTGCGCCGAGGACGCCGCGCCTCCCCCGCCCCTGGAGAGCCGCCACCATGACCACCGAGGACTTCCGCGCCGCCGCGCACACCGCCGCCGACCTCGTCTGCGACTACCTCGCCGAACTGCCCGGGCGACCGGTCTGGCAGCCGATGGACGACACCGCCCGCCGGGCCCTGCTCGACGCCCCGCTGCCCGCCGACGGCCGCCCGCTCGCCGACCTCCTCGCCGCCATCGGGCAGGACGTCCTCCCCCACCCGATGGGCAACGGCCACCCCCGCTTCTTCGGCTGGGTCAACTCCGCCCCCGCCCCCGCCGGAGTCCTCGCCACCCTCGCAGCCTCCGCCATGAACCCCAGCTCGGCCGGCGGCGACCACGCCGACGTCCACCTGGAACGCGCCGTGGTCCGCTGGATCGCCGAACTCGTCGGCTTCCCGCACCCGGCCGGCGGCGGCCTGCTCACCTCCGGCACCTCGATGGCCACCATCGTGTGCCTGGCCGCCGCCCGCAACCGCGCCGCCCGCCGGGCCGGCTGGGACGTCCGCGAGGACGGTCTGGCCGGCCTGCCGCCGCTGGTCGGCTACGTCACCGGCGAGACCCACTCCTGCGTCCGCAAGGCCGCCGAACTCCTCGGCCTCGGCAGCCGGCACCTACGCACCGTCGCCACCGGGCCGGACGGCCGCCTCGACCCCGCCGAACTGCGGGCCGCCGTCGAACGCGACCGGGCCGCCGGGCTGCTGCCCTTCCTGGTCGTCGCCTCCGCCGGCACCGTCGGCACCGGCGCCGTCGACGACTTCGGCCCGATCGCCGACCTCTGCGCCGAGCAGCGCCTGTGGCTGCACGTCGACGGCGCGTACGGGGCCTTCGGCCGGCTCGACCCGGCCATCGCCAACCGCTACGCCGGCCTGGAGCGCGCCGACTCCCTCGCCCTCGACCCGCACAAGTGGCTGGGCGTGCCCGTGGACTGCGGCTGCGCGCTGGTGCGCGACACCGAGGAACTGCGCGCCACCTTCAGCCTCGTCCCCTCCTACCTGCGCGACGAGGCGGCCGGCGCGCTCGGCTGGTTCTCCGAGTACGGCACCGAGCAGACCCGCCCGTTCCGCGCGCTCAAGGTCTGGGCCACCATCGCCCACAAGGGCCGCGACGGCATCGCCCGGGACATCGCCCGCTGCACCACCCTCGCCCGCTGCCTCGGCGAACTGATCGAGGCCGACGGGGAGTTGGAGCTGCTGGCCGAGGTCCAGACCTCCATCGTCGCGTTCCGCCACCGCACCCCCGGGCACGACGAGGCCGCCGTCGACGCCCTCAACCGCGAACTCCCCGCCGCCGTCCAGCGGCGCGGCCGGGTCTTCGTCACCGGGGCCCGTCTCGGCGACCGCGAGATGCTCCGGGCCTGCCTGCTCAACGCCGCCACCACCGAGGCCGACCTGGAGCTCCTGCTCGCCGAGGTCAAGGCGGCGGCCGCGGACCTGCGACCGTAACGCGGGCCCGGCGGCCTTAACCACCAGGTCACGGCGGGTTCGTGGACAGGAAACACCCGTCGGGCAGGGTGCTGTCATGGAGCAGACGGAGCACACGGAGCACCCGACCATGCAGCCGACGCCCACCCTCCCCCGGGCCCGACGACGCGGCGCCGGCACCCACCGCTGGCGCCGCGACAGCGTCGAACTCGCCGCCGTCTTCGTCTCGGTCACCGCGGCCGACCTGGTCGCCAAGATCGTCGTCCGCGGCCCCGACGGCCCGGTGGTCCTCGCCGCCGCCGCCCTCGCCCTCCTCGCCACCGCCCTCTTCCACACCTGGTGGTCCCAGCGCCACCACCCCCACTCCCCCGCGCCCCCGACCGCCCTGTGGCGCGTCCGCACCGCCGCCCGCAGCACCCCCGACGGCCTGGCCCGTGTCCACACCGCCCTGGCCGACCAGCACGTCGCCGTCCTCTCCCGCCAGCCCCACCCCCTCCCCGGCACCACCGTCGACGAGCTCTACCTCCGCGCCCCCCACACCCTCACCCCCACCGACCTCACCACCCTCCTCGCCACCACCGGCCACCCCCTCCTCGACACCCCCACCCGCATCGGCTGACTGCGGCCGGCGCGACCACGCGACGCGGCGGGCTCCCCGACACCGGTCCGCAGGAGGGGGTTTGACGCCCCTCCCGCGAGCCCGCCCGCCGCGTCCGGCTCAGGACCGCGGGCCGGCCGGAATGAGACGGTAGGCGGGCAGGCCCCGGCGGCAGATGAGGAATTCGGCGACTATCAGGTTGGGCAGCCAGCTGAGGAACGGGAGGGCGGCGTAGGCGTTGTCGAAGAAGCGCTCGCCGTCGACGGCCCCCTGGGCGGTGAGCGTCTGGAGGAGGATGAGGACGCCGAGCCAGGACCGGAGGGTGACGGCGGCGTAGGTGAGGGCGAAGCTGCGGATCATCCAGGCGCGGTGGCCCGGCAGGTCGCGGTCGCGGGCGGCGCGGTAGCCGCGCCAGGTGGTCCAGGCCCAGAGCAGGGCGAGCCCGCCGAAGCCGAAGAAGCCGTTGAAGGCGGCGGAGTTGAAGAACGCCATGACGAACGCGGCCAGGGACCCCACCGCGACCCCGACGACGTAGACGCGGCCGGTCCAGCGGTGGACGGCGGGGGATCGCCGGCGCAGCGCGGTGGAGAACTGGAACGGGCCGACCAGCAGCGCGAGCGCGGCCGTCACGATGTGGACGTAGAAGGTGACTTGGACGGCCATCGGGCGCTCGGCGTAGGTGGCGGACACGCCGCCCTTCGACGCGGTGATGGGCAGGCCGGCCTGGGCGTACGTCCCCACGGCGTACCCGACGATCGCGAGCGAGGTCAGCAGGACGACGGTCCAGCGGACGCGCCCTCCCCTCCTGCTCGTCGGGGCGGGGGCTGGGGCGGTCGCGGCGCGGGCGGAGGTACTGGTCATCGGTGACCCCGATCGGCTGGAGGTGGGACGGCATCACGTGCACGGTGCGGCGGCGCGCGGTCGGCCGGCGCTCTGCTCCCGGCGCCCACCACCCCTTGAACCGGGGCCTACCGCCACGCTGTTCGAACCGCAGCCAGTGTGGCCGGGCCCCCGGCCCCGGGCCATGGAGCGGTCCCCCGGGCCGGGAGGGGGTTACCCCCACGACCCGACGCGGCGTCAGCCGGCGCGCCCCCAAACCTCCGGCGGCGCCGCCACCCGGCCGCAACGGGCCCCGGGGTTCGTTACGCAGCCGATGGGCGGCCGTGACACGACCGGCCGGGGACCGCGACACGGCCCTCCTACCGTCATGGACGACGCACCGGCCACCCCGGCCGGGAGGCGTCCACGACGAAGGAGAACACCGTATGAGCAGGAGCCGTACCCACCGCTCCCCCGCCCGCCGCGTGCTGGCCGTCTGCGCCCTGACCGGCGGCGCGCTGCTGACCGTCGTCACCGGCGGTCAGGCCTTCGCCGACGGGACCCCGTCCGCCGCGCCTGCTGCGGGTGCCGGCGTGTCGGCCGCCCCCACCGCGACGCCCAGCCAGGGCCAGCCCGCCCCGGCCGCCCCGTCGGTCGCGGCCAAGACCGCCACTGCCACGCCCAGCGCGAAGCCCTCCGCCGGTGGCGCCGCGGTCTCCAGTGACGGCACGGCCCAGGTCCGTGAGGTGCCCAAGGGCGCGGCCCAGGCCGGCGACGGATCCGGCGAGACCGACAGCAACGGCCTGATGCTGGCCGGTGGCGGGGCCGTCGCGGCCGTCGGCGCCGGTGCGCTGGGCTTCGCGATGCTGCGCCGCCGCTCCGGTGCGCGCGGCTGACACCGGCCCCGAGTCCGCCGGGCACCCCGGCGCCGTTCCCCCGCCCTTGACCGGGCGGGGAGGCGGCGCCGGGGGCCCGGTGGGTACCGGGGCCCCGGCGGGCGGCGGGCAGCCCGACAGCACGCCCGGCGCCGACGGGCCGGTCCGCCACGGCCTCCCGCGCGGTGGCCGCAGCCGGCGGCACCGCAAGGCCTCCCCCGGCCCGGGCACACTGCGCCGGACGGCGTTCGGTGCGGCGGGCCTGGCCTGCCTGGTACTGGGCACCACCGTGGCGTTGTCCGGCCAGCAGACCCCGGTGGTGCGGGTCGAGCCCTCGGTGCACGGCAGTACCGACACCCCGGCGGCCGCGCCCTCGGGAGGCCCCGGAACCACCGGGACGGCCGGGAGCACCGGGAGCCCGGCCGGTGCGCCGAAGCCGTTCGCCGCTTCGGCGCCGACCCGGCTGCTGGTCCCGGCCGCCGGGGTGGACGCCCCGGTGACCGACCTCGGGCTGAACCCCGACGGGACGGTCGAGGTGCCGGCCGCCGACCGCGCCGGCGAGGTCGGCTGGTACCGCAACGGGCCGACGCCCGGGGAGGCCGGCCCCGCCGTCCTCATCGGGCACTACGACACCGCGCACGGCCCGGCGGTCTTCCACGGCGTGCCGAAGCTGCGGCCGGGCGACCTGATCCAGGTGCGGCGCGCGGACGGCAGCACCGTGGACTTCAAGGTCCGCTCGCTGCTCCAGGCCGCCAAGGACCGCTTCCCGACCGAAGCGGTCTACGGTGACACTCCCGAACCCGCTCTCAGGCTCATCACCTGCGGCGGGCGGATCGGCTCGGACGGGCACTGGACGGACAACATCATCGTCCTGGCGGACCTGGCCGGTCCGGGCGGCGCGACCGGCTGAAGCCGCCGCGCTGTCCCGCCGTCCCGGCCGCCGCGCCGGTTCGACAGCCGAAACGATCCGACGGCCGGGACGGCGGGACGGGAACCACCGACCGCCGTCCACGCGACCTACCACCGAGGCCGGTGCGGGGACGAACCGGCGCATCGCCGCAGACCAGGAGGACGAGCACCGACCGTGGCAGCAGCATCCCCACCCCGCCGCCGGCCCGTCGCCGTGCCGGTGGCGGCCTTCGCCGCCCTGGCCGTCCTCGTGACGCTCGCGGCCCTGGCCCTCGGCCGTGCCACCCCCGGCGGGCTCCAGGACCACGGCTCCACCCAGCCGGTGGCACCGCCGCTGGTGGCCCAGCCGCTCTGGCCCGGCCTGGCGGCCTCTCCGCCACCGCGCCCTCCGGCCACCGGCGCCGGGGCCGCCACGCAGGCCGCGCCGCAACCCGTCCCGGACGTGACCGTCCCCGGGCACGACATCAGGACGGTCGACGTCCGCACCGTCCTCGCCAAGGACTCCACGGTGGGCCCGGAGGAGCGGCGCGCCCTGGACTCCTGCCCCGCCTGCGACGTCCGCAGCCCCGAGTTCCGTGACCTCACCGGGGACGGGCGGGACGAACTGGTCGTCGCCGTCGCCACCCCCGGGCCCGTCGTCCTGCACGTCTACCTGCTGGCCGACGACCGGCTGCTGCCCATCCTCCAGGTCGAGGTGCTGAAGGGGTTCAGCGCCGCGACCGTCGGATCCGACCTGTGGCTCTACGAGCCGACCGGCGCGTTCGTCCGGACCAGCAGCCACTACCAGTGGGACGGCGTCCGGCTCGGCCTGCTGGAGCGGAAGGTCGAGGACACCGGCCCGATCGCCGGCCCGGCCGGCGGAGCCGCGAACGGCAACACCCAGACGCCCACCAGCACGCCCTCCGCCGGCCCCGCCGTCGCCCCGAACGGTGTCGGCGGCTCACCCTTCCAGCCGAAGCCCTCCGCGCCCAGCCCGGGCGCCGGCGCGGGCGTCTCCTCCCCGAGGACGGCCGTCCCGGTCCCCATCCGCCCGCCCTCGGCTCCCTCGGAAGCGAAGCCATGAACCCCGCAGCCGCGCCCGCCCACCCGCACATCCTGCTCGTCGAGGACGACGAGGTGATCCGGGAGGCCACCCGGATGGCCCTGGAGCGTTACGGCTTCCCGGTCACCACGGCCGCCGACGGCCTGGAGGGCCTGGAGGCCTTCCACGCCGTGCGCCCCGACCTCCTCCTGCTGGACGTCATGCTGCCGCTCCTCGACGGGGTCGGCCTCTGCCGCCGGATCCGGGAGGAGAGCCAGCTGCCGATCCTGATGATGTCGGCCCGCACCGACCCGGTCGACGTGGTGTCCGGCCTGGAGGCCGGGGCGGACGACTACGTCGTCAAGCCCTTCGAGAGCGCCGTGCTGGTCGCCCGGATCCGCACCGTGCTGCGCCGGGTTCGGGTGGTCCCGGTCGAACCCGCGCCGCCCGGGGAGCCGGTGGACCCCGCCGTCCCCGTCGCAGCGCCAACCGCCGCTACCGCCACCGCCACCGCCGTGCCCGCGGACGCCCCCTCCCCCGCGCTGCGCAGCTTCGACGGCATGCAGGTGGACACCGACAGCATGGAGGTGCGCGTCGACGGCCGCCTCGTCCCGCTCACCCCCACCGAGCTGCGGCTGCTGCTGGAGTTCACCGCCGCGCCCGGCATCGTGCTGGAGCGCTCCACCCTGCTGGAACGCGTCTGGGACTACGACTGGGGCGCCGACACCCGGGTGGTGGACGTCCACGTGCAGCGGCTGCGCGCCAAGATCGGCTCCGGCCGGATCGAGACCGTCCGCGGGTTCGGCTACAAGCTGCGGCGTCCGGCATGACCCTGCGCCGTCAGATCGCCACCGCCGTCGCCGCCATCGCCGTCCTGGTGGCGGTGGCCGTCGGCCTGCTCGTCCACCAGGCGATGATCCGTCAGCACGTGGACCAGGCCCGCGCCGCCGCGCTCGCCGCGCTCGGCTCGGCCGTGGACACCTACAAGCGCGGCGAGGTCACCGACCGGTTCGCCCTGGACGACCCGGCGCTGCCCGAGGGGCTGCGGACGCTCGCGGCCGACGGCCGCGAGGGCTCGCTGCTCGCCGGCGGTCCGCAGGGCGAGTCGATGTGGGCGGCCCGACCGGTCCAGACCGGGGTGCTCTCCGTCCGGGTGGACTTCACCCAGGACCGGCAGGCGATCGCCGACCTCGACCGGATCATCCTGATCACCGTCGTCGCCGCCGTCTTCACCACCGTGCTGGCCGGCGTCCTGGTCGCCGACCGGATCAGCCGCCGGCTGCGCACCGCGGCGACGGCCGCCCGGGGCATCGCCGCCGGCCGGACGGACACCCGGATCGGCGAGCTCGTCGACGGGAAGGACGAGGTCGCCGACCTCGCCGCCGCCGTCGACCTGATGTCCCGCACCCTGCACCAGCGGCTGGAGGACGAGCAGCGCTTCACGGCGGACGTCGCCCACGAACTGCGCACCCCGCTCACCGGCCTGGTCACCGCGGCCGAACTGCTCCCGCCCGGCCGCCCCACCCAGCTCGTCCAGAACCGGGTGCAGGCCCTGCGCTCGCTGGTCGAGGACCTGCTGGAGGTCTCCCGCCTCGACGCCGACGCCGAGATCCCGGACTTCGCCCCCGTACCGCTGGAGCGAGCGGTGCGCCGCACCGTCACGCTCACCGGCCTGGAGGTCGACGTGGACGTGGACGTCGCCGCCGACCGCCAGGTCCGCACCGACCTGCGCCGCCTCGACCGCATCCTCGGCAACCTGCTGATCAACGCCCACCGGCACGGCACCGCGCCGATCCGGCTGCACGTCGACGGCCACCGGATCACCGTCCGCGACCACGGCCCCGGCTACCCCGACGACCTCCTCGCCCGCGGCCCCCAACGCTTCCGCACCAACGCCCCCGAACGCGGGCGCGGCCACGGCCTCGGCCTCACCATCGCCACCGGCCACGCCCGGGTCATCGGCGCCGCCCTCACCTTCACCAACCACCCCGACGGCGGCGCCCTCGCCACCCTCACCCTCCCCGACGACCCGTCGCACCCCTGACCCCCCGACCGCAGCCGTGCGACCCGGCCGACCAGGTGGCAGCGGTGGCCGGGGCCTGAGGCGGTCCCTCGGGCGGCCCCGGCCCGCCGGGTCGCTCAGCCGTCACTCGGCCGTCGTCGCCCGGCCGTTGCTCAGCTGTCGCCCGGCTGGACGACGCACGCCGAGTTCGCGAGCATCGACCCGAAGCCGCCGAGCAGCGTGGAGACGACAGCCTTGCAGGCGGCGGCCTCCTGGGGCGTCTTGGGACCGTCGGCGGCGGCCGCCGGCTGGGCGAGGGCGATCGGCGCGGCCAGCAGCAGTGCGCAGCACGCCGCGCCCAGTACGGACCGCCGCACGAGGGCGGACTTCTTCGGGAAGGACGACGGGAAGGACATGTGAGCCCCTTCGGGGGAGGTGGGATCGGCGAAAAGCCGAGCCATCCCTATCCGAAGGGGCTCGCCCGTTCCCGGATTCTGCGCCATCCGTGAGCGTGTCCAGGTCAACTCTCCGGCCAGGGCCGGGCGATCGCCCCGGACCGGTCGGCCGCCCAGGTGCCCGAGCCCGGCCGAGCCCCCCGAACACGGTCACGCTCCGGAACCGTCCAGGTCATTCCTGCGTTCACGATCACGTAACCGGCCGGAAGCGCGGCGTCGGTAGCGTCGGCGGCATGACGGCATCACGCACTCGCCCCGAACGGCTCTGGCACCGGCCATTCCGCAGGTCCGACCGCAGGTGCGCGGCGCCCGAGGGCCAGGCCGCCCGGCTGCCCGCGCTCACCGGGGGCCCGTTGCGGCCCGCCCGTCCGCACCCCCCGGTCGACCGGCCGCGAGCCGTGACGGAGCCGGACCGGGAGGCGCCGTCCCGGTTGACGCTGGCGGACGGGACGGCACTGACGCTGCGCCCCGCCGGACCGGCCGACCGGGCCGCGGCCCTGGCGATGCACCTCCGCTGCTCCCCCGCCTCGCTGCGGCTGCGCTACCACGGGCCCGTCCGCGACGCCGGCCGCTACCTGGACCACCTGCTGGACGCCCGGCACGGCCACAGCCTCGCCGCGACGGCCGCCGACGGGCGGATCGTCGCCCTCGGGCACCTGATGTGGGACGACGACGAGGCGGAGCTGGCGGTGCTGGTCGAGGACGCCTGGCAGCGGCGCGGACTCGGTCCGGCCCTGCTGCGGCAGCTGTCGGCGGCGGCCAGGGCTGCCGGTGTCACGACGGTGTACGCGGTGACCCACGCCGCCAACACCGGGCTGATCGCCGCGATGCGCCGGCTGGCCGCGCCGCTGGACTTCCGGGCCGAGGACGGCACCCTGGTGATCACCGCCACGCTGGCCGCGGACGAGCCGGTCTCCTGCGCCCGCCCGGGCCGCTGATCTTTTCTTCACCACATCCTCACCCGGGAACCCCGAGAGCCCGGAGAGCGTCCCAAGCGGCGAAGGCCCCCTCCGTACACCGTCTTCCCCGACGAGCCGTCAGGGCGCCCCGGGCGGCGCCTCCGGCCGCGTCACAGCAGGCTGTCCGGGGTCCGGATCGTCGAGCCGGGCGGCGGAGTCGGTAGGCTGGCCCCGTCCCCGCCGCCCGACGGCCCGTTAATCCGGACCCGGGTGGTGCCGCAGCAAGGAGGAACCACTGAGCATGGCAGGCACCGAATCGGAGCCCACAGGCGCACGCGACGCCTCGCTGCCGGCCCGCGCCAAGATCGCGGTCACGGCCGGTCGGGTCGCTGCCGCCGTGTCCCGCAAGGCCGGACGCGGAAGCGGCTCGGTGATCGGCGGCAAGGTCGCCCTGAGGCTCGACCCCGACCTGCTCGCCACCCTCGCCGACCACCTCGACGTCGTCCTGGTCAGCGCCACCAACGGCAAGACCACCACGACCCGCCTGATCGCCGAGGCGCTGCGCGCCGCCGGCCCGGTGGTCTCCAACGCCCTGGGCGCCAACATGCCGGCCGGCATCACCTCCGCCCTGGCCGGCGGCTCGGACGCCCGCTTCGGCGTGATCGAGGTCGACGAGAAGTACCTGGCGGGCGTCGCCCGCGACACCCGCCCCAAGGCGATCGCCCTGCTCAACCTCTCCCGCGACCAGCTCGACCGCGCCGCCGAGACCCGGATGATGGCCGAGAAGTGGCGCGAGGGCCTCCAGGACACCGAGGCCGTGGTCATCGCCAACGCGGACGACCCGCTGGTGACCTGGGCCGCCTCGTCCTGCAAGAAGGTGGTCTGGGTGGCCGCCGGGCAGGCCTGGAAGGAGGACGCCTGGTCCTGCCCCGCCTGCGGCGGTGTGATGCAGCGCCCCGGCGACGACTGGTTCTGCCAGGAGTGCGGCTTCCGGCGCCCCAACCCGCACTGGGCGCTCCAGGGCACCCACGTGATCGACCCGCAGCGCGGCGCCTGGCCGATCCAGCTGCAGCTGCCCGGCCGGGCCAACCTGGCCAACGCCACCAGCTCGGCCGCCGTCGCCGCCGTGTTCGGCGTCTCCCCGCAGGTCGCGCTGGAGCGGATGCGCTCGGTCACGGCCGTCGCCGGCCGCTACGACGTGGTCCAGTACCAGGGCCGGGACATCCGGCTGCTGCTGGCCAAGAACCCGGCCGGCTGGCTGGAGACCTTCTCGCTGATCGACGGCCCGCCCGCGCCGGTGATCCTCTCCGTCAACGCGCTCGACGCCGACGGCACGGACACCTCCTGGCTGTGGGACGTCGACTACGAGCGCCTCGCCGGGCACCCGGTGTTCGTGATGGGGCAGCGCAAGCTGGACCTGGCCGTCCGCCTGGAGGTCGCCGGACTGCAGTTCCACGTGGTGGACACGCTGGAGCAGGCCGTCCGGATGGCCCCGCCCGGCCGGATCGAGGCCATCGCCAACTACACCGCCTTCCAGCAGCTGCGGAAGGTCGTGGCCGGCTGATGCCGCGCCTGCAGCCCCATCTGATCGTGACGGAAGGCCTTCGAGGATGAGTGAGAGCAGCCTGCGCGTGGTCTGGGTCTACCCGGACCTGCTCAGCACCTACGGCGACCGGGGCAACGCCCTGGTCGTGGAGCGCCGGGCCCGCCAGCGCCATCTCAACGTGACCCGGATCGACGTCCGCTCCGACCAGGCGGTCCCCACCAGCGGCGACATCTACCTGATCGGCGGCGGCGAGGACCGTCCGCAGCGGCTCGCCGCCGAGCGGCTGCGCAACGACACCGGCCTGATCCGGGCCTCCGAGAACGGCGCGATCATCTTCGGCGTCTGCGCGGGCTTCCAGATCATGGGCCACGAGTTCGTCAACGACCTCGGCGAGCGCGAGCCGGGCCTCGGCCTGCTCGACGTCTGGACCACCCGCGGCGACGGCGCCCGCTGCGTCGGCGACGTCCTCGCCGACGTCGACCCGCGCCTCGGCCTGCCGCAGCTGACCGGCTTCGAGAACCACCAGGGCGTCACCCACCTCGGCCAGGGCGTCCAGCCGCTGGCCACCGTGGTCGCGGGCCGGGGCAACGGCACCGGCGACGGCACCGAGGGCGCCTGGCGGGACACCGTGTTCGGCACCTACCTGCACGGCCCGGTGCTGGCCCGCAACCCCGCCGTGGCCGACATGCTGATCAAGCTGGCACTGGACGTCAACGCCCTGCCGCCGGCGGACACCACCTGGTACGACGCGCTGCGCGCCGAGCGCATCGCCGCCACGACGCGCCCCGCGTAGTACGTCCGCCCGCCCCGAAGCCCGGGTGCCCGCGATGCGGTCACCCGGTTCAGGGGCGGCCCCGGACGTACCACAATGGGGCTGCCTACTGCACACCCTCCTCGGCAGCAGGCTGCACTTCCGCGCGGGGGCGCCGACGGCGCCGCTCCCGCGTCGGCTCCTGCCCGGCCGGACCAGGGGCCGTATGCTCGACTTCGCGGCCGTTTTCGGGCGTTCTGTCCGGATCGGCCGGTCCTTCACCCCGCGGCCACCTCCCCGCCACTCCGGCGTGGGAGCGCCCCGCTACGGTGACGGCTCGTCGTCCCAGCCTGTAGTCCGGCCGTTCCTCGGTTCTGCTCGGGAGTTGCAAAGCTAATGCGTATCGGAGTGCTGACCAGCGGCGGTGACTGCCCCGGCCTGAACGCGGTGATCCGTTCCGTGGTCCACCGGGGGGTGGTCGACCACGGCGACGAGATCATCGGTTTCCAGGACGGCTGGCGCGGTCTCCTGGAGGGCGTCCACCGGCCGCTCACCCTCGACTCGGTGAGCGGCATCCTGGCCCAGGGCGGCACGATCCTCGGCTCGTCCCGGGTCCAGCCCAGCCACCTGCGCGACGGCGTCGAGCGCGCCAAGCGACTGTGCGCCGACCTCGGCATCGACGCGGTGATCCCGATCGGCGGCGAGGGCACCCTCAAGGCCGCCAAGCTGATGAGCGACGCCGGACTGCCGGTGGTCGGGGTCCCGAAGACCATCGACAACGACATCGCCTCCACCGACGTCACCTTCGGCTTCGACACCGCCGTCTCGGTCGCCACCGAGGCGCTGGACCGGCTGAAGACCACCGCCGAATCCCACCAGCGGGTCATGGTCGTCGAGGTCATGGGCCGGCACACCGGCTGGATCGCGCTCAACGCGGGCATGGCGGCCGGCGCGCACGCCATCGTCGTCCCGGAGCGGCCGTTCCACATCGACAAGCTGACCGCCGTCGTCCGCGAACGCTTCGACCGGCAGAAGAAGTTCGCCATCGTGGTCTGCGCCGAGGGCGCCAAGCCCGAGCCCGGCACCATGCACTGGGAAGAGGGCACCAAGGACATCTACGGCCACGAGCGGTTCACCGGCATCGCCACCCAGCTCTCCCGCGAGCTGGAGCACCGGCTCGGCAAGGAGGCCCGCCCGGTGATCCTCGGCCACACCCAGCGCGGCGGCACCCCGACCGCGTACGACCGGGTGCTCGCCACCCGCTTCGGCTGGCACGCCGTCGAGGCCGTCCACAAGGGCGCGTTCGGACACATCACCGCGCTGCAAGGCACCGACATCAACCTGGTGCCGATCGCCGAGGCGGTCGCCGAGCTGAAGACCGTCCCGCAGGAGCGCTACCTGGAGGCGGAGACGGTCATCTGACCTCTCCCGCCCCGCCGAGGGCCCGGACCGCTACCGGTCCGGGCCCTCGCGCGTCCGACGGGCGCCCCCGCGACGGCCCCGCTAGCGTGGCCGGTGGAGCGGACCACTGACGGAAGGGCAACCGATGGAGATCCTCGCGTACGGGGTGCAGGCCGACGAACGGCCGCTGCTGGAACAGGCCTTCGCCGGCCGGCACGGGCTGCGCTGCCTGAGCATGTTCCTCAACCGCGACACCGCCCCGCTCGCCGCCGGCTACCCGGCCGTCAGCAGCAGCGTCAACGCCGTCCTCGACGCCGAGACCCTCACCGTCCTCGCCGCCGGCGGCACCGAACTCATCGCCCAACGCTCCACCGGCTTCAACAACATCGACCTCGACGCCGCCGCCGACCTCGGCCTCACCGTCGCCCGGGTCTCCCAGTACAGCCCCTACGCCGTCGCGTAGATCGTTCATCTGTAGGCTGAGCAGTCCATCCCCCCCGTGAGCCAGCATCCGTAGATACGCGAGTTCTACGTCGACCGGGAACGCGTCGTATGAGAGAGGATCGCTCATCTGCACGCCGCCTGGGCCATGCATTCGAAGGACCCTGCGTTGAGCGACCCCAGTGCCGAATTCCTCACCGGCGACGAGGAATTCGCGCGGTTGTGGGCTGAGCCGGACATTACGGTTGGCAGGCGTGGCCAAAAGGTGATGCGGCATCCCGACGCCGGTGTGATCGCCGTGCTCTTCGACGTACTCATGCCGCCCCGCGATCCCGATCAGCGGCTGCTGGTCTTCCGCCCCCAAGACGATGAGAGCCAATCGGCATTGGACCGGTTGTTCGGCTGCGGCGCGCCCAGCGGTTCAGCGGCACCTTCGCGTACATGAGGAACGACGCGACCCTCCGGGACCGCCACCGGAAAGGCTGTGGCCTGCACCGTGCGGTGCAGGCCACAGCCCACATGCACAACCTTGTCCGAGCCGATCGAGCCGGGGGTCGCACGGCAGCTCGCGGCGGCGTTCTCGGCTGGGCGTCCCTGGTCCGACGGTTGGAGAGACGAACGGACGGGCCGTGACTACTGTCGGCGATAGATCCCCTCGACCCGACGTTGGTCTCCCACCACGTTGGCGATGAAGAGGCCGAAGTCGAAGTCTTCGGCTTCGACGAACGGGGTCAGGTCGTTCTCCAATCCGTACCATTCCGATGGCACCGGATAGCGCAGTTCAGCGACCTGGTCGATGTCCAGGACACATTCGGGCTCTTGGATCCGGTGCCGAACCTGTGCCGAGGACTCGATCCGGCACTCACCGACTCCCACCCGCAGGTGGAGTCCGTCGCTGTCCCGGTAGAACACCACGACGGTTCCGGCAAGTGCACCGTAGTGACCGTGGGTTTCCTGTCCGGGTTCGATCGCGCGCTCAGGGCTCAGCTCCCCGGTCGCCGGCTCGAAGTCGGCGACCCGCCCGAAGAGATCGAAGGAGGCGAGAAGCACCACTACCTCTTTCCCAGACCGAGGTCCTTGCCACCGGTCCGTGCCGCGCTGTCGATGATGTCCTGCCACGACTTGCCGCGAGCTCGCAGCCAGTCGATACTCGGTCCCAGCTTGTCGCCATATACTGTCAGGTTGCGGGCATAGATCGCCTCGCGCTTCCCCTCCTCGGTCGCGTCCTTGTACTTCACCCCGAGGTCGCGGCGCGCCTGGTGCAGGGTGCGCGCGATCTCCTCGTCCGACTTACCGGCCGCCCGCATCTGCCCGACTTTGCCCTTCAGAGCCTCCACCTCGGAGATGTACGCCTGGCGTTGAGGCGGCAACTCGGCGTTCGGGTCCACAATGGGCCCGCTCCCTGTGTTCGGGCAGGTGGGGTCTTCGAAACCTCCGCTCGTGTCCTCCGCGTTCGTCCGTGAACCTCCGTTGCCCGAACCGTCGTTCCGGCCGCCAGTCGCCCCCTGGCTCTTCTGGTCTTCCTCTCGGAATGCTTGGTTGAAGGAGTTGGCGAACCGATCGATGCCGTCCACGGTGATGGCAAGGCCGGTCGAGGCAACGGCCACACCTACTCCGGCAACCGCGCAGCCGAGGCCGAGGGTGAACGGGCAGCTGACCATCCCGAGTCCGGTGAGATCGGCGCCCAGTTCGGTGACGGCTGCCCCGAACAGGGTCTCGGCGACTCCGACGGTCACGTCGATGTGGGTGAGGGCGCCGCCGACGTCGCTGAGGCAGTCGAGGAAGCCGTCGCACAACCCGCTGGGGTCGGTCCGGTAGGACGGCCCGTTGTGGGTGTAGACGTAGTCGGCGGTGTAGGGACGGTCGGGGCGCAGTTGGATGGGGTCGCGGGTGGTGAGGCGACCGGTGCTGCTGTCGTAGCGGCGGGCGCGCAGGTTCAGCAGGTTGTCGGCCGGGTCGGTGTGCTCTCCGGTGAAGCCGAAGGAGTTGACCGGGGGGTTGGGCGCCGTGTTGGTGGCGCTGCGTGCGCCGAAGGTGTCATAGCCGTAGCGGGTCTGTTGGACGCCATGGCTGTCCGTGACGTCGGTGACGGACCCGAGCCAGTCGTGGTGGCTGTAGTAGGTGTCCGTGCCGTTGTGCTGTGAGAGCAGCTGGCCCTGCGGTCCGTAGCTGTAGTCCCCGAGGAGCGACCCGTCACCGCTCGTCTCGGTGGCGATGCGCGGCAGGGGGGTGTTGACGTCCCACTGGGTAGTGCGGGCGGCTGCACCGTTCTGGCGGGTGGCGGTGCGGTTCCCAGCGTTGTCGTAGGTGTACGTGAAGGTGTTCGCGCCTATGGTCTCCCCGGAGAGGCGGCCGGCAGCATCGTAGGTGTAGGTGCTGGCCCCGGCCGCGTTCACGGCGTTCCAGGTGTTGGTGGACCACTGCACCTTGCCGTTGGCGTCGTAGACCACGACATTCGCGTCGGCCTGGACCTTGACGTACGTGCCGGGGCCCGAACTGGTCTGGGTGCTCCAGAGCACCGCGCCTGCCGTGTCGCGGACGGTGAGGTTCCCGTCGTTCTGCAGCGCGGCCGTCGCGCCAAGGTGGCCGCCGGTCTGCGAGGACCACAACACCTGGCCCGACAGGATCGAGAACAGGACGAGGTTGCCGTCGGCCTGCATCGTCAGCCGCACACTCGCCGACGAGAGCGAGGCCCCCGAGGCGATCGTGCCGCCACTGGGCAGGACCGTGCTGCTGGGGAAGGTCTTCGACGAGGTCGTGTCGCCGTCGGGGTCGTAGCCGTAGGCCGTCGTGGTCGTTCCGGTGGCGGCCTGGGTGAGCTGATCGGCGTCATCGTAGGCGTACGTCGTGACGGCCTGTCCGCTGGTCTGTGTCAGCCGGTTGCCGACCTTGTCGTAGGTGTAGGCGAGTTCGGAGCCTGGCAGGCATCCGGCGCCGGTGGAGGGGGCGGAGCAGCCGCTGAGCAGGCGTCCGGCCGGGTCATAGCTGTAGGCCAGGGCGCCGTTGGGCAGTCCGGACCTGGCGGTGTCGACCTTGACTGGCAGTCCTGCGGGGTTGCGGGTGAGGCCCCACGAGGACAGGGTGGCACCGCCCTTGGTGCTGGCGATGGCGGAGAGCTGGCCGGCCTGGTCGTACGCCCGGGTCTCGGTGTAGCCGTTGTTGCTGGGCAGCGCGGTGGTCGTGAGGTGTCCGGCCTGGTCGTAGCCGAAGGTGGTGGTGGCTCCTCCTGCGGTGAGGGAGGCGGGCCGGCCGGCGGCGTCGTAGGTGGAGGTCGTTTTCCAGCCGCTGGGGTACTGGCGGCTGGTCACGTGGCCGGCGGCGTCGTAGGTGTACGTGAACCCGGACGGTGTGGTCGGTGAGGAGGTGGTGAGGAGTCTGCCGACGGCGTCGTAGGTGAGGGTGCGCGATCCTGTCGCGTCCTTGATGCCCGTGCGCCGTCCGGCGGCGTCGTAGGTGTAGGCGAGTGCCGGGGTGTTGTCGGAGTAGGTGGTCCCGGTTGCGAGCCCGCGGGTGTCGTAGCCGGTCGTGGCGGTGATGCCGCGGGCACCCGTGACGGTTGTGCGGTTCCCGTCCGCGTCGTAGCCGTAGGTGGTCTTGCGGTTGAGTGGGTCCGTGACGGAGAGCACCCGCTTGGCGGCGTCGTAGGCGTAGCGGGTGGTGTGGCCGTTGCCGTCGCTGCGCGAGGTCCGGTTGTCGGCCGCGTCGAAGGTGTAGCTGGTGGTCGCCCCGGTCGGGTCGGTGACGGTGGTGAGGTGGCCGGCTTGGTCGTAGCCGCGTGCCGTGCTGCCGCCGAGGGGGTCGGTCAGGGCCGTGATCCGGTTGAGCGCGTCGTAGGCGGTCGAGAAGGTGTTCCCCAGGGGATTCTTGGCGGCCGTCAGGTTGCCTGCGGCGTCGTAGCTGTAGCTCGTTGTGAAGCCTGCGGGGTCGGCGCCCTGAACGTTCCCTCGGGGGTCGGTGGAGGCGGACACCTCGCCGTTGGGCCCGTAGGCGTAGGTCGTCCGGTCGCCGGTCGGGGTGACGGCCGAGGTGCGGAGTCCGTCCGCGTCGTAGCCGTAGGCCTGGGTGTTGCCCAGTGCGTCGGTCACCGAGGCGAGCAGGCCGCGGGGGTCATAGGTGCTGGTGGTCTTGGCTCCGGTCGGGTCGGTGGTGGAGGTGATGCGGCCGTCCGCGTCGTAGCCCGTGGTGGTGGTGTTGCCGAGTGGGTCGGTCGCGGTGACCGGGCGGTCGAGCGCGTCGTAGGCGGTTCTGGTGACGGCTCCGGTGGGGTCCGTGGTGCTGGTCCAGTTTCCCTTCGCGTCGTACCCGAACGTGGTGGTGAAGGTCGCGGGGGTCGCGCCGGCGGCGTTGCCTCGCGGCGTGGTGGTGGTGAGCTGCCGGTTGGCGGAGTCGTAGGTGTAACCGCTCTTCGCCCCGGTGGGGTCGGTGCGGGTGAGCGGGTTCCCGTTGGCGTCGTACGTGTAGCTGGTCTGGTTTCCGGCGGCGTCGGTGCTGGTCAGTAGGTGGTGGGCGTTGTCGTAGGTGTAGGCCGTCTTGTTGCCGAGGGGGTCGGTGACGGAGGTGCGGTTGCCGACGGAGTCGTAGCCGTGGAGGGTCTTTCCACCGCTCGCGTCGGTGATCGAGAGCACCCTGTCGGCGTTGTCGTAGGCGTAGGACGTCGTGTAGCCGGCCGGGTTGGCGCCAGCCGTGTTGCCGCGCGGATCCGTGACGCTCATGCGTCGGCCCGCGGAGTCGTAGGTGTAGCTGGTCCTGTTCCCGGCCGGGTCGGTCACCGAGAGGAGGTTACCGGCGGTGTCGTACGCGTAGGTGGTGGTGCGGTCGGCCGGGGTGGTCTTCGAGGCGAGCTGTCCCTTCGCGGTGTAGGTGTAGGCGGTCTTCCCGCCGCCGGGGTCGGTCTGGCTGGTCAGGTGGTTCGCGGAGTCGTAGGTTGCTGTTGTCTTGGCGCCGCCGGGGGTGGTGTGCGAGGTCTGGTTGCCTGCGTTGTCGTAGGTCCAGGACTCGGTCGACCCGTCCGCCAGCGTACGGGTGGTCAGGTGGCCTGCCGCGTCGTAGTTGAACTGGGTCAGGTGCCCGTCGGGGTCTAGCACCTGCGACAGGCGCTGGTTGCCGTCATAGGCGTAGGCGGTCTTCTTGCCGTACGGGTCGACCGACCGGTAGAGCTGGCTACCGGTGTAGTAGTCGCTCCACTGTCCGCCGTTGGCATCGGTGTAGGTGGAGTAGCCGTTGGCGGCCGCGTTCCCGGTGAATGCCGTGGTGTGGCCGTTGGCGTCCTTCTGGGAGACCACCAGTCCGTTGGCGTCGTAGCTGGTGCTCATGATCTGGTGGCCGGCCGGGTCGGTGATGCCGGTGAGCCGGCCTGCGGTGTCGTAGGCGTAGGTGGTGGTGCCGCCGGTCAGGTCGGTGACCGAGGTCAGCAGTCTGTTGGTGTATCCGTAGCCCACTGATCGGCCGTCCGGCAGGGCCACCGTAGTGAGCAGTGGGGATGACGCGGCGTAGGTCAGGGTGACGACGTGGCCGGCGGAGTCCGTGATCGTCGACGGCGTGGTCTGGATTCCACTGTAGGCGAGGGTCAGACCGGCTCCGTTGAGGTCGACCCAGCTGGTCAGGCGACCGGAGGGGTCGAACCCCAGCGTGCGTTTGTCCAGGGTGGTGAGCCGGTAGCCGGTGGTCGGGCTCCCGGTCAGGACGGAGCGGACCCCGTTGGTCGGAGTGAGATTTCCCGAGGAGTCGCGGTTGAACGTGACCTGTGCCCCTGTCTCCAGGGTGACCTGGACGGTGGAGCCGCCCTGGTCCTGGACGGACGCTGAGTACGGGAACGACCAGTGCGCTCCGAGTGGGGAGTTCGCGGGGGCGGCGGCGTCACTGGAGTAGGTGCGGGTCAGCGCGAACGGAACGCCCGGTGCCGCGAGGGTGGCGTCGGTCGCCTGCTCGTTCTCGGACCGGGTGAGCGTGTTCACCGGGTCGCCGCGGTGCCCCTGGAACTGGTCGCGGCCCGAGGAGTCCCCGCAACCGCAGCCCGTGGTCTCGGCGGCTGGGACAGTGCGCCCGTTGCTGAATGCCGGCAGGGTCGGCGTCTGCGCCTCGGACGACCAGCCCGAGGCGCACGACCAGTCCTCCGTCCGAATGTCCTTGCCGGCCGTGAAGTTGGTCGAGTACGCGAACTTGGCGTAGTAGCCCACACCGGGCTGGAGAGCGTTGCCGCCTTGGCGGTTGACCTGCTCGATCCAGAACTTCGTGGAACCCCCGAGACTGGGGTCGGCAGCGAAGCAGTTCTCCGCGATCTTGGCGTTGTCCGAGGCGCGGTACACCGTGTAGTGGACGGAGGGGATTTGCCAGTAGTAGTCCTGCGACTGGATGGTCCAGATGGCGGTCTGGTAAGAGGGCATGTAGAAGTACCCCCAGCCCGCTCGGCCGTCCACCCACCCGGATGGCGGCCACACCCCGTCCCCCTGGCCCGTGATGCCGTCCGGCGCAGCAGCGTGGGGCGAGGACGGCGTGGGCGCGGCGGTCGACCTGATGGCGACGGTGCCGCCCTCGTCGGCCACCTGATCGTGGGTGTTCTCCTCCGTGGCCTGCTTGGTGAGAGCATCCCGTTCCGCGCCACTCATCGGCGTCGGTGGTGCTGGCGGCTTCCGCGTCCCTGCCTCAGCAGCTGGTTTTGGATGACTTGCGGCAGATGCCCAATTCGGAGCGGCCCCGAACAGACTTAACAGTAAAGACAGCACGATCGTCACGATCGCGGATTTGTGGACGCGCCACATCGAATCCCCCAGAGAATATGGAACGATCAATTCCAATCTCACCTTGAGCGTGTGCGCCCATTTCTACTCGGCGATGCGACCTGCACACGGCAGAATCTCAAATCTTTCGAATCTATGGCCGAATCGACCCCCGATGCGCCGCCAGGCGGCTGGCGATGCTACGTCGGCATGGAATGGAAGTGACCGGAGGTTTCGGTGGGACGCCAGATGCCACCGGTGCGACCCGACGAACCGACAGCGCTCCGTGTGACGGCGAATTCGAGTCACACGCACCCCTGGCATCGCCGTGACCGCACCGGAGGTCACAGGACCGGACCCGCACCAGGAAGCACGCCTGCGACGCCCCGGGGCGGAGGCGGGTTCCGTAGGCGGCACGGGCACCGCAGGCCAGCCCGTACCCCCCCCCCCCCCCCCCGCAGACCGGCCCGCTCGCCTCGGAGCCCGCACTGCCGGGCGGACCGTCCGTGCGGTGAGATTCGAGACGAAGGAGAGGCGCTTCGGAATTACATAACTTTTCCGGAACTTCTCATCAGGCCGCTGAAGCACACCGGACTCGACTTAGCGACACCTATCTGGAGAAACAAGCATATTCCATACGTCCGCCGTTTCCTGGCGAGGAAATACGGCTGCGCGTTGCGCCGGGTCGGATCCTGCTGCCGCAATTCCCGCTGTTTTCACCCGAAAGGCAACCCGTACAGGCAGAAGCAGTCGCGCCTCACGCCCGGAGCGGCCCTGACCGGCTTGCCCTGCTGCACGCCAGGCCTCAGCACGGCACCGACCGCCGCAGCCTCGGCCAGCGGCGACTACGCGACACCGCGATACGCGCCGTCGCGTAGATCGTTCATCTGTAGTCTAAGCAGCACCATCCTCCGCGAGCCATACCCAGCTTCCCGGCAGTCCTCTGGGTAGCGTGACGGCATGGAGATCCTCGCCTACGGCGTCCAAGCAGACGAACAACCGCTCCTGGAACGGGCTTTCGCAGGCCGACACGGACTCCGCACCCTGGACGTGTTCCTCAACCGCGACACCGCCCCGCTCGCCGCCGGCTACCCGGCCGTCAGCAGCAGCGTCAACGCCGTCCTCGACGCCGAGACCCTCACCGTCCTCGCCGCCGGCGGCACCGAACTCATCGCCCAACGCTCCACCGGCTTCAACAACATCGACCTCGACGCCGCCGCCGACCTCGGCCTCACCGTCGCCCGGGTCTCCTCCTACAGCCCATACTCGGTAGCCGAACACGCTTGGGCCCTGGCCCTGGCCGTCAACCGCCGCCTCACCCGCGCCGCCAGCCGCTCCCGCGAGTTCGACTTCCGCCTCGACGGCCTCCTCGGCCGCGACATCCACGGCATGACCATCGGCGTCATCGGCACCGGCAAGATCGGCGAATGCTTCACCCGCATCGCCGCCGGCTTCGGCACCGAACTCCTCGGCTGGGACATCGCCCAGAACCCGGCCTGCCTCGACCTCGGCATGCACTACACCGAACTGCCCGAACTCCTCTCCCGCGCCGACCTCGTCAGCCTGCACGTCCCCCTGCTCCCCGCCACCCACCACCTGATCAACGGCGGCGCCCTGGCCCGCATGAAGGACGACGCCATCCTCGTCAACTCCAGCCGCGGCGGCCTCATCGACAGCGCCGCCCTCGTCGAGACCCTCCGCGCCGGCCGCCTCTCCGGCGTCGGCCTCGACGTCTACGAGGAGGAAACCGGCGTCTTCTTCACCGACCGCTCGATCGAGGGCATCACCGACGACGTCCTCGCCCGCCTCGTCACCTTCCCCCAGGTCCTCGTCACCAGCCACCAGGCCTACTTCACCCACACCGCCGTCGGCCAGATCATCGACGCCACCACCCGCAACATCGACGACTACGCCGCCGGCCGGCGCAGCGAGAACACCCTCGTCCCGAGAAGCTGACCCGTCGTCGAAGGGGGCGGCCCGGGGACCGGTCGTGTTCAGCCGTGTCTGGACTCCGGGAGGCGGGCGCGGGGGGTGCCGTCCGGGGTGTCGGGGGCGGTGGTGTCCCAGGCTCGCAGGGCGGTGAGGGCGGCGGCGCGGGCGGGGGCCGTCGGGCGGACGCCCTCCGGGGCGAGGAGGAAGTCGGCGACCGGGGTGAGCAGCAGGGTGGCGGGTCCGGCCGGGAGGAGGCGGGCCTCGTCCCACTGGTGCCGGATGACGGTGCGGCGCAGCAGGGTGCCGTGCCGCGGGTGGAGCGGGCGGGCGAGGGCTTCGCGGCGGCGGAGTTCGGGGGCGACCTCGGCTTCCAGGACGGTGCGCACGCCCTCCAGGGAGCCCAGCGGCACGTGTTCGGCGGCGAGGTCGAGCAGTGCGACGGCCTCCGGGGCGAGCCGGTAGGCGGCGACCACGGCGGCGGTCTCGACGGGTTCGTAGGACTGCCGGGCCAGGCGGGCCACGTCGATCACGTCACCCACCCGGAAGGGGCGGCCGAGCCCCTCCTCCGCGAGGGCGATCAGGCACTCGACGTGGTCGTCGGCCGCCAGGTAGGGCCGGACCGGGACGGTGGCGAGGTCGCCGGTGAGCGCGGCGGTTCCGAGCCGGACCTGGTACCACGGGTCGAGCAGCGGGTCCTCGGCCGGCCAGCGCAGGGTGACGGAGGTGTGCCGGGGACGCTCGCCGAGCAGGGTGACCTCCACGGACTCCACCGGGTGTTGGGTGACGAGTCTGCTGACGGCCTGCCAGAGCGCGGCCTCGGTGGGGCTGACGAGGGTGAGCTCGCCCAGCGGCCGGGGCAGGTCGGACGGGTAGTAGCCGGCCAGCGGGAGGTCGCGGATCGGGCGCACCCCGGTGGCGTCGGCGAGGTCGCGGGCGAGCCGGGCGTAACAGTCGGCCCGGTCGCGGGCGCGCTGGAGTTCGGCGCGGGCGTGCTCGCCCATCCGGACGTCCTCCCGGACGAGCGCGGCGAGCACCAGGTAGGGGAGGTCGCGGGCGCCGCGGGCGCGGTGGAGCAGTTCGACCGGTCCGGCGACCGGGTCGACGTCGAGCAACCGGTAGAGCAGGTCGGTGTTCACTGGCGTCGGCCTCCGAGAAACGTGGTGGTCGCCCGGGCGGCGGCACCCGGGGGGTGTGGCGGGCCCGGCGGGTCGTACCGGGCCGACGGCTGGGGCCACACCAGTGATTGTGACGGTGGGCGATCAACACCGGATCACTACGGGGTCGATGATCTCTCGACAGCCCACCGGCTGGCGTGGGTTGATAGGGACTCATCAATCGGGGGGCAGACGCGTGCGTGGGCGGGGGCGGGCACATGAAGCGGGCAGGTGCACGAATGAGTGATTTCCGGTTCTCGGTGCTGGGGTTGATGAGAGCGCAGCGCGGCACGACCGTGCTGAAGGTCGGCAGTCCCCAGCAGCAGGCGATGCTGGCGGTGCTGCTGCTCCGGCCGGGGCACGGCGCGAGCGCCACGGACCTGATCGACGCCCTGTGGGGTGAGGAGCCGCCGAGCACCGCGGTGACGACGGTGCGGACGTACGCCTGGCGGTGGCGCAAGATCCTGCACGGCGACGAGCCGGACGCGCCGACCGTGCTGACCTCGGTCGGGGACGGCTACCGACTGGTGCTGCCCAAGCACTCGGTGGACGCGGCGCAGGTCGAGGAACTGGCGGCGCAGGCCGAGCGCACGGCGGCCTCCGGACAGCCGCAACAGGCCCGTGACCTGCTGAACCAGGCGCTGGAGCTGTGGCAGGGCGAGCCGCTGGCCGGCATCCCCGGCCCGTTCGCGCAGCGGCAGCGCCAGCGGTTGCAGGAGCTCCGGCTGACCCTGTTGGAGGAACGGATCGCCCTGGATCTGACGCTGGGCCGCTTCTCCCGGTGCATCCCGGAGCTGACCGCGCTGACCACCGAGCACCCGCTGCACGAGCGGGCGTACGGGCTGCTGATGCGCGCGCTGTACCAGGCCGGGCGGCAGGCGGACGCGCTGGCGGTGTACCGGAACGCGCGTCAGTTGTTCCTGGACGAGCTGGGGGTGGAGCCCGGGGCCGACCTGGACCAGCTGCACCGGCGGATCCTGGAGGGCGACCTGTCGCTCGCCGCCCCGGCGCCGGCCGCGGCGCCGCTCTCCGGCCCGGTGAAGCCGGCCGGGCCCGGGCCCGAGGCGCAGGATCCGCCGGACGGCCCCGCGGCGGCCGGTGCGCCCGCCGCGCCCACCGGCACCGGCACGGCGTCGCCCCGACCTGCCCAGCTGCCGCCCGACGCGGCGGACTTCACCGGCCGAACCGTCCTGGTCGAGCGGCTGGGCGCGGCCCTCGGCGCCCCGGACCAGCAGGCGCTGGTGATCGCGACCGTGGTCGGCATGGGAGGGGTCGGCAAGACCGCGCTGGCCCTGCACGTCGCCCACCGGGCCCGCGATGCCTACCCCGACGGGCAGCTCTACGTCGACCTGCGGGGCGCCGACACCACCCCGGCCGACCCGGAGGCGGTGCTCAGCAGCTTCCTGGTGGCGCTCGGCGTGCCGGCCGACGGGGTGCCCGACGGGCTGGACGCCCGCTCGGCGCTGTTCCGCTCGGTGGTCGACGGCCGGCGGCTGCTGCTGGTGCTCGACAACGTCCACGACACCGCGCAGATCAGGCCCTTGCTGCCGGGCGCGGTCGGCTGCGCCGTGCTCACCACCAGCCGTACCCGGCTCTCGGGCCTGCCCGCGTCCGTCCAGGCCGACCTCGGCGTGTTCGAGCCGGCGGAGGCGCTCGAACTGCTGGGCCGCACGATCGGCGCCGAGCGGCTGGCCGCCGAGCCGGAGGCGGCCCGGGAGCTGCTGCTCGTCTGCGGCCACCTGCCGCTCGCGGTGCGGATCGTGGCGGCCCGGCTGGCGGCCCGCCCGAGCTGGACGGTCCAGACGCTGGGCCGCCGGCTGGCGGTCGAACGGCGGCGGATCGACGAGCTGCGCATCGGCGACCTGGCGGTGGAGGCCGCCTTCGAACTGAGCTACCGCCAGTTGACGCCCGCCCAGGCCCGGGCGTTCCGGTTGGCCGCCTCGGTGGACGGCCCGGACATCGGGCTGCCCGCCGCGGCCGCCCTGCTGGACCTGGACGAGTACGACGCCGAGGACCTGCTGGAGTCCCTGGTGGACGTGGCGATGATGGAGTCGCCGTTCCCCGGCCGCTACCGCTACCACGACCTGCTGCGCGCCTTCGCCCGGCGGCGCCCGGACCACCCGGGCGCGGCCGTGGAGGCCCGTGACCGACTGCTGGACCACCTGTTGGCCACCGCGTGCGCGGCCTTCCAGCACGCCGTCCCGGGAGATCCGGCCGCCGGTGCGCTCGGGCCGGCCCGCAGCGCGGGCGTGGACCTCGGCGGCCCGGACGGCGCCCGGGCCTGGGCCGAGGCGGAGGGTTCCGGGGCGATCGCGCTCGCCGCCCAGGTGGCGGGCTGGACCGTCGCGGACGACACCGCGCCGGCCCCGGCCGACGGCGCGGCACCGGACCCGCTGCGCGCCGCGATCGACCTGCTGATCGCGCTCACGCCGTTCGTCCTCGCCCCGCCCAGCCGCCAGCTCGCCAGTACGGCGGAGGCCCTGGCCGCCGCCGCGGACCACCACACCGACCACCGGGCAGCTGGTCGGGCGCACTTCCTCCGCGGCAACGTCGCCCTGGCCGCCACCCGGCTGGAGGAGGCCGAGGCGGCCTCCCGGCTGGCGGTGGCCGCCTCCCGCTCGGCGGGCGACACGGTGATCCTGCGCCAGGCGCTGAACGACCTGGGCCTGGTCTGCCAGTTCCTCAGCCGCTACGACGAGGCCGTCGGGCACTACGACGAGGCGCTGCTGCTGGCGCGCGAACTCGGCCACCGCTCCGGGGCGCTGGTGACGACGGTGAACGCCGCGCTGGCCCGGGTGCGCAGCGGGCGGGCCGCCGAGGCCGTGCCGATCTGCCACGAGGCGCTGGCCGAGCTGCGGACCAGGCACGACGATCCCGGCCGGGCGTACACGCTGTACGTGCTGGGGCTGGCACTGCACGGGCTGGGGCGGCACGAGGAGGCCGTCACCTGGTTCGGCGAGTGCCTGGCGGTGGCCTCGGCGGCCGGGCTGCGGGCCCGGGCGGCGCACGCCCGCTACCGGATGGCGGACAGTCTGCGCTCGCTGGGCCGGACGGACGAGGCGCTGGAGCACGCCGGGCAGGCGCTGACGCTGTGCGAGGAGCTGGGGGCCGAGCGGGACCAGGGCCAGGCGCTGGTGGTGCTGGGCCGGACGCTGGCGGACCTCGGGCGGGAGGCCGAGGCGTGGGGCCGGCTGCGGGAGGCGCACCGGATCTTCGTGCGGCTGGGGCTGCCGGAGGCGGAGGAGGTGGCGGGGCTGCTGCCCCGGGGGGAGGGTTCGAACCCTTCGGCCGCTACGGCTGCTTCGACGGCTGCGGCTGCTACGGCTGCGTCCGTCCCGGATGGGCGTCGGGGCGGTGGCCGGGGGGCATCGGGCGCTCCGGTGACGAGCTGCGGGCCGGGCCGCTGACGAGCTGATGACCAGCTGCTGAAGAATCGATCCTGCCGCTTTTTTGTCGCGGTCAGGAGCCCGTGCGGTCAGGAGCCGGTGCTGTTCCAGTCGCCGGTGCTGCCGTGGACGGTGCCGGTGGGGCTGGGCTGGGCGGGGGTGGGCGTCGGCGTCGCGCCGCCGCTCACCACCGTCGCCGTCCCGGTGCCGGCCGTCTCCGCCACGGCGGTCGTGGCGGAGAGACCGGCACCCAGGGCGACGGCCACCCCGAGACCGACCGTGAACAGGCGGAGGCGGACAGGGGCGGTGGCCGGACGCTGCGTCATCTCTGGTGCTCCCTTGGCTCGCTTCCCCGGGGGAAGGGCTTCCGTCGTGGTGTGCCACCAGTCTGGCCGGGGGCGTTCAACGGCGGATCTACAACCGAGCACCGGTGATCACTGCCACCCGTCGAGGCCGCCGTTCAGGCCGCCGCGCGGATCTCCAGGGTGCAGCACTTGATGCTGCCACCGCCCTTGAGCAGCTCGCTGAGGTCCATCCCGATCGGCTGGAAGCCGCGCTCCCGCAGCCGCGCGGCCAGGCCGACGGCCGCCTCCGGCAGCACCACGTGCAGGCCGTCGCTCACCGCGTTGAGGCCGAACGCCGCCGCGTCGGCGCCGTCCACCAGCAGGGCGTCGGGGAACAGCCGGCGCAGGACGGCACGGCTGCCGGCCGAGAAGGCCTCGGGGTTGTACATGATCTCGTCGCCGTCCAGCACGGCCAGCGCGGTGTCCAGGTGGTAGTAGCGCGGGTCGATCAGCTCCAGGCCGATCACCGGGCGCCCGAAGAACTCCTGAGCCTCCGCGTGCCCGTCGGCCACGCTGCGGAAGCCCCGCCCGGCCAGTACGGAGCTCGCGGTCAGCAGCAGGTCCCCCTCGCCCTCGTTGACGTGCTCCGGATCGCGCGTCTCGAAGCCCCGGGCGCGGAACCACTCCAGGTAGGCGGGGCCCTCGGCGGCCCGTTCGGCGTTGCGGAAGCGGGCGCCGAGCACCTTGCCGTCGACCACGGTGGCGCCGTTGGCGGCGTAGACCATGTCGGGCAGGCCCTGGATCGGGTCGATCAGGTCGACCCGGTGGCCGAGCTCCTGGTAGAGCGCGTACAGCCGCTCCCACTGCGCCACGGCGAGCCCGGTGTCGACCGGCTTCGCCGGGTCCATCCACGGGTTGATCGCATAGGTGACCTCGAAATGGGTCGGACGGCACATCAGGTAGTGGCGCGGGCGGGCGGTGCGGGTCATCAGGGGGCTCCGGGGTGAGGGTTCGGGCGGTCGGGGCGGGGTGTGCGGGGTCAGGCGGCGGGATCAGGCGGCGGGCTCGGGCCGCGCGTCCTGGGCGCGGTGGTCGTCGTGCTCGGGGCGCGACGGGAAGTCGCGCATTCCGCGCAACGGGCTCGCCAGCAGCACGGCGCCCGCGGACAGCAGCACGCCCGCCATGATCCAGATCGTGGTGCGCGGGCCCAGCACCTCACCGAGCCAGCCGCCGAGCAGGGCGCCGAGGGGGATCGCGCTGTAGTTGACGGTCGAGGCGCTGGCCCTGATCCGCCCGATCATCGCGGGCGGGCAGTAGGACTGGTAGAAGCTGCCGGCCAGCACGTTCCCGGCCACGACGCCGCAGACGGCCACCGACCACGCGAGCGCGCTGACCGCGAGCGGCAGTTGGTCGCCGGCCATCGGCAGCAGGAAGATGAAGGGCGCGACCACCAACTCGCACAGCAGCAGCCCGCGGGCGCTGCCCAGCCGCCCGGCCAGCCGCCCGGCCACCGCCGCGCCGGCCAGCCCGCCGATGCTCACCACCGCGAACACCAGGCCCACCTCGCCGGATCCGATGCCGACGCTGCGCACCAGGAAGACCGTCTGGACGGCCTGGATGCCGTTCAGCCCGAGGTTGCCGACCGCCCCGAAGCAGGCCAGCGTCCGCAGGTACGGGTCGCGGGCCAGGAAGCCCACGCCCTCGCCGATCTCCTTCAGGATGCCCCGCCGCTGCGACGGCGGCGGAGGCTGCTCCACCACGGTGATCCGGGCCACGCAGACCGCCGAGACGAGGTAGCTCACCGCGTCGGCGAGCAGGCCGCTGGTCGCACCGAAGACCTGCGACAGCAGGCCGGCCGCACCGGGCCCGGCGATCTCCACCGCCGACTCCCCGGAGCGCAGCTTGACGTTCGCCTCCAGCACGTCCTCCTTGGCCACCAGCGACGGGAGCACCGCCCCGTACGCGGTGGAGAAGAACACCTTCACCCCGCCGGTCAGCAGGGCCACCAGCACCAGTTGGGCCATGGTCAGCACGCCGAGCCAGCCGGCCACCGGCACGCTGACGAACAGGACGAGCAGCAGCAGGTCGCAGACCAGCATCACCCGCAGCTTGCGCCAACGGTCCACCCAGGCACCGGCCGGCAGCCCGAGGAAGAGCCAGGGCAGCCAGGCCGAGGCGGTCAGCAGGCCGACCGCGAGCGGGCTGGCGTGCAGGGTGACGACGGCCACCAGGGCCAGCGCCACGTTGCCGACCGCCGTACCGAGACCGCTGGTGGTCTCACCGATCCAGAGCCGACGGAAGTCGGCCTGGGCCCACAGCCCCCAGCGGCTGCGGGACGGCTCCGGCGGAGCCACGGCGGGGGTGGTGACGGACATCGCGGGTCACTCTCCAAGCTTCTCGGCGAGCACGGAGGCGATCCGTGCGAGGGGTTCCGGACGGGTCAGCTCGCCGTGCGCGCAGGCGAGGCGGTGGGGCTCGATCCGGCCGTCCAGGTACGGCCGCCAGGACCGCTCGTAGGGCCAGTCGGCAGGCTTGTCGAGGGTCGCGCCGAAGAAGACGGCGTCGCCCCGGTAGCGGCCGGGCACGTGCTCGGCCATGAGTTTGCGGTGCCGCTCGAACACTCCGGGCAGCTCGGCGGCGGCCTCCCCCAGGACGGTGGCCAGCTCGGCCTGGCCGTGCCCGGCCTCCGGGTCGTAGCCCAGTGACAGCAGCAACTCGGCCAGGGTGTCGACGGGTTCGTCCTCCTCCGGCCCGTCGGCGGCCGCCGGACCGTGGTCGGTGACCGGTGCGCCGTCGAGCAGGGCGAGCACACCGACCTGTGCGCCCTCGGCCTGGAGCCGGACGGCCATCTCCTGCGCGACCACCGCCCCGAAGGACCAGCCGAGCAGGTGGTACGGGCCGGACGGCCACACCGCCCGGATCTGCCGCACGTAGTCCTCGGCGATCTCGGCGACGCTCGCCGGTGCCTCCCCGCGCAGACCGCGGGCCTGCAGACCGTAGACCGGCCGGTCGGCGCCGAGGTGCGGCAGCAGGCCGGAGTAGACCCAGCTGATGCCGGCGGCCGGGTGGACGCAGAACAGCGGGGCCAGGCCGCCACCGGTGCGCAGCGGCAGCAGCACGTCCAGGGCGTCGGCGGCCGGCCCGGCACCGAGCCGGGCGGCCAGTCCGGCGACGGTCGGGGCCTCGAACAGCGCGCGCATCCCGAGGTCGGCGCCGAGGGCGGCGCGGATCCGGGCGAGCAGCTTCATCGCGAGCAGGGAGTGACCGCCGAGCGCGAAGAAGTCGTCGTCGATGCCGACCCCGGCGATCCCCAGGACCTCGGCGAACAGCCCGCAGAGGATCTCCTCCGCCGCCGT
>NZ_JBEOUK010000065.1:0-39117 GCF_040304045.1 Kitasatospora sp. NPDC094016
GGAGTTGGAAGACGGTCAGCCAGTGCTCGTTGGCGGCGATGAACTGCTTCATCGGTGGCATCAGGTGGGCGGAAAGGTTGTCCCAGACCAGTACGCCGCGCGGAGGATTTGGGCCTCGCCATCGAATGGCTCGACCGCGTACTTGTAGATCGCGGTGTGGCCGTTATCGAAGCGCAGACGTTCAACGCCGGACATGCCCCACACCCTCACCTTCTCGCGGACGGGTTGGGGGTGGCCGGTGCTGGAGCAGATGTCGGCCAGGATGGCGGTGACGAGCATGGTGTTCACGGGAAACTGTTCCGTTCGTTCGGGCTGCTCGGCTGGGGGTGGGGTCCGGGGCGGCAGCGCGCTTGCCGCCCCGGACCGGTGCTCACACGAGGATCAGGACCTGGTCACGCGGTAGGAGTCGACCTGCTCGATCCACTCGGTCTTCATGCCAGCGAGCTCTTCGCGGAAGCGGGCCATGGAAGCGCCGTAGGGGGCGACGACGCCGCCGGACTGGTCGGGAACGGACTGGCAGCCATGCACCAGCCGGCCGCCGAGCGCGGCGTGGGCCTTGATTCCCTCGATCCGGCGGTACTCGTTGAACCAGCCGCCGTGGTAGACCTCGTCGAGCATCTGCCCTTCCTGCTCGGAGAGGTCGAAAACCACTCCGGTGGCGGACGGGAAGAACCAGCACGGGCCGACGTTGGAGATGTGGCCGTCGAGCTCGACCTTGTTCAGGGCCATGAACGTGGCGGCCTCACGAAGCATCTTCAGGTGCTCGGCGGTCACGTCCGGCAGGCCCAGGGTGGCCAGGTGCTCGTCGCGGAACAGGTACGAGTACACCTGGTGGGCGACGGCCAGGACCTCGCCCGCGTCGTGGGTCGAGTGACTGTGGGTCTTGATGAACTCCAGCGCCATCTGCTCGACGCTGGCCTCCTCGGTTTCCTCCACGCTCAACAGGCCGTCCCGCACGGTCTGCCAGTCGATGACGAGCCAGGAGCTGGCCTCGAACCGGAAGAAGTAGTTCTCCGGGTCGAGGGTGATCGTGGTGCCCTCCACGGTGATGCCGGGCAGGCGGTTCCAGCGCGGGTCGAACGCCTCGGGCAGCTCGACCGTGATCGTCTCGGTGTCGACGGTGGTCACTATGTCTCCATCGCAGGTCGCGGCGCCCTCCTGAGGCGCCTATGGCGTTGGGCCTGCCGCCCGGGAGAGATATCGTCACTGCCGGAGCGGCTGACGCTAAGTCAACAGCCGTGTACGCAAACGGATAAGGTGCCAGGATGTGGGCCTGGTGTCGACCCAACGGAGGGCACCGTGTCAAGGGGATCTGTAACGGTCGCAGGCCTGATCAGGACCGCGCGGGAGAACAAGGGCTGGTCACAGCCCAGGCTTGGTCGCGAACTCGGCGAGGCCGAAGGCAAAGGGGGCGCAGGGCCAGACCGGGGCCAGGTATCTCGCTGGGAGCGCGGCGGGCGCGTCCCGAAATACTGGATGCCGCACCTGATCTCGGTTCTGGGTATCGATCTAGCAGAAACGGTTAGCAGCCCGCCAACTGGTCAGGACGAGATCAGAACTGGCGATACCGTGGATTCCGTCATCGAGCTGAGCCGGAGGGACGTGGTGGATCGCCGGGGATTCGTGGCCGCCTCCAGCGCGTACGCGCTCGCAGCGTTGGGCCTGCCTGATCCAGACGCCATCCTGCGGCGGACACGGCTGAAGACTGATGCGAAGGTGCAGGTGGGCCGGGGAGAGGTCGCAGCGATCCGCCAGATGACGAAGTCGCTGGGCGACGCGGCCGCCGAGCTCGGTGGCGGCCATGCCCGCCATCTCGCCGTTCGCTACCTCCACGACGACGTCGCCCCCTGGCTGGACGGGAGCTGGAGTGAAGCCGTCGGCCGGGAGCTGTTCGCGGCGACCTCCCAACTCGTCCACCTGGCCGGGTGGATGGCCCAGGACGAGGGGAACCAGGACGCCGCCCAGCAGTACTACGCGCATTCCTTCCGGCTGGCTTCCGAGGCCGGCGACGCCGAGTTGGCCGCCACCGCCCTGCGCGGTCTGGCCGTCCAGGCCATCGACCTGGGTTTCAGGCCCACCGCCGTGCGGATAGCGGAAGAGTGCGTCGACCAGGCCAGACACCTGGATGATTCCCGAGCCCTGGCCTACTACCAGGCCACCCTCGCCAACGCCGCAGCCCTCGACGGTGACCGGCGCACCGCGACCAGCTCGCTCGCCGCGTCCCAGAGCGCGATCGAACGGGCCGACGGCGCGCCCGGCGAGTCGTGGGCCTCGCACTACAGCATCGGCCGGTGGGCGCACGAGTCCGGCATGATCCTCGCCCGGCTCGGCGACTACACCAGCGCGCAGGAACACCTCCACCACGCGCTCGACATCCACGGCCTCGACCGCCGCCGCACCCGCGCGATCGTCCTCGCCGACCTCGGCACCGTCCGGCTCCGGCAGGACGACGTCGACGGCGCCCTCGCGTCCTGGAACGACTTCCTCGACTGCGCGGACGGCATCCGCTCGGTCAAGGTCCAGGACGCCGTCCGCGACCTGCGGGCCCGCCTCTACCGCCTCCGCGGCGTAGCCGGTGCCGGGGAACTCGACGAACGAGCCGCGGCGTTAGGGTGAATCGTGGCAGATGACCGACCAGGCCCGTCCGACAGTCGGGAGCAGTGGCGATGGGTGCGGAGCTTCCTCAACGACCACCGCTTCGAGTTGACCAATCGGCTCCTTGCCGAGAGCGATCCCGAGCGGCTGGTCCCGGGGACTCCGTTGCTGGCTCGGCGGCACTGGATTCCGGAGCGGCCGGTGCCGCTGGAGCGCGTCCGGCTGCGGTGGGTGCCGGACGCGCCGGAGGCCGACCTGGACAGCGGCGAGCCGGAGCTCGACCGCGTCCGCCCGCACCGGGTCGATGGATCCACCCATCGCCGCTATGCCGACGCTGTCGGGGATCTCGCCAAGCCCAGGCTGTTCGAGGACCGAAGCTGCTACCGCCTGCTCGATGTCGGAACGTCTGCGGGCGATCCGACGCTGACGTTCGGCCGCGGCCGGTACTTCGACGTGATCAACATCTGTGAGGCCGTCGCGCACGAGTACGCGGCGGCGGTCCTGGCGGGCGAGGCCGCCACGCCCTTCCGAGCCGCCATCGGCGACCCGACCGACCTTGCGCGCCGGCCGGTCATGGCGGCCATCAGTACGCTGACCATCCGGCACGATCGCAGGACAGGCGAAGCGGAGTTCGTGCTGCACTGGCGTGATCCCGAGAAGGTCGCCAGCGGCGGGGGTCTCTTCCAGGTGATGCCGGTCGGGATGTTCCAGGCCTCGCACGACGCGCCGTGGAACGAGGGGAACGACTTCGACCTCTGGCGGGCGATTCTGCGGGAGCTGGGCGAGGAACTGCTCGGTGACGCCGAGGACTACGGGAGCGACAGGGCGCCGATCGACTACGCCGCCCGGCCACTCGACAGAGCGCTCACCGCAGCACGTGAGGACGGCCGCCTGCGGGTGTTCTGGCTGGGCCTGGGGATGGATCCGCTGACCTTCGTCACCGACATGCTGACCGTGGCCGTGTTCGACGCCGAGCTGTTCGACGACACGTTCCGGCGCATCGTCTCGACCAACGACGAGGGCCACCGCGTCGGGCTGGAGGACGCGACGGGGCGCTCAGCCGGCATCCCGTTCACAGCCGAGCAGGTGGATCGCCTCACCACCACCGAGCCGATGCAGCCCGCCGGCGCGGCACTCCTGCGGCTCGCCTGGCGGCACCGGAAGGCGCTGTTGCAGCTGCCGTGACGCGGGCAGGCCGGTGCCCCGGACCGCCCGACCGGTCCGGGGCACTGTCGTCGGCCGGGTCAGACGGCCTTGGCGGCCGCGAAGCGGGACGAGACGTCCTGCCAGTTGACGACGTCCCAGAGCTTCTCGACGTAGTCGGGGCGGACGTTGCGGTACTGCAGGTAGTAGGCGTGCTCCCAGGCGTCGAAGGCGAGCAGCGGGGTGGTGCCCTGGCCGACGTTGCCGTGGTGGTCGTAGACCTGCTCGACGATCAGGCGCTTGGCCAGCGGCTCCCAGGAGAGGATGCCCCAGCCGGAGCCCTGCACGCCGGTGGTGGCGGTGGTGAGCTGCTTGCGGAAGGCCTCGAAGCTGCCGAAGTGCTCGGTGATGGCGTCGGCCAGCTCGCCCTCGGGGCGGTCGCCGCCCTCCGGGGAGAGGTTCTGCCAGAACAGCGAGTGCAGCACGTGGCCGGACAGGTGGAAGGCGAAGGTCTTCTGCAGGCCGACCAGGCCGCCGAACTGCTCCTTGTCGCGCGCCTCGGCCAGCTGGTCCAGGGTGTCGTTCGCACCCTTGACGTAGGCGGCGTGGTGCTTGGAGTGGTGCAGTTCGAGGATCTCGGGGGACATCGCCCGCTCGAGCGCGGAGTAGTCGTACGGCAGGTCGGGAAGCGAGTAGGTGCCCATCAGGACACGGCCCCTTTCGGCGGGTTCAACGGTGGTGATCGTGCCGGGACAACACTATTGCGTATGGGTTGCAGGAACGAAGCATGGGCTCCTGCTTATTCCGCACGTCTCGTCGGGCACAATGGTCACAAGTACATGTAATGAGTGACAAGGGTGAGTGACCATGACCGGATCGCCGGTGGTGCTGGGGATCGAGTCCTCCTGCGACGAGACCGGCGCGGGTCTGGTCCGGGACGGCGTGCTGCTCGGACAGGCGGTGGCGTCGTCGATGGACGAGCACGCCCGCTTCGGCGGGGTGGTGCCGGAGATCGCCGCCCGGGCGCACGTCCACGCGATGGCGCCGGTGGTCGGCGAGGCGCTGGCGCGGGCCGGGCTGACGCTCGACGACGTCGGCGCCGTCGCGGTGACGACCGGTCCGGGGCTGGCCGGGGCGCTCCAGGTCGGGGTGGCCGCGGCCAAGGGCTACGCGTTCTCGCTCGGCGTCCCGCTGTACGGGGTGCACCACCTGGCCGGGCACGTCGCCGCCGCCACGCTGGACGGCGGGCCGCTGCCGAACCCCTGCGTGGTACTGATCGTCTCGGGCGGGCACACCTCGCTGCTGCTGGTGCGCGACCTCGCCCGCGATCCGATCGTCCACCTCGGCGACACCCTGGACGACGCGGCCGGCGAGTGCTTCGACAAGGTCGCCCGGATCCTCGGCCTCCCCTACCCCGGCGGACCGGCGATCGACCGGGCGGCCAGGGAGGGCGACCCGACGGCCGTGCGCCTGCCGCGCCCGCTGACCGGACCGCGGGACGACCCGTACGCGTTCTCGTTCTCCGGGCTCAAGACGGCCGCCGCCCGCTGGGTGGAGGCGCAGCGCTCGGGCGGCTCGGACCCGTACGTGCCGGACGCGGCGGCCGGGTTGCAGGAGGCGATCGCCGACGTGCTGACCCGCAAGGCGGTGCGGGCCTGCACCGATCACGGGATCGGCACCCTGGTGGTGGTCGGCGGGGTCGCGGCCAACTCCCGGGTGCGGTCGCTGGCCGAGGAGCGCTGCGCGGCGGCCGGGATCACGCTGCGGGTGCCGCCGTTGAGGCTCTGTACGGACAACGGGGCGATGGTGGCGGCGATCGGCGATCTGCTGGTCCGCTCCGGCGCCGAGCCGGCTCCGGCGGAGCTGTCGGTGGATCCTTCGGCGCCGCTGGAGTTCGCGGCGTTGACGCCGTTGGTGCGGGCAGCGGCCGCCTGAGGGTTTCACCGCTTTTACTCCGGATCGCACCCCCGTCGCCGGTCTGACGGCGCGTTGATCCGGCAACGGTTCGATCTCGCCCGACGCGAATCCGTTCCCAAGCCTTCCCCCGACCGCAATCACTGTGCCATTTTACATGTCACACATCAGGAACCCGTGTGTCCCCAACCACACGGCAACCCTCGACGGCCCCGGAGGCCCCCACAGATGCGTCCCTTCCGGATAACCACGGCCCAGGCGCGGAAACTGCCCGCGCTCGGCGCCGCATTCTTCCTCGCGCTCGGCCTGTTCGCCCCGCAGGCACACGCCGCGACGGCCAACTCCACCACCACACTCAAGGCCCAGGCCCAGGCCCAGGCCGGCAAGGCGGCGGCGCCGCGCTCCGTCCCGGTGCCCAAGTCCCCCGACACGCCGAAGGACGACCGTCCGCTGGCCTCGGACCAGCAGGCCAAGTCCAGCGCCCGGCGGCGGGCAGCGCCACCGGTGCGCACGCCGCCGCCAAGGCCGCCAAGCAGCTCTCGGCGGCCGCCGCCTGCGACGTCTCCGCCTTCACCGGCAACACCGGTGCCGCGCTCGTCCAGAAGGTCAAGGCCGCCGACCTCGGCTGCGTCAACACCCTGTACAACCTGACCGGCAACGACGCCAAGGGCGCGTTCAACGAGGCGCAGATGGCCACCGTCGCCAACGCCCTGCGCGACGTCTCCGCCGCCTACCCCGGCGACGACTCCACCTCGGCCGGCCAACTGGTGGTCTACCTCCGCGCCGGCTACTACGTGCAGTGGTACAACCCGGACGTGGTCGGCCCGTACGGCGCCACCCTGCAGACCGCCATTCGCGGCGCCCTCGACGGCTTCTTCGCCGCCCCGCACAGCAAGGACGTCACCGAGGCGAACGGCGCGACCCTCGCCGAGGCCGTCACCCTGATCGACAGCGCCCAGGAGAACGCCCGCTACACCGGCGTCGTCAAGCGCCTGCTCACCGACTACACCGGCGCCTGGACCGGCTCGATGGCCACCGCCGTCGCCAACACCAAGACCGTCATCGAGCGCGGCTTCGACCTCCCCGCCTTCACCGCGGCCCTCCAGGCCGACCCCTCCTTCGCCACCACCATGGCGTCCTTCGTCACCCGCAACGGCGCCCAGCTGAACGGCTCCGACCTGGTCACCTCGATCGGCATCCAGATCGGCAACCTGGTCGCCAACGACGCCACCAAGGCCCAGGGCCGGCCGATCGTCAAGGACCTGATCAACCGCTACCCGCTGGTCGGCAACACCGGTCCGCTCACCATGAACCTGGTCTGGTTCGCGGAGAAGAAGGACACCGGCAACTGCTCCTACTACGGCACCTGCGACCTGCCCACCCGGCTCGTCCCGCTCGTGCTCACCACCGACCACACCTGCAACGCCAACCTGCGCATCCGTGCGCAGAGCATGACCGCGCAGCAGTTCGCCGACACCTGCACCAGCCTGATCAACGAGGACGCGTTCTTCCACAAGGTGGTCAAGGACAACGGCCCGGTCGCCGACGACAACAACACCAGCCTTGAGGTCGTCGTCTTCGACGACTACTACAACTACAGCCTGTACGCCTGGGAGATGTACAACATCGCCGTCGACAACGGCGGCATGTACGAGGAGGGCGACCCGGCCAAGGCCGGCAACCAGGCCCGCTTCATCGCCCACCAGGCCGACTGGCTGCGCCCCAGCTTCCAGATCTGGAACCTCAACCACGAGTACACCCACTACCTCGACGGCCGCTACGACTTCTACGGCGACTTCGACGCCGGCATGACCACCCCGACCGTCTGGTGGGTCGAGGGCCTCGCCGAGTACATCTCGTACAGCTACCGGGGCGTCCACTACGACGACGCCGTCGCGCAGGCCGCCAAGGGCACCTACGCGCTGAGCACCCTCTTCGACAACACCTACGACAACTCCGACTCCACCAAGGTCTACAACTGGGGCTACCTGGCGGTGCGTTACATGCTCCAGTCGCACCCGCAGGACGTCGACGCACTTCTCGCCAAGTACCGCGTCGGCGACTGGAACGGCGCCCGCACCCTGCTCAAGACCACCATCGGCACCAAGTACGACGCCGACTTCGCGACCTGGCTCAAGGCCTGCGGCGCCGACAACTGCGGCTCGCTGCCCACCAACCAGGCGCCGCTCTGCACCGCCGGCGACACCCGGCAGTACGACAAGAACTGCCGCCGCGACGGCGTCGCCGCCACCACCGGCAACTACAGCTACAACTTCCTCAACCTGCCCGCCGGCGTGAAGCAGCTGACCATCACCACCAGCGGCGGCACCGGCAACGCCGACCTCTACTACAACGGGGGTGCGTGGGCCACCACCGGGTCGAACCTGGCCAAGTCCACCAACCCCGGCAACGGCGAGACCCTCACCATCACCAACCCGCCGTCCGGCTGGGTGTACTTCAGCCTCTACGCCCAGCAGGGCTTCGGCGGCGTGACCGTCACCACCACGTACAACTGACGTCCGCGTCCCGGACATCGAGGAGGGCCCCGCGTGCGGCGGGGCCCTCCTCGCGCGTTCGGGCCCCTCGCGCTCAGCCCTCCGCCGACCAGGTCACCACGGGAGGACGGACGGCGGCGCACAACGGACGGCCCTTGGCGTCCGTCAGGCGCAGCCGGGCCACCAGGACGCCGCGCTCCACCGCCGCCCCGGCGACCTCCCGGTCGACCGCCGCCAGCAGCAGCTTGGCCCGACGGAACAGCGCCCAGCCGTCGCCGCTCCCGGTCACCCAGTTCAGGTAGACGAACCGGGCACCGGGGCCGCCCTGCACGTACCGGCCGGTGATGTCCACGCCGCCGGTGAGGTCCGCACCTCCAGGTGCCGGCTGCGCCTCGCACTCCAGGGACCAGCGGGCGCGCGGCGCGTCCCCCGGGACCGGGTCGAGCAACTCGGCCGGGCGACCCCGGCGTTGGACGGCGACGTGCAGGTCCCGGTAGCCCGGGAAGCCCGGCGCGGCGGCACACTCACGCCCCGGCAGGTCGGTGGCCTCAATCCTCAGCTCCATACCGATATGGTCCCCCACCGCACGCCTCGGGAAGTTATAACGATCGGCCATCCAATGCGCCGCACAATACGGACCGGCGAGGAGGTCATCCTTTGTCAAAAGGGTGTCAGGAACCCTGGCTTTCGGTTAAGGTCCGGAGTTAGATGAAAGTCGGTTCGGGGTTCCGATCGGAATACCGAATTTCCGCCAAGCCGCGGGCATCCTTGCTCCACCGTGCCTGCCATCCCGGGAATGGAGAGTACCCATGAAGATGATCAAGGCGATCGTGAAGAAGTTCAAGCGTGACGAGGACCTCGCCGACCACTCGTGGATCGCGCACGTCATCTGACGCACCGTTGACGGCGGGGGCCGCGGCCACGCCGCGGCCTCCGCCGGCGCCGCAGAGCGCCCCACCCGTTCACCTGCCCGGAGTTCTCCGCCCGCCGGGGGAATCCATTTCATCGCCATTTCATCGCCATTCCGTTGGAGGCGCGATTCTCATGGAAGAAATGGCGCCGGCAATCGGCCGCAGCCATTCCATCGCCTACGCCCCGAAGATCCAGGACCTGCTGACCAGGGAAGAAAAGGTATTCCGGATCGACGCCCGCACGGTCGGCGTCTCCGACAGCGGGCTGATGGCCGAAATCGTCGCGGCGCGCCCCGTGCGGTCGGCGGAGCGCTCGGTCTACAAGCCCGCCGCGGGAGCGGACATCCACCACGACAGCGCGACCCGGACGATCCGCGCGCTGGGGCAGGACGTCATGGCGGGCATCAAGGCCCCGCCGCCCCCGGCACGTGGACTGTCCGGCGCCTGGCCCTACGCGGCCACCTCCTACCTGCGCCGATGGCTCTTCACGTCCGACCCCCTGCCGGTCTCCCTCCTGTCGAAACGCGGCGTCACCCGCTCCGACCGGCTCTCCCGGATCGTCGACCGCGCCGTCACCGTCTGGCCGGGATCCGCCGCCGAGGGCAGGAGCACCGCGCTGGCCGGGCAGATCCGCGACGCCGACGGCACCCGGGAGCGGAGGCAGGCCATCGCGCTGTACCGGCGGTCGACGGCCACCCTCTGCGACGGGGTGGCCGCGCTGGCCGGCAACGCCCTGTGGCTCATGGGGCCGGACCGGGAGCGGGAGGACGCCCGCGCCGACCTCACCGAGGTCCTGTGGGAGACCCTGCGGCTGCTCCCGCCCGCGTGGATGCTGTTCCGCAACGACGGCCGCGCCTACACCGGGCTGCACCCCGAGATCCACCCCGAGGACCGCGTCGCGCTCTTCCCGCTCCTGATGCACCGCCACCCGGAGCACTGGTCCGACCCGCTGGAGTTCCGGCCCGAACGGTGGGCCGGGGTGGCGGACCCGGAGAAGTCGCCCGGGTTCATGCCGTTCGGCTTCGACGGGGCCCGCTGCTGGGCCAAGCACCTGGTCGTCCCCCTGGCCGAACGCCTGCTGAACGTCGCCTTCGACCACGGGCTCGCCATTCGCGGCCCGCGGCAGGAGGCGCACGTCCCCCTGCGTTCCCTGCTCTCCGTGCGGTTCGACGCCGGGACCAGGGCCTGACCCACGGACCCCGAACACCCTGACACCACGGGACACACCATGGAATCGCCCACGCTGGCCGACTGGGTCGGCGACGTCCGGAGCTTCACCGGCCACCAGTGGCAGCGCGAGCCCGCGGTCTTCACGCCGGAGAAACTCGCCCCGCCGTTCGACCTGGACGCGCTGGACGCCGCCTTCGACACCGGGCTGCTGCGCACCCCCTATCTGGAGATGGTCCGCTCCACCAAGGTGACCGTCCCGCCCGAGGCCTACACCACGTCACGCGTGGTCAACGGCGTGACGTACCACGGCTTCGCCGACCGCGCGAAGGTCCTCGCACTCCTGGGCACCGGGGCGACGCTGCTGCTGCGCTGCGTCGACCAGTGGCACCGCCCGACGGGCGAGCTGGTGGCGCGGCTGTCCGAAGAACTCGACCGGCGCGTCGAGGCGTTCTTCTTCGTCACACCCGCCGGCGGCCAGGGCCTCGCGGTGCACCGCGACGACGCCGACGTGTTCGTCCTCCAGGCGGCCGGACGCAAGACCTGGTACGTCCACGACGCGCCGACCGTGGCGCACTGGACGCCGGGAGAACTCCCCGACGACGAGCACTCCCCGCGGCTCCTGCACAGCGTCCTCGAACCCGGCAGCGTGCTCTACGTCCCGCGCGGCTTCGCGCACCGCGCGGTCGGCGCCGCCGGACTCTCCGCCCACCTCTCACTGACGATCCGCGACATCTCCGTACCGGACCTGCGGACCGCCCTGGAGCGGCGGTTGACGGACGGGCTGGACCTCCCGGCGCGCCCGCTCGGCGAGGCCGCGATCGGCGACTCCTGCGCCGCGCTGCTCGACCACGTCCGGGCGAGGCTCGACCAGATCGAACCGGAGGACCTGCGGCTCGCCGCCCGGGCCGCACAGGCGCGGGCGGCCCGGGCGGAGGCTGCGGCGCAGAACGCGGAGCGCGCGGAGTCGTTCGCCGAGGCGGCCCGGACCTGGCAAGGCGGCGGGACCGGCGCCGGACGGACCGGGCTGGCGTCCGTCAGCCGCACCTGGCGCAGGCTGCGCGACGCGGCACGCACCATGCACTGACGCACCGGCCCACTGGCGCAGGGCCGTCGACGAGAACCCGCGCGCCCGGCGGACGCGCCGCCCGTCCTCCGTACCGCCGTGACGACGACGGTACGGAGGACGGGCAGCACCGACCTTCGACGGCCGAAGACGTCAGACCCGCTGCGCCGGGACCGTCCGGTCCCGCTGGAGGTCCAGCAGCTCACGGAACAGCCCGTCCGGGCGCGCCGCCAGCTCCGCCCAGGTGCCGGTCTGCACGATCCGGCCCCGGTCCATCACGATCACCCGGTCCGCCACCGCCGCGTTGGCGATGTTGTGCGTCACCAGCAGCGTGATCCGCCCCGGGGCGAGGGCGCGCAGCGCGTGCAGGATGCGGTGCTCGGCGCGCGGGTCCAGGTCCGAGGTCGGCTCGTCCAGGATCAACAGCCCCGGGCTGCGCACCGTCCGGTACAGCGCCCGGGCCACCGCCGCCCGCTGCCAGCCGCCGCCCGACAACTCGGCGCCACCCCACCAGCCCTGGGCCAGCAGCGTGCGCCAGCCCGACCGCAGCCGGGCCACGACCTCGTCGAAACCCGTCCGCGCGGCCGCCCGCTCCACGTCCGCCATCACCTGCTCGGTGAGGTGCCCCAGGTGAACGTTCTCGGCCGCCCCCAGCGGCCAGCGCGCGAACTCCTGCGGCACCCGGGCCACCCGCGACCACATGCCGTCCGCGTCCAGCTCCTCCACCGGCACGCCGTCCCAGCAGATCCGGCCGGACTGCGGCAGGTAGAGGCCGGACAGCAGCTTCAACAGCGTGGACTTGCCGCTGCCGTTCTGCCCGATCACCGCCACCACCTCCCCGGCCCGCAGCGTCATGCTGACCCCGCACAGCGCCGGCTCCTGCTGCTCGCCGGGGTAGGCGTGCCCGAGGTCCGCGACCTCCACCAGTTGCGGCGCGTCCGGCACGATCCCGCCGCGCCGGATCCGGTGACCGCCGGCCTCGTCCAGGAAGGTGAAGTAGTCGTCCAGGTACAGGCCCATCCGGTACAGCCGGGCGCCGTTGCCGACCAGGCCCTGCAACCCGGACGAGGCCGTCCGCAGCGCGAACGTCGCCGTACCCGCCGCCGCCAGGTCGATCCGGCCGCTCGCCACCAGGTACAGCAGCGTGCCCCAGACCAGCGCGCTGCCCGCCCCCGTACCCAGCGAGGCCAGCAGGGAGACCTTCGCCGCCTCCCTGGTCGCCCGGTCCGTCGCCTCGACGATCTTCTCCTCGGCGCGGCGGTACTTGGCCATCAGGAACGGCGTGACCTGGTCCGAACGGACCTGGTCCGCGCGGGTCTTGTCGATCAGGAACCAGCGGTAGACGCGCAGCGCGCCACGGTCCTCGTTGGTGGCCACGGCCGCCAGGTAGTGGATCCGGGCCGTCCGGACGGCCGCCACCCCGGTCGGTACCGAACCCAGCAGCAGCAGCGGCACCAGCCACGGGTGGAGCGTCGCCAGGACGCCCGCCGCGGCGGCCAGCGAGACCGTCGAGGCGATCACGTCCTGGGCGTTGGAGAGCAGGTCCGGCGTGGTCGAGGCACCCCGGTCGGCCGCCTCCCACTGCTCGTTGTACGCGGGCTCGTCGTACGCCCGCAGCTCGGCCGCGCACCCGGCGGCGATCAGCGCCAGCTCCGCCTCCCGGGTGACCCTCGGTGACACCCGGCCGGACAGCCCCACCACCGCGATCCCCAGCACCGCGCGCAGCGCGGCCGAGACGGTCAGCAGGAGCAGCGACGGCGCGGCGGTCCGCAGGTGCTCCCCCACCGGGCCCGCCACCAGCAGCGCGCCCAGGGTGCCGGTCGTCGCGTACAGCGCCAACGCCCCGAACACGCCCGCCAGCGCCTGGCACACCAGCAGCAGCACGGTGGACGTCCGGTCCGCCGCCCACGCCAGCGCCAGCGCGCGGCGCACCAGGTGCGGGAGGCGGCGCAGCATCGCGCTCGCCGACATCGACGCCCCGGCCTCGGCGCGGCGGTCGCCGGGGAAGCGCAGGCGCAGTTCCTCTTCGTGCTGGTCCTGACCGGGCTGGTCCTGACCGGGCGAGGTGCGGTCGGGCGGGGTGTGGGGCTTCTCGGGCTTCACGATCTGTTCGGACACAGTGCTCCCTTGTTCCCTGGTACGGCGGCCGGTGGCCGCAGCGGATCCGCGCGCGGGCAGCCCTCACCGCCGCGTGGGCGTGTGGGGTCGGCAGCGGTGCCGGAGGGCACTCTGCGAAGGGCTGGCTGCGGTGCGGACCCCGATCCTGGCAGCGGTCCGCCGGGCCGTCCGGCGTGTCCCGGCCGGTCTCACTCGATCCGGGCGATTCCGTGTCGGCGGCGGCGAGTTGGTGGCAATCGATCACCGGGAGGGTCCGCGATGTTCGATTCAGGGGCCGGTTGCGGTGCACTCCGGGCACGCGGTCCGACGATCACAGGAACGTCCCGGCCAAGCCCGCGCGGCCCGACCTCGCCGACCATCTCAGGGGGCGGGACGCGGGGCCAGAAGGTCGGGGGTCAGGGGGCCGGGGGATGGAGCGCGCGGGGGGAGGGGCGGTGAGGCGGCAAGGGCGAGTCGGGGTACACCTGTCCGGAATCCGGGCGGTGACGGGAGCCTGAACCAGGCCTCACGTGTGAACGGCCGAGCCCCGGGCAGTCGCGCGCCCGTCGCTCCTGTGGCCAGGCCGAGCACCGAAGGCCACGATGGAATCCGGCAACCCCCGCCCCCGGCCCGATCGGAGCACGATGAGCGAGCAGCACAACGTCGTCCTGCTGACCTTCCCGGACGCCGCCGCATGGCGGACGGCCTTCGACGAGGCGCAGCACCTGCCCGGCCTGCGGCAGCTGGCGGCGCTGGAACGCAGCGCCGACGGCCTGTTGGAGATCCAGGACACCTTCACCCGGGGCGCGGGCGTGACCACCGTCGGCTCCGGCGTCCTCGGCGGCCTGGTGGGCCTGGTCGGCGGGCCGATCGGCGTCCTGCTCGGCTTCGCGGCCGGTGCGGCGCTCGGCAACGCCGCCGAGGAGGGCCGGGCGACGGAGGGCGGCGCCGGTCTGATCATGCTCTCGCCCCGCGTCCCGGACGGTGGCGCGCTGCTCGTCCTGGAGCTCCGGGAGTCCTCCCCCGACCGGGCCGACGACCTGGCCTCCCGGCACGGGGCCACGGTCGAGCGGATCGACGCGCAGGACTTCGCCGAGCAGGTCCGGGCCGCCGAGCACAAGGCGGAGCAGGACACGGCGGAGCAGGACACGGCGGAACAGCACCAGGCCGAACAGGACCCGGCCGCGCAGAACGCGGCGGAGCGGGACACCGCGGCGGAGCCCGGGGCGGATGGTCACCGGCCCGGCGAGGGCGCCTGACCCGCCGCCCGGCCCCTCACCGCGCCCGCAGCGCCTCGACCGTCCGCGCCCGGGCCGCCCGGACGGCGGGCAGCCATCGGCCCGGAGGCGGACACCTCCGGGCCGATGGCGGGCCGGTCCCGCTTTCCGGACGGCTGACGCCAACTCCCTTCAGCCGCACGGGAATCCGGGATCAGGCGACGTCGAACCGGTCCAGGTTCATCACCTTGACCCACGCCGCGACGAAGTCCGCCACGAACTTCTCCTTCGCGTCGTCGCTCGCGTAGACCTCGGCGACGGCGCGCAGTTCGGAGTTGGAGCCGAAGACCAGGTCGGCCCGGGTGCCGGTCCACTTGAGCGCGCCGGTGGCCGCGTCCCGGCCCTCGAAGGTGTGCCCGTCCTCCGAGGTGGCCTTCCACTCCGTGTCCAGGTCCAGCAGGTTGACGAAGAAGTCGTTCGTCAGGGCCTCGGGGGTCTCGGTGAGGACGCCGTGCGGGGACTGCTGGTAGTTGGCGCCCAGCACCCGCAGGCCGCCGACCAGGACGGTCAGTTCGGGCGCGCTCAGGGTCAGCAGGTTCGCCTTGTCGAGCAGCAGGTACTCGGCGCCCAGCCGGCTGCCCTTGCCCACGTAGTTGCGGAAGCCGTCCGAGGTCGGCTCCATCGCCGCGAAGGAGTCGACGTCGGTGAGTTCCTGCGTCGCGTCCACCCGGCCCGGCGTGAACGGCACCACCACGTCGCGGCCGCCCGCCCGGGCGGCCTTCTCCACGCCGACGCCGCCGGCCAGCACCACCACGTCGGCCAGCGAGACCTGCTTGGCGCCGGACCGGGCGTTGAACTCCTGCTGCACGCCCTCCAGGGTGCGCAGTACCGAGGCCAGCCGGTCCGGCTCGTTGACCTCCCAGCCGATCTGCGGCTGGAGCCGGATCCGGCCGCCGTTGGCGCCGCCGCGCTTGTCGCTGCCGCGGAAGGAGGAGGCCGCCGCCCACGCGGTGGACACCAGCTCGGACACCGACAGCCCGGAGGCGGCGATCCGCTCCCGCAGGGCGGCGACGTCCGCGGCGTCGATCTGCTGGTAGCCGACCGCGGGCAGCGGGTCCTGCCACACCAGTTGCTCGGTCGGCACCTCCGCGCCGACGTAGCGGGCGAGCGGGCCCATGTCGCGGTGGGTCAGCTTGAACCAGGCGCGGGCGAAGGCGTCCGCGAGCTCCTCGGGGTGCTCCAGGAAGCGCCGGGAGATCGGCTCGTAGACCGGGTCCAGGCGCAGCGACAGGTCGGTGGTCAGCATCGTCGGGGCGTGCCGCTTGGACGGGTCGTGGGCGTCCGGGACGGTGCCCGCTCCGGCGCCGCCCTTCGGCTTCCACTGGAAGGCGCCGGCCGGGCTCTTGGTCAGCTCCCACTCGTAGCCGAACAGCGTCTCGAAGAAGCTGTTGTCCCAGGTCACCGGGGTGGCCGTCCAGGCGCCCTCCAGGCCGCTGGTGATCGCGTCCCCGCCCTTGCCGGTGCGGAAGGTGCTCTTCCAGCCGAGGCCCTGCTGCTCGATCGGGGCGTCCTCGGGGTCGGGGCCGACGTTGTCCGCCGGGCCCGCGCCGTGGGTCTTGCCGAAGGTGTGGCCGCCGGCGATCAGCGCGACGGTCTCCTCGTCGTTCATCGCCATCCGGTAGAAGGTCTCGCGGATGTCGCGGGCGGCGGCGAGCGGGTCCGGGGTGCCGTTGGGGCCCTCGGGGTTGACGTAGATCAGGCCCATCTGGACGGCGGCGAGCGGCCGCTCCAGCTGGCGGTCGCCGGTGTAGCGCTCGTCGCCGAGCCAGGTGGTCTCCGGGCCCCAGTAGACGTCCTCGTCCGGCTCCCACTCGTCCACGCGGCCGCCGCCGAAACCGAAGGTCTCGAAGCCCATCGACTCCAGGGCGACGTTCCCGGCCAGGATCATCAGGTCGGCCCAGGAGAGGTCGCGGCCGTACTTCTTCTTCACCGGCCACAGCAGGCGGCGGGCCTTGTCCAGGCTGGCGTTGTCGGGCCAGCTGTTCAGCGGGGCGAAGCGCTGCTGCCCGGCGCCGGCGCCGCCGCGGCCGTCGCTGATCCGGTAGGTGCCCGCGCTGTGCCACGCCATCCGGATGATGAAGGGGCCGTAGTGCCCGTAGTCGGCCGGCCACCACGCGTGCGAGGTGGTGAGGGCCGTCTCGATGTCGCGCTTCACGGTCGGAAGGTCGAGGGATCCGAACGCCGCGGCGTAGTCGAAGTCGGCGCCGAGCGGATTCGCCACGGCCGGATTCTTCGCGAGGATCTTCAGATTGAGCCGCTCCGGCCACCACTGGCGGTTTCCGCCGCCCTGGGTGGGGTGCGGCGCGCGCCCGTGGGCCACCGGGCAGCCGCCCGTGCCCTCCGCCTGCGGCTCGGGTTCGGTAACGATCGGATCGTGGTTCTCAGACATGGAAATCCTTCCCTACAAGGCGGATCACGGTGTCTTCACTGCTACTTCCTGCTACCCAGGCTATCGCCGGAGCCGATCCTACGATGGACACGATCCACGTCAAGAACGACACCAAACACATATCCGATCGGGAACCGGAGAGAAGCCGAAATAACTTGGTAAAATCCTGACCTCCCATTGACCTGAATAGGTGAACCGATATGAGTGACCTGCTGGAGCGACTGCGCGGACGCGGCTGGCGCCTCACCTCCCAGCGGCGTGTCGTGGCGGAGGTCCTGGACGGCGAGCACGTGCACCTCACCGCCGACGAGGTCCACGCCCGGGCCGCCGAACGCCTGCCCGAGATCTCCCGGGCCACCGTCTACAACACCCTCGGCGAACTGGTCACCCTCGGCGAGGTCACCGAGGTCTCCACCGACGGCCGGGCCAAGCGCTACGACCCCAACGCCCACCACCCGCACCAGCACCTCGTCTGCACCCACTGCGGCACCATCCGCGACGTCCACCCCACCGACGACCCCCTCGCCGGCCTCCCCGTCGACCAGCGCTTCGGCTTCACCGTCACCGACGCCGCCGTCACCTACCGCGGTCTCTGCCCGGCCTGCGCGGGCTGACCACGGGCTGACCACGGCCCCCGTCGGGATTCCCTGCGAAGATCGGGGAATGGAACTGACGATGGTTGACGTCACGCCGGGGAACGCCGCCATGGCGACCGATCTCGGGCCGCTGATACGGCAGTTGAGGCCGTCCCTGACCGCCGAGGGGTTCGCCGCCTTCGCCGCCGAGGCGCACGCACAGGGGCTGGTCTTCACCGCCGCGTACGACGGTCGCGGGCGGTGCGTCGGGGTGGCGACCCACCGGGTGCTGGCGACCAGCCGCGGCCGGCTGCTGTTCGTCGACGACCTGGTGACCGACCGCGCGGTGCGGTCGGCGGGGGTCGGCGGGCGACTGATGGCGGAGCTGGCGGAGCGGGCCCGACGGGCGGGGTGCGCCCGGATCGAGCTCGACTCGGGGGTGACCAACCACGGCGCGCACCGCTTCTACCACACGGCCCGGATGTCGATCGTCGCCCTGCACTTCGCCCGCGAGATCCGGGCCGGTTCGTAACGGTTCGAGGGGACGGCCGGTTCGAGGGGGCGGCCGGTTCGCGGCCGGTGGTGCCGGCCGGTTCGCGGCCGTTCGCCGCGGCGCCGGGCCGGAGTTGACACGGAATCACGGAGTTGACGGACCCGCCGCCCCGTCCTTGACCCCCGCCGGGGCCCGGCTGGGACGATTCCCGGCATGGGCGAAACCATCAACGAGAAGCAGCCGATATTCTCCGCCGACGCCGACATCCGCATTTCCGCGACACCGATCGAGGTCTACGCGGTGATCAGCGACCTGCCGCGCAGCGGCGAATGGAGCCCGGAATGCCTGGGCGGTGAATGGACGGTCGGCGAGCCGGCCGCCGTCGGGTCCGTGTTCCGCGGCGACAACCTCCGCGGCGACGACATCGTCGCCTGGGCGCCGGTGGTCCGCGGCCGGTGGACGACCCAGTCCGAGGTGGTCACCGCGGAGCCGGGCCGGACCTTCCGGTGGGCGATACACAACTCGGACGGCCAGAAGCAGGAGAGCGTCTGGGGCTTCGACATCGAGGCCGCCGAGGGCGGCAGCCTGCTGACCCACCACTTCCGCATGGACTCGGCCACCCAGGGCATCAAGGGCATCACCGCGGAGATGGACGCGGCCGAGAAGCAGCGCTTCTTCGCGGAGTGGGGCGACAAGATCTCCGGCGATCTGGCCGCCACCCTGCAGCGCATCAAGGCCGTCATCGAAGAGGCGTGACGCCGGGCGGTATCCGGCCTTTCCGCGATTCGCCCGGAATTCCCGGGCCGGTACCCGGGCACGCGGCCATTCGGACGCCCGGGCACGCCAATTCACCTCGGACGGTGTCCCTTTCACCGCGGGTGGTGTCCATTCCATTCACGTCAGGCGCCGACGGCGCACAGCCGCGGACCGGGAGGCGGACAGGTGCTTCTTCAACGTATCGGAAACCGGGGAATTCAGCTCGGGATGCTCTTCGAGCGCGCCGCGGCCAGACACGGCGCGAACGTCCTCATCCTCGACCACGACCTCGACGCGGCACCGGAGTTGGGCCGCAGGGCGACTGTCGCCGAGGTGTCGGACCTGGTGGACGACCTGGCGTCCCGGCTCTGGGCGGCGGGCGTGCGGCCGAGCCGGCGGGTGGTGGTGTATAAGGCCGACGGCTTCGACATCACGCTGCTCGCGTGCGCGGCGGCGCGGATCGGGGCGGTCCCGGTGCTGCTGTCGCCGGCACTGGACGGCGCGACCGTCGCCGAGCTGGTCCGCCGCACCGACCGGCCGTTCCTGGTGACCGACCAGGAGAAGCTGGAGAACGTGCTGCCCGAGACGGTCTTCGACCTCGCCGACCGGGTGGTGCTGACCTCCGGATCGTACCGGGATGCCGTCGAACTGCGGGCGCTGGCCGGGGTGGAGAGGGTCGAGCCCGTCGTCATGCCGGCCGACCACCCGACGCTGATCACCCACACCTCGGGCACCACCGGGACACCCAAGCTGGCCGTGCACACCGGGTTCAGCCTGCAGTCCCGCTACCGCCCGCAGGCCTCCGTCATCGCCCCGCTGATCCCGGGCCGGGAGACCATCGCCATCCACGTCTCCTTCGTCCACTCCCGACTGATCACCGCGCTGGCGATCTCCCTCTACCGCGGCTTCCCGCTGGTCGTGCTGCGCGAGTCGGACCCGAAGCACGTCGGCGACCTGTTCGCGCGGCTGAAGCCGGGCATCCTGGAGGCGCACCCCAACTCCTTCATGGAGTGGGAGGAGTTGGCGCAGGACCCGCGCGGCCCGCTGTCCAACGTCAAGCTGTTCAGCAGCACCTTCGACGCGATCCACCCGCGGACCGTGCACCGGTTGCTGCGCGCCACCCGGCGCCGCTCGCCGCTCTTCGGCCAGCTGTACGGGCAGAGCGAGGTCGGCCCGGCCATCGTCCGCGGCTTCACCCGGCGCCGCACCCTGGACGACGACGGCCGCTGCGTCGGCATGCCGTTCCCCGGGATGACCGACGTCCGGGTGGTCAGCCGGAACGGCAACCCGCCGTCCGAGCGGAACCCGGGCTTCATCGAGGTGCGCAGCGACGGGCGCATCGTCACCTATCTCGGCGAGCAGGACCGCTACGACGCCCAGGTGTCGGCGGACGGCTGGTGGCGGATGGGCGACGTCGGCTACCGCACCAAGTGGGGCTGCGTGCACCTGCTGGACCGCGAGGTCGACCTGATCGAGGGCTTCGGCAGCACCCTCGCGGCCGAGGACACCCTGTTCGGCCAGCTGCCCGGCCTCGCCGAGGTCATCATCATCCCCGGCCCGGACGGCAGGGCCGTGCCGGTGGTGTGCACCAAGGACGACGAACCGCTGGACCTGGCGGCCTGGCGGCGCGCCGCGGCGTCGCTGCCGCCGATGGCCGAGCCGGTCCACCGGCGGCTGGACGAGCTGCCGAGGACCGCCACCACCAAGATCAAGCGCCTGGAGCTCGCCCGCCTGCTGCTCGCCGACGCCCCGCAGGGCACCCGGACGGACGTGGAAGACGTGGAGGACGTGAAGCCGTGAGTGAGCGAAGCGAGCTCGTCATCGAGAGGTGCGCGCGGGCGGACGCCCGTGCCGAGCGAAGCGGGGCGGGCGCATGAGCGGAGTGGGTACGAGGGCGGCGCTGGAGGTCTGCGTCATCGGGGCCGGCCCGCGCGGCCTGTCCGTTCTGGAGCGGCTCTGCGCCAACGAGCGCGCGGAGCCCTCGCACGGCTCCATCACGGTGCACATGGTCGACCCGGCCGCGCCCGGCGCCGGCGCCGTCTGGCGCCAGGACCAGTCACGGCACCTGCTGATGAACACCGTCGCCTCGCAGATCACCGTGTACACCGACGACAGCTCCCGGATCGACGGGCCGATCGAGCCCGGTCCGAGCCTGTGGGAGTGGGCGGTGGAGGTCGCCGGGGCCGGCGCCGCCTCCGGGCAGGACGAGGAGTGCGTGGCCGAGGCCCGCGTCCTGCGAGCCGACAGCTACCCCACCCGGGCGTTCTACGGGCGCTACCTGAACGCGAGCTTCCGCCGGGTGGTGGACGGCGCGCCCGCGCACGTCACCGTCCGGGTGCACCGCTCGCGGGCGGTGGCGATGGCGGACACCCACGGTGTCCCCGGCGGCCCGCAGGGCATCCGCCTGGAGAACGGCAGCCGGCTCAACCACCTGGACGCCATCGTGCTCGCCCAGGGCCACGTCGCGGCCCGGCCGACCCCGCACGAGGAGCGGACGGCGAGCCTGTCCCGGATCCACCACCTCACCTACATCACCCCGGCCAACCCGGCGGACCTCGACCTGAGCGGCATCCTGCCGGGCCAGCACGTACTGGTGCGCGGCCTCGGGCTGAACTTCTTCGACCACATGGCCCTGTTCACGGTCGGCCGGGGCGGCGCCTTCGTCCGCGCGGACGGACGGCTGGTGTACCGGCCGTCGGGCCGGGAGCCGAAGCTGTTCGCCACCTCGCGCCGCGGCATCCCGTACCACGCCCGCGGCGAGAACGAGAAGGGCGCGTACGGCCGCTACTTCCCCCGGTTGCTGACCGCCGAGTACATCGCCGGGCTGCGCGAGCAGTCCGCGGCCGGCGAGCCGGTGCAGTTCCGCACCGACCTGTGGCCGCTGATCTCGCGCGAGGTGGAGAGCGTCTACTACGGCACGCTGCTCGACGCGAAGGGCCGCGGCGCCGAGCGGGAGCCCTTCGTCGATCGGTACCTGACGGTCGCCCACGGCGGCGGCTTCGCGGCCCTGCTCGACGAGTACGGCATCCCCGAGTCGGAGCGCTGGGACTGGGAGCGGCTCTTCCGCCCTTACGGGGAACGGGAGTTCACCGGGCCGGAGGACTTCCGCGACTGGCTGCTCGGATACCTGGCCGAGGACGTCGAGGCGGCCCGGGCCGGCAACCTCAGCGGCCCGCTCAAGGCCGCCCTGGACATCCTGCGCGACCTGCGCAACGAGATCCGCCTCGCGGTGGACCACGGCGGGCTGGAGGGGAGCTCGCACCGGGACGACCTGGAGGGCTGGTACACCCCGCTCAACGCCTTCCTGTCGATCGGCCCGCCGGTCTCCCGGATCGAGGAGCTGATCGCCCTGATCGAGGCCGGGGTGGTCGAACTCACCGGCCCGGGCACCGAGATCCGGATCGACACCGAGGCGGCCGCCTACGTGCTGACCTCCCGGGCGGTGCCCCAGCCGCCGGTGCGGGCCACCGTCCTGATCGAGGCCCGGCTGCCCGAACCCGACCTGCGCCGCACCACCGACCCGCTGCTGCAGCACCTGCTGAGCACCGAGCAGGCCACCGCGTACCGGATCCCGGGCACGGGCGGCACCGACTACGAGACCGGTGGCCTGGCCGTCACCAAACGGCCGTACCGGCTGCTGGACACCCGGGGCCGCGCGCACCCGCGGCGCTACGCCTACGGGGTGCCGACCGAGTCGGTGCACTGGGTGACGGCGGCCGGAATCCGGCCCGGCGTGGACTCGGTGACCCTCGGCGACTCGGACGCGATCGCCCGCTCGCTGCTCGCCCTGCCGCCCACCACCCAGCTGCCCTTCGGCGTCCGGCCGGACGCGGCCGTCACCGACCTGACCGGAGTGCTGATATGACCGACCCCGACGAGCCGGCCGCCCCGCACGGCCCCGGCGGCCCGCACGACGCGCAGGACGCGCACGGCCCGCTCGACGCGGTCGGCATCCTGACCGACGCCGGGCTGCTCTCGCCGGTCCGCGCCGGAACCCCGGTCGAGGCCGCCGTCTGCGACCGGGCCTGGCTGCAGGCCATGCTGGACGCCGAGGCGGCGCTGGCCAGGGCCCAGGCCGGGCTGGGCACCCTGCCGAAGACCGCCGCCGACACGATCACCCGCCTGGCCCGCGCCGAGCTGCTGGACCTGCGGGCCCTCGCGGTCGAGTCCCGGGAGACCGCCAACCCGGTGGTCGGGCTGGTCCGGGCGCTGACCGCGGTGGTGGCGGCCGAGGACCGGGCCGCCGCCGAGTACGTCCACCGCGGCTCCACCAGCCAGGACGTCCTGGACACCGGCGCGATGCTGGTGGCCGCCCAGGCCCTGCGGATCATCCGCGCCGACCTCGCCCGCACCGCGCGGGCCCTGGCCGTCCTCGCCGAGCGGCACCGGGACACCGTCCTCCCCGGCCGCACGCTCGCCCTGCAAGCCGTACCGACCACCTTCGGGCTCAAGGCGGCCGGCTGGCGCCGGCTCGTCCTGGACTCCGAGCAGCGGCTCGGGCGGGTCGCCGAGCACGGCCTGCCGGTCTCGCTCGGCGGCGCCGCCGGCACCCTCGCCGGGTACCTGGAGTACGCCCGGATCGACGGCGCGGCCGCGGGCGGGGCGGACGGGGCGGCGCCGGACCCGGGCGACTACCTGGACCGGCTGCTCACCGCCTTCGCCGCCGAGACCGGGCTGGCCCGCCCGGTGCTGCCCTGGCACGCGCTGCGCACCCCGATCGCCGACCTCGCCGGCGCACTGGCGTTCACCGCCGGCGCACTCGGCAAGATCGCGATCGACGTGCAGTCGCTGACCAGGACGGAGGTCGGCGAGGTGGCCGAGCCCACCGCGGCCGGGCGCGGCAGCTCCTCCGCGATGCCGCACAAGCGCAACCCGGTGCTGGCCACCCTGATCCGTAGCGCCGCACTGCAGGTGCCGGTGATCGCCGCCGGGCTCACCCAGTGCCTGCTGGCCGAGGACGAGCGCTCGGGGGGCGCCTGGCACGCCGAGTGGCAACTGCTGCGCGAGGCGTTGCGGCTGACCGGGGGCGCCGCGCACACCGCGGTGGAGCTCGCCGAGGGACTGGAGGTCCGGCCCGAACGGATGCGCACCAACCTGGAACTGACGGGAAGTCAGATCGTCTCGGAGCGGATCGTCGCCGTCCTGGCGCCCCGGCTCGGCAAGGCGGCGGCCAGGCAGCTGCTCACCGAGGCCTCCGGCGAGGCCGACCGCGACGGGCGGCCACTGGAGCAGGTGCTCGCCGAACTGCCCGCTCTCGACGGCGTGTTCGGCAAGGCCGAGCTCTCTCGGCTGTGCGATCCGACCGCGTACACCGGGGCGGCCGGGCCCCTCGTCGACCGGGCCCTGCGCGAGCCGTGAGGGCGGCCGGCGTCGGCGCCCCGACGCCGGGCGCCCGAGCGATCCGCGACCAACCGAAGGGGAAGAGGAGCATGTTCCTGCAACGCGTCGGCAACCGAGGCATCCGACTGGGCACGGTCTTCGATCGCGCGGCCGCCCGTCACCCGGCGAGCCCGGTCTACCTCGACCACGACCTCGACATCGCCCCGGAGCTGGGCCGGCGGGTCACCCTGACCGAACTCGCCGACCTGATCGACGACTTCGCCGCCCGGCTGTGGGCTTCCCAGGTCCGCCCCGGCTCGCACGTGGTGATCCACAAGTCGGACAGCTTCGACATCTCCCTGCTCGCCTACAGCGTCGCCCGGGTCGGCGGGGTGCCGGTGCTGCTGTCCCCGAAGCTGGACGGCGCCACCGTCGCCCGCCTGCTGGAGCGACTGTCCCGGCCGACGCTGCTCACCGACGCGGCGAAGCTGGAGGAGGCGCTCCCGTCCGAGGTGTTCGACCTGACCGAGCGGGTGCTGGTGGCCACCGGGGAGTTCCCGGGCGCGACCGCGCTGGCCGGGCTGGCCGGGGTCGAGCGGGTGGCGCCGGTGACCATGCCGCAGGACCGGCCGGCCCTGATCACCCACACCTCGGGCACCACCGGCCTGCCCAAGCTCGCCGTCCAGACCGGCATCACGATCCAGGCCCGCTGCCGCCCGCAGTCGGTGCTGCTCGCCCCGGTCGGGCGGCACGAGCCGATCGCCGTACACGTCTCCTTCGTCCACTCGCGGATGATCAGCGGGGCCGCGCTGTTCGCGCTGCGCGGCCATCCCATGATCATCCTGCGGGACGACGAGCCGGAGCACGTCGCGAAGCTGTTCGCCCGGATCCCCCCGGGGGTGATCGAGTCCCACCCCAACACCCTGCTGAGCTGGGAGGTCCTGGCGGACCACCCGGCGAAACCGCTGGCCAAGGTCCGCTGCTTCAGCAACACCTTCGACGCCATCCACCCGCGCACGGTCGACACCCTGCTGGGCGCGTCCGAGCGCAGCCTGCCGTTCTTCGCCCAGACGTACGGGCAGAGCGAGACCGGCGCCATCGCCGCCCGCACCTACACCCGGCACCGCCGCAGCGGCGCCGACGGCCGCTGCGTCGGGCGGACCTTCCCCGGCATGACCGAGGTCCGGGTGGTCAGCCGGGACGGCCGGCCGGTGACCAAGGACTCCCCCGGCCACATCGAGGTGCGCAGCGGCGGGCAGATCGTCACCTACTTCGGCGAGCGGGAGCGCTTCAAGGGCCAGTTCTCGCCGGACGGCTGGTGGCGGATGGGCGACCTCGGCTACCGCGGCCGGTGGGGCTGCCTGCATCTGCTGGACCGCGAGGTCGACGAGATCCCGGGGATCAACAGCACCCTGGACCTGGAGGACAAGCTGTTCACCCGGCTGCCCGAGCTGCTGGAGGTGATCATCGTGCCCGGCGGGGACAGCGCCCCGGTGCCCGTGGTCTGCACCCGGGACGACCAGCCGCTCGACCTCGCCCGCTGGAAGCGCGCGGTGGCCGGCCTGCCCACCCTGGCCCCGCCCGTGCAGCGCCGGTTGGACGAGCTGCCGCACACCGCCACGACCAAGGTGAAGCGGCTGGAGCTGGCCAGGGAGCTGGCCACGGCCGAGGAGGCCTGAGCCGCGGAAGGCGTCGGCCCCGGCGGTGTCGTGAGACCCGCCGGGGCCGACGCGTGTCAGGCGGGGCCGACGGCCGGCAGGCTCCGCAGGACGGACCGCAGGTCCCCGGGCCCGAGCCGGACGCCGAAGTCCTCCGCGAGGACGGCGGCGTACCGCTCGTCGGTGAGCTCCGCGGCCTCCGTCGTGCCGTCGGCGCGGGCGACGACCAGCCGCCGGCCGTCGAGGGAGAGCCGCCGCTGCGGCGTGATCCTGGACAGGTAGGCCCGGCCGGTGAACGGGGAGCGCTCGTGGGTGGAGGTGTAGTGGTTCATCACCACGCAGTCGACCTGGTGCAGCGGCAGGCCCGTCTCGAACCGGTAGAGCGGCAACCACCCGTCGGGGCGGAGGAGTTCGAGCACCCAGCTGTCCGGCGCCGAGCCGACCCGGCGGAGCCGGTGAGTCCAGCCGTCGGGCTCGGCCAGGGCGCCGTCGGTCAGCGGCAGCGGTTCCAGCGGCCCCTTGTCACCGAAGCCGACGTCGGCGAGGAAACGCGCCCGGCCGGCCGTCACCAGCAGCACCAGGTGGGTGCGCGGCAGCGGTCGGCCGGCGTTCAGCAGGGCTCGGGCGGCGAGCCTGGTGACCTGGAAGCCCAGGCGTTCCAGCACCGCGGCGAAGAGCAGGTTCTGTTCGAAGCAGTAGCCGCCGCGGCCGCCGGCGACCAGCTTGGCCTGGACGCGGTCCAGGTCGAGCGGGATGCCGCGGCCGAGCGGGATGTCGAGGTTCTCGAACGGAAGGGCCAGCAGGTGGGCGCGGTGCAGCCGGCGCAGCGTCCCGGGTTCGGGAGGCCGCGGACCGGAAACGCCGGTGCGGGCCAGGTAGGCCCCGACGTCGAGCAGTTCCGCTCCCCATTCGCCGGTGGCGCGGTCATCACCCATCCTGTCGGCCTCTCTCCCGTGCGGTCCCCCGGAGACTACCCGGCAAGGATCGCCCCGGCCCGGAGGACCTCGGCGATCAGGCCGCCGACGATCCGGGGGCCGTCCTGGGTGAGCACCGACTCGGCGTGGAACTGCATGGACGCGAAGTGCGGGCCGCGCAGGGCGTGCACCTCGCCGGTCTCCCGGTCGCGGCCGGCCTCGACGGTGCCGACGCCGTCCACGTCGACCGTGTCGTGCGGGCTGACGGCGGCGAAGGTGTTGTAGAAGCCCACCCGCTCGCGAGCGCCGAACAGGTCGATCTCGCGCTGGACGCCCTGGTTGGGGACGTCCCGGCGGCGCAGCGGCAGGCCGAGCAGGGTGGACAGCACCTGGTGGCTGAGGCAGACCGCGACGAACGGGCGCCGCCGGGCGAGCAACTCGGCCACCGCGGCGCGCAGACTGGCGATCTTGGGGTGGTCGGCCTGCCGCGGGTCGCCCGGCCCCGGGCCCATCACGACCAGGTCGAAGCCGTCGAAGGCGTAGCGCTCGTCGAACCGACGAATCGTCACCTCAAGTCCCAGGGACTGGAGTTGGTGGCCGATCATGGCGGTGAAGGTGTCCTCGGCGTCGATCACGAGCACCCGACGCCCGGCGAACTCGGCGAGCCGCCGGGCGCGGTCCGCGTCCTCGGCCAGCCAGAAGTCCGAGATGACGGTGTTGCGCCGCTCCAGCGCGGCCCGGACCCGGGGGTGGCCGGCGAAGGTGCGCGGGCCTGCGGCCTCCAGCGCGGCCAGCAGCCCGGCCGCCTTGGCCCTGGTCTCGGCGACCTCGGAGGCCGGGTCGGAGTGGCGCACCAGGGTGGCGCCGACCCCGATCCGGATCCGGCCGACGGCGTCGATGTCGGCGGTGCGGATCAGGATCGCGGAGTCCATCGTGCGCCCGCCGTGCTCGTCCCGGCCGATCAGCGCGGCCACGCCGCTGTAGTAACCGCGCCCGGCGGGCTCGTAACGGCGGATGACCCGGGCGGCGCTCTCCAGCGGGCTGCCGGTGACGGTCGGGGCGAACATCGTCTCGCGGAGGATCTCGCGCGGGTCGCGGTCGGTTCGGCCCTCGATGAGGTACTCGGTGTGCGCGAGCCGGGCCATCTCCTTGAGGTACGGGCCGACCACCCGGCCGCCGCCCTCGCAGATCCGGGCCATCATCTTGAGCTCCTCGTCGACCACCATGTAGAGCTCGTCGGCCTCCTTGCGGTCGGCGAGGAAGTCCATCACGCCGGCCAGGGTGGGGCCGGAGGCCGGGTAGCGGTAGGTGCCGCTGATCGGGTTCATCACGGCGACGCCGTCGGCCAGGCTGATGTGCCGCTCGGGGCTGGCGCCGACGAAGGTCCGCTCCCCGGTGTGCACGACGAAGGTCCAGTAGGCGCCCGCCTCGCGCTCGGTCAGCCGGCGGAAGAATGCCAGCGCGGCGTGCAGGGTGTAGTCGCCGATCTCGGCCAGGAAGGTGCGGCGGACGACGAAGTTGGCGCCGACGCCCTGCCCGATCTCCTCGGCGACCACCCGGCGGACGATGTCGGCGTACTCCTCGTCGCCGAGGTCGAAGCGGGCGCCGGTCAGCTCGGTGGGCCGGTCCGGGATCAGCGCCAGCGCTTCGCCGAGGTCGACGGTGGCGTGCTCGGTCACCGTCATGGCGAGCAGCGGGGCGCCGTCGTCCCGGGCCTCGAAGCCGCGCTCGGCGATCTGCCGGTACGGGACCAGGACCAGGACCTCCGGGCCCGGGCGGCCGGGCTCGGGGCCCAGTGGGACGGCGTCCAGCGTGTGCGCGGTGGCGACCTCGCCGAACAGGACGTCCAGCGTGCCCGGGCCGGTGGTCTCGGGCCGGTGCAGGAGGGCGAAGGCGGGCGGCCGCTCCGCGAGCACCCGGCGCAGCAGTTCCCCGGTCGTCCGGTCCGCCGTCCGCCCGCTCGTCCGGTCCGTCGTCCGGTCGGTCATCCGAAGGTCTCCTTGGCCGTGGTCAGCATCGCGCAGCGCGCGGCGGCGTACTCCAGGGCGAGCCGGTGGTGGGCGGCGGAGAAGTCCGCGACGGCGTCGGCGACCAGGAACGGCCGGATGTCGTTGGTGAAGGCGTCGACGGCCGTCATCAGGACGCCCACGTGGGCGTACACGCCGCACAGGATCAGCTGGTCGCGGCCCTCCTCGCGCATCCGCTGGAGCAGGTCGGAGCGGAAGAAGGCGCTGTAGCGCCACTTGGTGAGCAGCCAGTCGCCGGGGGCCGGGGCGAGCGACTCGACGACCTCGCGGTCGACCGGGTCCACCCGCATCCCGGGGCCCCAGAAGTCCAGCAACAGCCCGCGCTGTTCGGTGGTCATGCCGCCCGGCTGGGCGGTGTAGGCGACCGGCACGCCGAGCTCGGCGGCCCGGCGGCGCAACAGGCCCGCGTTGTTCAGCAGCTCCCGGCCGGGTGCCTCGTCCGCCGGAAAGGGGCGCAGGAAGTAGCGCTGCATGTCGTGCACGAGCAGCACCGCGCGGTCCGGGCGGACGGTCCACGACACGGTGTTGTCGGGCAGCTCGCCCGCGGTCGGCATCGGATAGGGCTCGATGGTCGGAATGCCTGCCATGCGGTGGACTCTCCTGGGGGAATGGTGAGTTGGGCGAGCCGGTCAGGCGCCGAGGCCGGCGCCGCCGTCGACGGTGAGGTCGTGCAGGGTGATGTGGCCGGCCGCGTCGGAGAGCAGGAAGAGCACGGCGGCGGCGATGTCGGCGGGGCTGGCCAGCTTGTTGAGCGGGATGCCGACCCGGAAGGCGTCCGCGCGGCCGTGCAGGGTGCCCTGCGGGCCGGATTCGTCGTGCCACATCGAGGTCAGCATCGGGGTGTCGGTGGATCCGGGGGCGACGAGGTTGCAGCGGATGCCGTACCTGGCGACCTCCAGGCCGAGGCTCTTGGTGAACATCGTCGCGGCGGCCTTGGAAGCGGCGTAGGCGGCCATCTCGGTGCGCGGGGTGCGGGCGGCGTTGGAGGCGACGGTGACGATGGCGCCGCGCCCGCGCGGGATCATCCGGTCGACCACCGCGCGGGACACGTGGAAGACGCCGTTGACGTTGACCGCGAAGGTGGCCGCCCAGTCCTCGACGGAGAAGTTCCGGACCTCGCCCAGGCGCAACACCCCGGCGGCGTTGACCAGTTGGTCCACGGGCCCGAGTTCACGCTCCACCCGGTCGACGAGCAGGTCGACGGCGCGGTGGTCGCTGACGTCCACCGGGTAGGCCTCGGCCCGCAGGCCCTCCGCGGCGAGGGCGGCCACGGTCCTGCGCAGGCCCTCCTCGTCGCGGTCCACCGCGGCCACCGCGGTGCCCTGTTCGGCCAGGGCCCGGACCACGGCCGCGCCGATGCCGCCTGCTGCCCCGGTGACCAGGGCGATCGTGTTCGTCACTGCCGGACCTCCCTCGGGGCCGACACGTGGCCGGCCCGTCGCTCTCTCGGTTGCTCTCTCGGTTGCTCTCTCGGTTGCTCTCGCGGTTGCGCTCTCGCGGTGCGGTGGTGTGTGGCGCCGTTCCGGGCGCGTACGGAAGGGCGTCGTGGCGAGGCCGTGGATGGCATGGGTGGGGCAGGACCGGCGGGCCCGCGGGCCGGGTCACGGTCCGGCAGCGGTCCGCCGGCCGCCGAACGGTCGAGGCTCTTCCAGATCCTGTGGCGCGCCACCAGGCGCCGCCAACGCCCGCCCCCGCACTTCGTCAGGTGGCGGATACTCCATCAGGTGGCGGCACACTCCGTCAGATGTCGCCCGGGCACGAGGAGAAACGGTGACGGCAGCCCTCGGACACGTCCGTCCCGAGGTGGCGGACCGGCGAGATCCGGCCATGGAACGGCTCGGACGCGCGCGCCACCCGGACGCCGTCGGGCACGGCCGGGCCCTGGTGGCCCACGGCTACCCCGGAGGTGGGCGGACCACCGTGCGCCGCCACCTCGTGGCATATGCCGAAGCCGGCGCGGCCGATCGGGCCTCCGGACCCGGACGTCAGAGGCCGGTACCAGCTGCCGCCTCGCCGCCGGACCGGCCGCGCGCCACCGTCACCTCGACCAACATGTGCTCGACCTCCTCCTCGCCCTCCGGGAAGACGCCGCCGCGCACCACCCGCAGGGTGCGCCCGCACTCCTCGGCGATCCGGAGGAGCTCCGTGAGGTCGCCGCGCTCGCTGAAGTGCAGCAGCACCGAGCCGCCCGGAGCCAGCCGGCCCGGAGCCTCGACGAGGAAGCGGCGGTGGGCGGCGTAGCCCGGGTCGACGTAGCCGCGCTCGTGCATCGTCCGGTAGCGGTAGTCCTCCGGCGCGAGCACGTAGTTGGAGTGCCAGAAGACGGTGTCGAAGCGCTCCTCGGGCGCGAGCGCGGCGAACAGGTCGCTGTGCACGCCGTGGACGCGGTCGGCGACGCCGTGCCGGCGGGCGTTCATCCCGGTGTTGCGGACGGCGGCCTCGTTGATGTCGCCGGCCACCACCCGGGTGTGCCCGGCCAGTGCCGCGGCCACCGCGATGACGCCGGTGCCGCAGCCGATCTCCAGCAGCGAGCCGGAGCGCCCGGCGGCCCGCGGGTCGTCCAGGCCGAGCAGGCGCATGGAGATCTCGCTGGTGGGCGAGTAGACCGGGGCGAAAATCCCTGGCAGCAGGTCCCATTCGCGGCCGCAGAGCCGGAAGGTGGCGGGCCGGTGCGGGTGCTCCAGCGCGGCCCTGCTCCGCTCCAGCGAACGGTGGTAGTCCTGTAGCGCCTTCATGCCGTCCGCCCGTGCCCCCCACCGCGCCAGCTGGGCTTTGCCGCCCGGACCACCTCCCCGGCGGCCTCCACGTCATCCTCCTCAACCGGCGCGGGCGGCGGGAAGGTGACCCGGCAACACATCGGGGGCCACTCGGCGGTGCCCCCTCCACCGTCCACACCCTGGAATCACCCGAGCCCCACCCAAAGTGACATGATAAACACTTTGCATCACCTGGCATGTGCCAGGCAAAACGGCCGATGTGCACAGGTGGGGGTAAAGCGTGGCCCAACAGGAGGTCAGGAAAAGGCCTGACGCGCTGACGGTACTGACCTTGCTGGTGGCGGAAGCACCACCGGCCCGCATCGAGTCACTGCTCGCCGAGGCCGCCCGCGACGGCGCCCGCGAGGCCGAGACGGCCGCACTGGAGCGGGCCGTCCGGCTCGGACTGGACATCTGCGCCCAGCGCCGCGGGCGCCAGCAACGCGAAGCCGGCCTGTCCGCGCTGCTCGACACCGCCCGGGACCTCCTCGTCCCCGACACCCTCGACGGGGTGCTCAAGGTCGCCACCCGGCGCTCGCGCCTGCTCCTCGGCGCGGACATGGCATACGTCAGCTTCCCCGGACCGGAGGACGGCCTGTCCTACATCCGGGCGTCGGACGGCCACACCTCCATGCTCAACGTCGGCCTCCGGCTGACCGGCGGCTCCGGCCTCGGCCACGCCGCCGTCGCCAACCTCGCCCCGGTCTGGACCCCGGACTACCTCGACGACGACCGGATCCGGCACAGCACCGACATCGACGAGGTGGTCCGGGCCGAGGCGCTGCGCGCGATCATGGCCGTCCCGCTGAGCTACGGCCCGCACCCCTTCGGCGCGCTCTACGTCGCCGACCGCAACGTGCGGCACTACACGCCGGAGGAGATCTCCACCGCGAACCTGCTCGGCGAGCTCGCCGGCCTGGCCGTCCAGCGCACCCTCGTCCTCGACGACGCCAAGGCCACCGTGCAGACCCTGCGCGAGGAGCACGGACGCACCACCGAGTCGCTGCGGGAGCTCAGCGAGCACCGGCGCGTCCATCACGAGCTCATCGAACGGGCGCTGACCGACGGCGACCTGCACGGCCTCGCCGAAGCCGTGAGCCGGAACCTGGGTGGCGCGCTGCGGATCCACGCGGCGGACGGCACCGTCCTGACCACCACCGGCCGGATGCCCGAGACCGGACCGGCCGCCGCGGAGGTGCACGCCGCCAAACGCCCGGTCCACACCGCGGACGGCCTCTGGGCGGCCCCGGTCACCGCCGGAGGCGAGATACTCGGCACCCTGGTGTTCCACCCCGAGGACCTCCCCGCGGCCGGCATCGACGAACTGCTGCAACTGGCCGCCCAGGCGGTGGCGGTGCAACTGCTGCGCACCGGCGACACCACCGTCGTGCAGGGCCGCGCCCACGGCGAGCTGATGGAGGACCTGCTCACCAGCGCCCAGCGCCCGCCGCAGCAGTTGGAGGAGCGCGCCCGCCGCCTCGGCATCAACCTGGCCACGCCGCACGTGGTGGTGGTCGTCCGCCCCGAGGCCCGAGCGGTCGGCCGGGCCTGCGCCCTGGCCACGGGCCTGGCCCAGCGACTGAACGGGCTGCGGGTCGGGCACGGCGGCAACGCCGTGCTGCTGCTGCCCGGCACCGACCCCGGCGCGACGGCCCGGGCCGTCCTGAACGAACTCGCCCCGCTGCTCAGCGAACCGATCACGGTGGCGGCGGCCGGGCCGGTCGCGGACGCCGCCTCCGTCTACCACTGCCACCAGGAGGCGCTGCGCTGCCTGGAGGCGATGATCGCCCTCGACGCCACCGGCCGCTCGGCCTCCCCCCGGGAGCTGGGCTTCCTCGGTGTCCTGCTCGCCGACAACCGGGACGTCCGCTCCTTCGTCGACTCGGTCATCGGTCCGGTGCTCGAGTACGACCGGCAGCGGTTCACCGACCTCGGCCGCACCCTGGACGCCTACTTCGAGACCGGAGCCAGCCCCACCCGGGCCGCCCAGAAGCTGCACGTCCACCCGAACACCGTCGCCCGCCGCCTTGAACGCATCGCGGAACTGCTCGGCCCCGACTGGCAGGACCCCGGCCAGGCACTCGAAGTCCAGCTCGCCCTCCGGCTCTCGCGCGTCCGCGACCTCCTCGTCAAGGACGGCCCGTCGACCGGGGGCGACCAGGGGACCTAGGCGGACAGGGCCTGGCTCGCCCGGCGGAGCGAGCGGCCGCCGGTGTGGGAGAGGGCCACGACCGCGTGTGCGGCCGAGGCGAGGGTGACGTGGCGGTGCCAGCCGTTGAAGGAACGGCCGGTGTAGTCGCGGATGCCGGTGCGGTCCGCTATCTCGTCGAAGTCCCGCTCGACCCGGCCGATCCGCAGGCTCAGCCGGAACAGCTGGGCCGGCGTGGCGTCCGGGACGTCGGCCAGCCACAGCTCCTGCGGCCAGCGCCGGCCGGTGCTGCCCGCGCCGAGCAACAGCAGGTCGCGGTCCGGGCCCTCCGGCCTGCGGTTCACTCCCGGGGAGTGACCCGCCCCGGTCACCGTCCGCACCCGGACGGCACCGACCAGCGCGGTGCGCGGCCCGGCGTCCTGGTCGTGGTCGGTCCAGGTCACCATCCGCCGGCGGTCCCGGCACGCCCCGATGATCCGGTGGGCCGGCATCGCCTCCACTCCGTGCCCGGCCCCCTCGGCCGGGCGGAGCGGCAGCGTGCTGTTGATCCGCACGAGGAACGGCACCCCCGCCTCGCGCAGCCGCCGCAGCGCCTTCATCCCGTCCAGCTCCCGGACGTCCATCACCACCGGCAGCGTGGGCAGCCGCCAGTCCGAGGTCAGCTCCAGCACCGCCTCGACCGAGCAGTCGCCCAGCGTCCGGGTGTCCACACTCGCCGGGATGGATGCCTGGCTGCGCCGCGGCACGTCGTCCAGCCACGCCCGGGACAGGTGCAGCCGCCAGTTCACCGGCATGCTCACCTCCTCGGACGCCGCCCAGACGCCCACCGCCTGCTGCGCGTTGAGCACCTGGCCGAGCGAGGGGATGAACCGGCGGTCCACGCCCACCGAGTGCTCCCCGGCCTTCGGGATGACCGTCTGCTGCACCACCCAGGCCTGCGGCGGCGCGACGGACGTCACGTAGTGCGCCAGCGCGGCGCGCACCGGGTCCCACTCCCAGGTGGAGCTGCTGATGAAGTGGTGCAGGTTCTGCTCCGTGGCCTGCCCGCCGATCAGCCGCGCGATGTTGCGCACCGACTTGCGGCCCTCCGCGCCCAGCAGTCCGCGCAGGTACTCCACACCCTTGCGGCGCTGGTCCGCCCGGGGCAGCGACGCGAACAGCGCCGGGCACAGCTCCGAGAGGACGATGTCGTGGGAACTGCCGACGCCCGGCGTGCGCCCGGGCGTTCGCGTATCCCTGATGTGCAGGGCGAAGTCGCTCATCGAGATCCCCAACCTCTACATGGCAGACGCATCTTCAGATGGGTCGACGGTATGCAGAGGGCACGGGCCCGGCCCAGGTGCACCGGACACACGGCTGCACGCGCGGCCTATGGCCGGACCACCGGACAGGGCGCGCGGGCAGGCGCGACCGCCCCCGGAGCCGCCCGGCGGGGTGTGCCGGGGCCATCAGGGGCGGGCCGGCCGCGCGCGAGTTGACGAACAAACGGCTTCCGTGCGGCACCCCGGCATTGACCGGTGGAAGACTCTCCGAGCATGCGAGCAGCCTTCATCGAGGCCCTCGGGCCGCCCGAGAACATCCGCTACGGCGAACTCCCCTCCCTCCGTCCCGGGCCGACCGACGTCCTGGTCGACGTCACGGCCACCACCGTCAACCCGGTGGACACCTTCGTCCGCTCCGGCCTCTTCCGCACCCCGGTCGCGTTCCCGTTCGTGATCGGCCGCGACCTGGTCGGCACCGTCGCCGCGGCCGGGCCGGTCACCCCCGGCTTCGCCGTCGGCGACCGGGTGTGGACCAACAGCCTCGGCCACGGCGGGCGCCAGGGCGCCGCCTCCGAGCAGGTCGTCGTCCCCGCCGACCGCCTCTACCACCTCCCTGAGGGCGTCCTCCCCGAGGAGGCCGTCGCCGTCGTCCACCCGGCCGCGACCGCCTACCTCGGCCTGTTCACGCACGGCCGCCTGCGGGCCGGCGAGACCGTCCTGGTGGCCGGCGCGGCCGGGAACGTCGGCTCCGCGCTGGTCACCCTCGCCGTCGACGCCGGGGCCCGGGTCGTCGCCACGGCCTCCGCCCACGATCTGGAGCAGTGCCTCGCCCTGGGTGCGGCCGAGGCCCTGGACTACCGCGATCCGGACCTCGCCGAACGGCTCGCACGAGCCTGCCCCGGCGGCGTCGACCTCCACCTCGACACGTCCGGGGAGAACGACCTGGCCACCGCCGTCGACCTGCTCGCCCCGCGCGGACGGATCGTCCTGCTGGCCGGCGCCCGCTCGCGGCCGGTCCTCCCGGTCGGGCCGCTCTACATGAAGGACTGCTCGATCGCCGGCTTCGTGATCTCGCACGCGACCAGCACCGAACTGGCCGAGGCCGCCGTCGGCATCAACCGCCTGCTCGCGGCCGGACGGCTGCGCCCCCTGGCGGTCGAGACCCTTCCGCTGAGCGCCGCCGCCGAGGTCCACGGCCGAATGGAACGCGGCGAGCTGCACGGCAGACGGGTGGTCCTCAGGCCCGACGCGCGGGCCTGACCGGACGGCTGCCAACCGTTGTACCGGAGGTCCGGCGGGGCCGCAACGGCCTCGCAGGGACGCGACTTGACATATTCCGGGCCTCCGGCGCGTCCGGCCTGCGTCGCAGAACCTGGACGTGTATTGTCCTGGTTATGCGAATGGGTGAAGGAGTCGAGTGGGGCCTGCACTGCTGCCTCACCCTGGCATGGCTCGACAGTGACCAACCGGTTCCGACGGCACGGCTGGCGGCCTGGTTCGACCTGCCGCCGGCCTACCTGACCAAGCGCCTACAGGCGCTGGTCCGGGCCGGCATCCTGAGCTCGACGCCGGGCTCCAAGGGCGGCTTCCGGCTGGGCCGACGGCCGGAGAAGATCACCCTGATGGACGTGGTCGCCGCCATCGAGGGCCCCGACGACGTGTTCCGCTGCACCGAGATCCGCCAGCGTGCGGACGGCGGTGGCGCCATCGCACGGGAGTTCCGACAGCCGTGCGGGATCGCCACCGCGATGCGCAAGGCCGAACTGGCCTGGCGCCGCGAACTCGCCGGGCAGACGGTGGCCGACCTCATGGCCGCCGCGCCGGGCGGGGCCGCCGACCGCACCCGACGCCACTACGCCCGCATGACCGGCTGACCGCACGCCCGACGGTCCGGCCGCCTCACCGCGCGGCGCCACCACAGCACATGCACCGACCCGCAAGGAGAATCCGGATGTCCAGTGTCTCGATTCCGGCCGACCGGAAAGCTCCGGCCGAACCCGGCTCACCACCCCAGGGCGGCCTGTCCTCCACCCTCGTCCTCGCCTTAGGGACGTTCGCCGTCGGCACGGACGCCTTCGTCGTGGCCGGCTTCCTCCCCTCCATGGCCCAGGACCTGCACGTCTCCCCGGCCACGGCCGGCCAGTCGATCACCGTCTTCGCCGCCGCCTACGCCGTCCTCTCCCCCGTCCTGGCCACCCTCCTCGCCCGGCTTCCCCGCCGAACCCTGCTGATCACCGCACTGTTCACGCTCGGCATCGCCAACCTCGGCTCGGCACTGGCCCCCAACATGGCCGTGCTGATCATCAGCCGCATCATCGCCGCCGCCGGCGCCGCCGCCTACACCCCCAACGCCGGAGCCGTCAGCGCCTCCCTCGTCCGCCCCGAACTGCGGGCCCGAGCCCTCGCCGTGGTCATCGGCGGCCTCACCATCGCCACCGCACTCGGCGTGCCGCTCGGCAACGCCGCCAGCCACTGGCTGGGCTGGCGCACCGCCCTCGGCCTCGTCGCCGGACTCTGCCTGCTCGTCGCCGTCATACTGCGCCTGATCATGCCGCGGCTCCCCGGCAACGTCCGGGTGCCGCTGCGCACCCGCCTCGCCGTCCTGCGTCGGCCCGCCGTCCTCGCCGTCCTGCCGCTCACCATCCTCGGTATGGGCGCCAGCTACACCGCGTACGCGTACAGCGTGCCCATGCTGGAAGCCGTCAAGGTGCCCGAGAGCTCCATCCTGTGGATGCTCTTCCTGTACGGCCTCGGCGCCGTCATCGGCAACCTCGCCGCGGGCTACACCACCGACCGCTGGGGCTCCACCAAGGTCCTGATCGTCGGCTACACCGCCATGGTCGTCGCCCTCGGGTCCCTCGCCTGGCTCGCCGCCTCCGACTCCGACCTCAAGCCCGTCGTCGGCCTGCTGGTCCTCCTCTGGGGCGCCAGCAGCTGGTGCCAGACACCCCCGCAGCAGCACCGCCTGATCGAGGTCGCCCCCCAGGAGGCCCCGCTGGTGGTCTCCCTCAACTCCTCCTCCATCTACCTCGGCATCGGCCTCGGCACCATCATCGGCGGCTCCACCCTCGGTGCCGGCGCCGCGACCGTGTACGGCCTGGGCGCGACCATCGCCGCCATCGCCCTGATCTTCCTGCTCTTCACCCGCCACTCGCCCACCAACAAGGGCTGAGGCGCGAGACACCTCCTGCGGGCCGGACAACTCCCCTCCGGCCGACGCTTCCTGACGGTACGGCGTCGCACCGAGCGCTGAAACACCCCTCAGCACGCGACGACCGACGACCGGCGCGGAGACAGACCCTGCTGCCCCGGTTTCCCCGACACGCCCCTGGCCGCCCAGCGGCGCCGCGCACCGCAGCGGCCCCGGCCACGGACACCACCCCGCACTCCCCGCGGGACCACCACGTCGACGAAACCGAGAGATCGCCAGATGACCCAGCTGACCGAATCCCCCGTGACCACCCACAGCACCGAGACCACCGAACCGACCCCCGCTCCGGTCACCCCCGACGCACGGACCGGGCCCGTGGAGCCCGGGATGACCGGCGCCCAGGCACTGATCCGTTCGCTCGAAGCGGTCGGAGTGGACACCGTCTTCGGCATCCCGGGCGGGGCCATCCTTCCCGCGTACGACCCGCTGATGGACTCGGCCAAGGTGCGCCACATCCTGGTCCGGCACGAGCAGGGCGCAGGCCACGCCGCCACCGGATACGCCCAGGCCACCGGCCGGGTCGGGGTCTGCATGGCCACCTCCGGCCCGGGCGCGACCAACCTGGTGACCCCGATCGCCGACGCCTACATGGACTCCGTGCCGATCGTCGCGATCACCGGCCAGGTCCCCTCGACCCTGATCGGACGGGACGCCTTCCAGGAGGCGGACATCTGCGGCATCACCATGCCGATCACCAAGCACAACTACCTGGTCACCGACCCCGACGAGATCCCCCGGGTGATCGCCGAGGCGTTCCACATCGCCGCCACCGGCCGCCCCGGCCCCGTCCTCGTCGACATCACCAAGGACGCCCTCCAGGGCCTGACAGGACATCGGCAGATCGAGCCCTCGCTGCCCGGCTACCGCCCGGTCACCAAGCCGCACGCCAAGCAGATCCGCGAGGCCGCGAAGATGCTGGTGGCCGCCAAGCGCCCGGTGCTGT
>NZ_JBEOUK010000066.1:0-32547 GCF_040304045.1 Kitasatospora sp. NPDC094016
GGGGGACCCTGTGGGAGAGTAGGACGCCGCCGAACAATCATTCACAGAGAACCCCCATCCGGGAGACCGGATGGGGGTTCTCTGCATTTCCGGGGCAATGGATCCCCCCCCACTGGCGGCTACGCGGCCCGGGAGTGCCTACGCCGCTTCGGGCCGGCGGGTGTCCAGCCAGGCGCGGTAGCGGCGCAGGGCCTTGCGCTGCTGGAGCTGTTCGACGAGCAGGGCCACGGCGGGGTGGGTGCCGGGGGCGGGGGCCCGGCCGGAGGCGAGGCGGCGCAACTGGTGGCGGACCTGTGCCATGCCGGCGGCGGAGGCGAGTGCCTTGTCGGACCAGGTCACCGGGCGCAGGGCGCGGTCGGCTTCGGTGCCGGCGTCCCAGCGGAGGGGCAGGTCGGGGGTGACGGCGAGGGCGGTGCCCATGCCGATCACCGCGACGCCGTCCGCGAGGACCTGCTCGGCGGTCTCGCGGCGGGTGATGCCGCCGGTGAGCATGAGTGGGAGCGGGCTGGTGCGGACCAGGTCGGCGGCCAGGTCGAGGAAGTAGGCCTCGCGGGAGCGGGTGCGCTGGTCGGCGGGGCGGCCGGTCATCGCGGGGCTCTCGTAGCTGCCGCCGGAGAGTTCGACCAGGTCGACACCGAGGGGGGCGAGCATGGCGATCACCTGCCGGGCGTCGTCGGTGTCGAAGCCGCCGCGTTGGAAGTCGGCGGAGTTGATTTTCACGGCGACGGCGAACCGCGGTGGGACGGCGGAGCGGACGGCCCGCACCACGTCCAGCAGCATCCGGGCGCGGTTGGCCGGTGAGCCGCCCCAGGCGTCGGTGCGGGTGTTCACCAGGGGGGAGAGGAACTGCGAGAGCAGGTAGCCGTGGGCCGCGTGGATCTCCACGCCGTCGAAGCCGGCCTGGGCGGCGCGGCGGGCGGTGGTGGCGATCTGTTCGGGAGTCATGGCGGTGGGGCGGCCGAAGCGGCCGCTGTGCCGGCCGAGGTCGACGCCGATGTCGGAGGGGCCCCAGACCACGCCGGGCAGGCCGGAGGGCACCTGGCGGCCCGGGTGGTTGATCTGCATCCACACCGAGGCGCCGCCGGACTTGGCGGCCCGGGCCCAATCGGTGAAGGGTTCCAGGGGAGCGGCGGCATCGAGGACGACGCCGCCCGGGCCGGTGAGCGCCTCGGCGTGGACCATGACGTTGCCGGTGATCAGGAGGCCGCTGCCACCCGCGGACCAGTTGCGGTAGAGGTCGAACAGCCGCCGGTCGGGCAGCTGGCCGTCGTCGGCCAGGTTCTCCTCCATGGCCGCCTTCGCGATCCGGTTGGGCAGAACCGCGCCCGAATCCAACCGCAGTGCCGTGAACAGGTCGTCCGCCACGGGGGTCTCCTCACCCTGGACTAGAATGTTTGCACTGTTCACATTAGGACGGCAATGTAAGCAGTGCAAACATGAGTGAGGGTGACCCATGCCACAGCAGACCGGCTCGTACCACCACGGCGACCTGCGGGTCGCCTGCCTGCGCGCAGCCCGTGACCTCCTGGAGGAGGACGGCAGCGCCGCACTGTCACTGCGTGCCGTCGCCCGCCGGGCCGGCGTCTCGGCGACCGCCCCCTACCGTCATTTCGCCGACCGGGAGGCACTGCTCTCCGCCGTCGCCGCACAGGGGTACCGCGAACTCGCCGAGCACCTCGCTGCCGCGCACCCCGCCCCGCGCGAACCCGAGGACCTCGCCGCCGTCGCCGCCGCCTATGTTCGCTTCGCCGTCGACCGGCCCGCGCTGTTCCGGGTGATGTTCGCCGAACCCTGTGACCCCGCGGACGTGGAACGGGCCGCGGCGACCGCCGCGATGTGGGACTACGTCGGCGGAATCGTCGGCGACACCTTCCCCGGTACCGACCGTGAGGCGATGTCCACCGCCGTGTGGGCGCTGGTCCACGGCTTGGCCTTCCTCCACCTCGACGGAAAGCTCGACGCCGCTGATCCCGCCGCAGCGGACCGCCGCGTCCAGGCGGCGGTCCGCACGCTGCTGGACACCGCCCGGACCCACTCTGGTGCGGATTCGGCCCGCTGATCCGGGGCGAGGCCATCCCCGGTCGGGTGGCGACGGGCCGGCCGGTCGGCTCGCCGGCCACGGCAGTACCGATGTGCCGGGCGTCGCCGTTGACAAGCAGCCAAACGGCTGCCTAATGTGAAAAGGCAGCTGTTTGGCTGCCTGATGGGGGGTGGCGTCGGATGGACGAGATATTCAAAGCCCTGGCCGACCCCAGCCGCCGTCGGCTGCTGGACCGCCTGCGCGCCCACAACGGGCAGAGCCTGCGGGAGCTGTGCGCCGGGTTGGACATGGCCCGGCAGTCGGTCAGCAAGCACCTCGCCCTGCTGGAGGCGGCCGAACTGGTGACCACCGTGCGGCAGGGCCGCGAGAAGCTGCACTACCTGAACGCCGCTCCGATCAACGCCATCGCGGACCGCTGGATCAGCCAGTTCGACCGCGGGCGGGCCGCCGCGCTCGCCGATCTGAAGAGAGCACTGGAGCAGCCACCCATGGACAACAACGCCTTCGTCTACACGACGTACATCAACACCACACCCGAGCGGCTCTGGCAGGCGCTCACCGACCCCGCCTTCACCGAGCGCTACTGGGGCGTGCGCCTTGAGACCGACTGGGCCGAGGGCTCACCCGTCGTCTGGGCCGAGCGCGGCGCACGGACCGCCGACCCGGAGCAGGTCGTACTCGTCCACGAGCCGTACCGGCGGCTCTCCTACACCTGGCACACCTTCACTCCGCAGTGGGCCCGGACGGTCGGTGTCGGCGAGGAACTGCGCGCCGAACTGGCCGGGGAACGCCGGTCGAAGGTCACCTTCGAGCTGGTGCCGCACGGCAACCAGGTGAAGCTGACCGTCACCCACGACGACTTCGACCCCGCCGGGGCCCTGCGCTCGATGTGCAGCCAGGGCTGGCCGGCCATTCTCTCCAGCCTCAAGACACTGCTGGAGACGGGCGAAGCCCTGCCCACCGCCGGGCAGCCGGTCCAAGAAGGCTGACCGCCGACAGGCTCCGACCGCCCGTCCCGAGCGGATCAGGGCGCCGCCGCTCGAACGGTTGCGCCCTGATCCGCGCCGGCCCCGTCGGGCGGGAACTGCCCGCCCGGCCCGGGCCCGGCTCAGGGACCGGAAGGGCCGCTCATCGTGTTCGGCGCATCGGACGCGGTTCGCCGAAGCGTTCCTCGAACTCGGCGTCGCTCAGGGCCCGGAGCTCCTCGCCGGTGATCCGGCCCGCCAGCAGATCGGCGAGGAAGACGGGGAGCGCGGCGTCGCGCATGGTGTCGCTGATCTCGCCGGGCACCGTGTGGACCGCGCTGTCGATGCGACCGTCGGGATGGAGGGTGTAGGTGCGGTAGCCGGGGCCCTGGAAGCGCCGGTTCACGTGGTCGATGCTGAAGAAGGTCGACGGGCACACGTACACGGGGCGCTGTTCGAACTCGCCGGACAGGTCGCCGTGCAGGTGGCCGGCGCCGATTGCGCGAATCTTGGGGAAGTCGCGCATCAGCACGGCGAGTTCGCTGTAGCTCTCGACGGCCGGGGCGGTCCGGCGCAGGGGCGGCTGGTGCAGCCACACGAAGACGTGGTCGGCTTCGGTGGTCATCAGGATCGCGCGGGCGCGTGCCTCCTCGACCGGGGTGAGGCCCGGTTGGGCGGCCGCGTGTACGCGGTCGTCGCGGTCGTGGTAGGTGCCGTCGGCGGCTGCCTCGCGGCCGTGCGCGTTGGTGTCGAGGAACAGCATCAGCCAGTTCCCGACCCGGACGGCGGGTTCGAGGTGCACGTTGGGGCGGGGCAGGCAGGCCTGCAAAGTGTCCTGGCGGTCGTGGTTGCCGGCGAGGCAGTAGACCGGGGTGGGGAGGGCGTCCAGGACCCCGCCTATCCGCCCGTACGCGCCCGGCTCGCCGGTGTCGGCCAGGTCTCCGGTGGCGACCACCACGGCGGCGTCCGTGATCGCCTGCTTCGCGTCCGCGAGGACGGCGGCGAGTCCGGTGTCGGGTTCGTGGGTGACGAAGTTCCGGGCCCCGGGGGAGTTTCGGAAGTGCAGGTCGGATATCTGGACGATGCCGATGGCTCCGGCTTCCGGAGCAGCCGGGTTCGAGTGTCGCTTCATGCACCCTCGCTCGGTGAGGAAAGATCACTTGCTTTTCGACGGACGACCCCAAGGTAAGTAAATGGCATGACTGCCAAATGGCAGTCATGCAAATTTCCTCCGTCGGCCGGCGGGCGGGTTCGCCTATGGGTGCGAGGGGGGCGGGGTGTACGTGAACGGCAGGGGCGCGCTCGTGCCGCCCGCCGTGGTCACCGTGACGTCCACCGGTCCGGGCGCGTCGGCGGCCGGTGCGGTGGCCGTGCACAGCTGCGGGCCGCAGGAGAAGTGCGCGGCCGGGTCGCCGTCGAACGCGACCGTGCCGGCGGCCAGGTCGTCGCCGACGATGATCACCTGCTCCCCGTCCTGGCCCGGGCCGTTGGGGGTCAGGTGGACGATGGAGGGCACCGGCCTGGGCGGCGGGGCGCCGGTGTACTCGAAGTCGGCCGGGGCCGGGACGGTCCCGCCGGGCGCGACCACGGTGATGTCGGCGGTGTCCGAGCCGCCCGGGGTGGTCACCGTGCAGGCGGTGTCGGTGCAGGTGCCGGGGGCGGCGACGCCGCCGATCAGCACCATGGCGCCGTACAGGCCGGTGCCGGTGACGGTGACGGGCGTGCCGCCCGTGCCCGGGCCCGTCGTGGTGTCGACGCCGTCGACCTGGGGCACCGGCGGGATTGCCGGGGGCTGCTGGTCGCCCCCGAACAGGTGGGTGGAGACGTGTCCGGTCGGGTCCGGGTCGTTGGGGTTGGCCACCAGGGCGGTGATCGCGCCGGTGATCGGCCCGGTCCCCGCCGCGTGGACGGTCACCTTCATGAAGTCGGAGCGGCCGGGTGCGCGGTGGCGCAGGACGACGGCCTCCAGGTGGCGGCCGTCGGCGGAGACGGTCTGGGTGAAGGTGTAGTCGGGCGGCATGGAGTAGAACATCGCGCCGCCGGTGGTGACCCCGGGCGGCAGGTCGATGGTGAAGTGGGTGGGTCCGGTGAGGTCCTCGGTTCCGGCCGAGGTCCAGGACAGCGAGAAGACGCCGTCCCGTTGCTGCTCGGTGGGGTAGTTCCCGGCCTGGGACAGGGTGACGTGCTGGCCGGTGGCGGGCGGGCTCTCGACGGGCGCCGCCGAGACGGTGGCGGTGGCGGTGGCGGCGGTCAGGGACAGGGCTGCGGCGAGGCCTGCCGTGACCAGTCTGGTGAGCGTGGACATGTAAGGAATCCTCGCGGGCGCCCCGCCCCGCCGAGGGCGGTTCCGGGCGCCCGTTCGAGAATGGCGGAATCCCGCTCCGCTGGGACCGGCAAGAACCCGTCACACCCGTCGCACCCCGTCAGAAACCGCCAGGACCCGCCACCGTCCCAACGGGGCTTCTCCGGAGCCGAGTTCGCCGGCCCCCGGGGCAGCTGAACCTCGGCGGCGTCATGACGTACTCGCTCGAAGCCGACGACGCCGGCGCCACCCTCCTCCATGCCGCCACCGGTCTGCCGTAGCCGGGTGAGTCCGGTCGAGGGTGTCGACGACGGCCTCGATCCACCGGCGGACCCGGTCGAGCCTGCCGAAGCGGGCCGGCTCGCCCCTGCGGCCGGGCCTTCCAGCCGGTCGTCCAGTCGGCCGTCCTGCGGTCGCCGATCGTCACCACCGCCACGGCCGGAGGGCGGCGGCCAGGAACCCGCCGGCGCCCCCGCGCCGGACCGGGCGGAGTCGCGGGCCCTCTGGCCTACGTCAAGTCTGTTGACCTACGCTGCCGGGCATGAGCGAACGGGTAGTCCCCGAGCCCCGACGGCAGCGTCGGCGGCCCACCAAGCAAGGCGTCGTCCTGTCCGGCGAACTGATCGTCGACACCGCGCTCCGGCTCATCGAGCAGCACGGCGCCGCCGCGCTCACCGTACGGCGGCTCGGTACCGCGCTCGGCGCCGATCCCAGCGCCGTCTACCGCTACTTCCGCAGCGCGGACGACCTGCTGCTCGCCGTCGCCGACGAGCTCATCGGCCGCGCCCAGCACGGTTGGCAGGCCACCGGCGACTGGCGCGCCGACCTGCGCGCCATCGGCCTGCGCATCCACGCGGCCTACCTGGCCCACCCGCAGGCCGCGCTGCTCGCCGCCCACCGCACCACCGGCCGCACCTACGAGATCGCCGCCGTCGAGGCCATCCTCGGCGTCCTGCGCGGGGCGGGCTTCCCCGACCGCGAGGCCGTCCGGATCTACCACGCCTTCGTCGACCAGAGCCTCGGCTTCGCCGCGCTCGACGCCGCCGCCCTCGCCCTGCCCGCCGCTGCCCAGGCCGCCGACCTGGAGGTCTGGCAGGCCTCCTACGCCCGGCTCGACGCCACCACCCACCCGCACATCGCCGCCACCACCCGCCTCCTCACCAGCGACATGCGCCGCAGTGGCTATCCCTACGCCCTCGACCTCCTCCTCGACGCCGCCGAGGCCCGCCTCCCGGCCACGGGCTGAGCGCGGCCGGGAGGCGGGCCGGAGCACGGGCGGATCCGGAGTGCGGCCCGCCGCCGGCGGGGCACGCCGAGCCGATCGGCGAGCCCCGCCGCCGGGGCACCGACCGCCGCCGGGGCACCGGATCACCCCCGGTCGGTTCAGTCCGCCGCGTGGACGAGCCGGCCGCCGACGTAGGTGCGCAGGACGCGGGCGTCGGCGATCTCCTCGGCCGGGGCGGTGAAGAGGTCGCGGTCCAGGACGACGAGGTCGGCGAGGTGGCCCGCGGTGAGGGTGCCGGCGTCGTCATGGCCGTTGACGTGGGCGGTTCCGGCCGTGTAGGCGGCGAGGGCGGAGGCCAGGTCGAGGCGCTGCTCGGGCAGGAAGACCCGGGCGTCGGCGGCCCCCGGCTCCCTCCGGTTGACGGCCACGTGCAGACCGGCCAGCGGGTCCGGGCTGCTCACCGGCCAGTCGCTGCCCGCCGCCAGGGTGGCGCCAGCGCGCTGGAGCGCGCCGAAGGGGTACTGCCAGGCGGCGCGTTCCGGTCCGAGGAAGGGGATGGTCAGCTCGTCCATCTGGGGCTCGTGCGCGGCCCAGAGCGGCTGGATGTTGGCGATCGCGCCGAGCCGGGCGAAGCGGGGCAGGTCGTCCGGGTGGACGACCTGGAGGTGGGCGAGGTGGTGGCGGGTGTCGCGCCGGCCATTGGCGGCGCGGGCGGCCTCGACCGCGTCCAGTGCCTCGCGGACGGCCCGGTCGCCGAGCGCGTGGAAGTGCACCTGGAAGCCGAGCGCGTCCAGTTCGGTGACGTACCCGCGCAGGGCGACCGGATCGACGAAGCTGAGGCCCGAGTTGGCGGTGGCGCAGCCGCACCCGTCCAGGTAGGGGCTGGTCATCGCGGCGGTGAAGTTCTCGGCGATGCCGTCCTGCATGATCTTCACCGAGCCGGCCCGGAACCGGCCATGGATCAACTCCGTGCGCCGCTCGACGAGTTCGGGGATCTGCTCGGCACCTCGGTCGCGGTCCCACCAGAGCGCGCCCGTCACCCGGGCGGTCAGCGCGCCGGAGCGCGCGGCGGCCAGGTAGGCGTCGGACGGGTCCGGCTGGCCGTTGAACGCGCCGAGCAGCGCGTCCTGCCAGCCGGTGATGCCGAGCGAGTGCAGCAGCCGCTGCGCGCGCAGCAGCCCGTCCAGCCGGTCGGCGGCGGTGGAGGGCGGGACCAGCCGGGCGACCAGGCCGGTGGCGCCCTCCTGGAGCGTGCCGCTCGGGGTGCCGTCGCCCTCGCGCTCGATCCGCCCGTCGGCGGGGTCGGGGGTGTCCCGGGTGAGGCCGGCGAGCTCCAGGGCCCGGGTGTTGGCCCAGGCGCCGTGGTGGTCGCGGTTGGTCAGGTACACCGGGCGGTCGGGGACGACGGAGTCCAGCAGTTGGCGGGTCGGCAGGCCGCCCTCGAAGCTCTCCATCGACCAGCCGCTGCCGGTGATCCACGCCTGGTCGGGGTTGGCGTCGGCGTAGGCGCGGATCCGCTCCAGGTAGTCGGCGACACCGACCGTGCCGGTGAGGTCGCAGGCGGCCAGCTCGGCGCCGCCGAAGACCGCGTGGACGTGCGCGTCCTGGAAACCGGGCAGCAGCAGTTTGCCGGTGAGGTCCACGACCTCCGTCCCCGGCCCGATCAGCTCCCGGACCTCGTCGTGGCCGACGGCGGTGATCCGCTCGCCGGTCACGGCCAGGCAGCTCGCCCGGGTACGGGCGGCGTCGCCGGTGTGGACGGGGCCGTGGGTGAAGACCAGGTCGGCCTCGGGCATGGGGGTGCTCCGTTCTCTCGTGGTTTCCGCGGGTTCTCGGTCGGTGTCGGGCCGGAATTCGGTCGGTTCCGGCCGGAATTCAGTCGGCTTCGGGTCGAAATTCAGTCGGTTTCGGGCCGGAAGTAGGGCGAGCGCCGCCGCCAGCGGGCCCAGGCGGCCGCCGGCAGCCCGGTGACGATCATCAGCACCGTCACGGTCAGCTCGAACCACCCGTTGTCGGCGGCCAGTTCGAAGTGGTCGGCGGAGTCGTAGAACGACCAGGCCAGGTAGCCGCCGACGGCGAGCAGCGCCGCTGCGCCCAGCAGCGGGCCGACCACCGCGCGCAGCCCCTCCAGCGGGGCGCTGCGCAGCAGGTGCCGGAACCGGACGGCGGCCGCGACGGCGGTCAGCGCGTAGTACAGCGCGACGATGATGCCGATCGCGTTGACGGCGGCCGAGATCAGGTCGTTCACGGTGGGGATGGCGATCGAGGCGAGCGCCAGGGCCATCGCGATGCCGGTGATCAGCAGTGTGCCGACGGCGGGCGTCGTGTGCTTCGGGTGCAGCCGGGTCCAGACCGGGCCGAGCACGCCGTCGCGCCCCATCGCGTACATCCCGCGCGCCGTCGGGATCACGGACGACTGCAGGGAGGCCACCGCCGAGAACATGAGCGCGATCAACGGCAGGGCGGCCAGCGGCTGGTGGGCGAGCGTGGTGCCGAAGTAGGTGAGCCCGTGCGCGCCGTTGTCGGCCAACTCGTCGAGCGGCAGCACCCGTTGGAAGGCCGTGCCGGCGAGCAGGAAGAGCAGCAGCATCACCACCAGGGCGAGCATGCCGCCCCGCGAGGCGTCCCGGGGGCTGCGCACCTCCTCGCCGACGCTGAACACCGACTCGAAGCCCCAGTAGCAGAACACCGCCAGCACCATGCCCTGGGCGAGCGCGTCGAAGGACGGGATGTCGAACGGGTTGAACCACTGCGGCGAGAACGGCTGGTCGCCGGCGAACAGCCCGTACCCGCAGAAGCCGAGCAGCACCGCGTACTCGAACACCAGCAGCGCCTTCTGCAGCCGCGCGGCCAGGCCCAGGCCGCGCACCGCCACCAGCGCCGCGCCGGCCAGGACCACCAGGCCGAGCAGGGTGCACTGGACGGTCGAGTCGGCGTCGAGGCGAAGGCCCGCGACGCTGCGTACGTGGGCCAGGTCGAGGAGCTGGATGATGGAGGAGCCGGTGACCGTGGTGGTGTAGGCCATGAAGACCACGGTGCCCACGGTGTTCACCCAGCCGGTGAGGAAGCCCAGCCAGGGGCTGAGTATTCGGCCCACCCAGCGGTAGCTGCTGCCGGCGTCCGGTTCCACGGCGTTCAGCCGACCGTACCCGCCCGCGATGGCGAGCACGGGCAGGAAGGCCAGCAGCATGATCGCGGGCAGGTGCAGGCCGACGACTCCGGCCATCAGACCCAGGCCGATGCCGATGCTGCTGGTGGCCGCCGTACTGGAGGCGGCGATCGTCGCCCCGTCCAGCAGGCCGATCGACTTGTGCATGGTGACGTGGGGGTTGCTCGCGTCCGGTCTCGGAACGCTGCCCGTGTCCTTCACCGTCGGTGTCAACGGATCACCGCCTTGCTCGTGTGGGGGGAGGGTGCGAGCTATGAAACCGGCGGTGTCCTCACACGTCAATGCTGTTGTCATAAGGATCCGCTCCGTCGCGCGTCCGGTGGGGGTGTTGTGACGGCTGCGGGGGTGGGGCGTGGGCCAGAGCGGCCAGCGCGGCTGGACCGACGCCCTCGGGCGGCCCCGGCCGGGGGGCCGGTCGGGGCGGGCCGGCGGCCGACGGAGTTCCTGGCAATCAGGGGGTCCGGCACGTCTTCCAGAGCGTTGCAAATAGATCTCTAGACACAATCAGTTTGTGATGCAAACCTTAGCCCCATGGCAACCCACTCTGTCCCGCCCCCAGGCGACCCCCGCTCCCTCCTGGCGATGAAGCGGTCCCTGGTCCACCACGTCCGTCGCGAGCAGCGCGGTGGCTGGTTCCCCCTCCTCGTCTTCGCCGCCGTGCGGTTCGGCGCGGCGCCGGTGGTCCGCTACGGCCAAGGCGACCGCGTCGGCGACCTGCCGCCGGCGATGTGGTACTGGCCGGTGGCACTGCTGCTCGCCTATGCCGCGATCAGCTGGTTCTACCTGCGCCGTTCCGACCGGCGCGGCCTGGGCAACCGGGTCGGACCGTACCTGGCGCTGGGCGTCGTCCTGGTCGTGCTCATCACCGTCTACACGGCGTGGACGGCCACGCACCCGGGGTTCCTCGCCGATCTCCACGGACCGTCGCCCGTCGCGCTGTTCTTCAACACGGTGGTGAGCCCGGCCGGCACGATCGGCCTGGCGCTGCTGCTGCTCGCCCGGATCGAGCGCAGCTGGCCGCTCCTCGCCGTCACCTGCGGGTACCTTGTCGTCATGCTCAGTTCCGGCAGCCGTCCCGACCCGTCCCCGTGGGGCCTCCCGAGCCTCCTGCTCGACGGAGGTGTGCTGCTGCTCGGCGGCATCGGCCTCGCCCTGCTGCAGCGGATCCAGGGGCGGTCGGCCGCATGACCGAACACCCCACCAGCAGCCTCGACGACGTCGTGCACCAGCGCGTCCGCCTGGGCATCCTCGCGGTGGCCGAGGAAGCCCGGCGGGTGGAGTTCACGTTCCTGCGCGGCACGCTCGGTCTCACCGCCGGCAATCTCTCCCAGCACCTCGGAGTCCTGGAGAAGGCGGGTCTGGTCACGATCGACAAGGGCTACGAGGGCAAACGCGCCCGCACCTGGATCCAGCTCACCAAGGCGGGCAAGAAGGCCCTGCACGACGAGATCGCCACGCTCAAGACCCTGATCCGCCAGCTCGAAGGATCCGGAGCGCTCGCAGGACCCGGGGGGCAGGAAGGGCGCGGCGGTGAAGCCGACCCCGGTTCGGCCGCTGCCCCCGCACCGGGCTGAGCCTTCGGTCCGACGTCCGGAGGCCGTCATCCGGGTGGCGGCCTCCTCCCGGGCATCGGGGAGGCGTTCATCGAGTCCTGCGAGGACGGCTCCTTCGAGGACGGCTCCTGCCCGACTCCGGTGCTGGCCAGCAGCCCGCCGACGGTCCAACTCCCGGCCGGACAGGCCGGTCAGGCCAGGAAATGGTCGTGCCGGCCGTAGAGTTCCGCCCATTCCGCGTCGCTCATCGGGCGTTTTCGGGCCGCGATCTCCGCGATCTCCTCGAAGAACGATTCACGTGGCACGCCCGGCACGAAGAGCATCAGCATCGAGGCCGGTTCGTGGGACTCGTTGCGGAAGCCGTGCACGGCGCCCTCCGGCACGTGCAGGAAGTCACCCGCCCCGGCGTCGATCCACCGTTCGCCGTCGTACAGGCGCATGATCCCGGACAGGACGAAGAACGACTCGGACATGGTCCGGTGGAAATGTGGAGCGGGGCCTGTCGGCCGAGGCCCCATGTCCAATCGGTACAGGCCGAACGTCTTGTTCGCGGAGGGCGTGTCGACCAGGTAGTGGACTCGTGTTCCCCCCGCGCCGATCGACACGTCCGGCGCGGCGACGCCGAATCGGAGATTTGCCGTATTCTCGCCCGATTCGCCCCAGTAGTGGGCTATTGGGTAGGACATGGCGGATTTCCCTTTCGAGATATTCGCGTGATCGGCCGGTGGTCCGGTCCGTCGCCCCGGCGACGCATACGACGTGTGTCCGGCCGGCTGCCGACGGTGCCGGACAGGGCGGCGGCCGTTCGGCCCGAGGGCGCCGAGCGCGTCCGGAGCACCCCGCGGGGCGTGTGCCTGGCGGCGCCACCGGCGCCACCGGCTCTTCGCGGCCCGAGCGGACCAGGGCGTCCGCAGGCCCCGGCGGCCCGACGAGGGCCATAGGTCCACGGTGCGCCGAGGTGGCCGTCGGCGCACCCGCAGCAGCCCGGCGGCGGCCCGCGACGGGGCGGGGCCGCCGCCGGGCACCGGAGGACCTGCGCGCCACAAGTTCGCGCGGGCTGATTCGAGCGGTGGGTCGGCACCCCGCCGCGTGACGCCCGGGGCCGCCCTCCCAGGGCCGGAATGCCGGTGGATCCCCTCCACCCGGCGGGTCACTGCTACTGTGGGCCCAGATTCAACGGAATGCGCGAAAAATCGCTCCTGAATGGTGTTTCTGAGCGGCGCCCTCGCGGTGTTTGTTCCCTTCGCGGAACCCCAGTGCTTCCTTCGTGACCACAACGAAGGCAGAAGACTGTGCACCAGCACCGTGTCATCATCGCCGGCGCCGGACTCGGCGGCCTCACCCTCGCCCACGGGCTACGCGCCCGCGGCTTCGACGTCGCCGTGTACGAGCGGGACCGGCACCCGGACGCGAGGCCGCAGGGCTACCGCGTCCAGCTCGACGAACCCGGGCTCGCGGGCCTGGAACGCTGCCTGCCGGAGCACCTCTTCCGGCTGGGCCTGGCGACCGCGGCCTCGCCGCCCGCCCGGGTCTCCGTCCGTGACCGCCACCTGGGCGTGCTCGCGGACCGGCTTACCGCGCCGGGCCCCGATCCCATCGGAGGCTCGGCCCGCCCGTACCGCTCGTACGCGTTCAACCGGCCGACGCTGCGCCAGATCCTGCTCTCCGGCCTGACGGACACCGTGCGCTACGGCGCGGAACTGCTGAGCTGGGAGAGGGAGCAGGACGGAACGGTCACCGCGCGGTTCGCCGACGGCCGCAGCGCGAGCGCCGACCTGCTGGTCGGCGCGGACGGGGTCGGATCGGCGGTACGCCGACAACTGCTGCCGCACGCCCGGGTCGAGGACGCGGGACTGCGCCTGATCTACGGCAGGATTCCGCTGGATGCGCTGGATGCGCTGGATACCGGAGTCGGAGAGGTCGAAGAGGCGGAGGCGGGCGCACTGCCGCCGTGGGTGTTCGACAGCATCTTCACCGTGGTGACCGGAGGGCCGGGAAGTCCGCATGTCGGCTTCGGGCCCGTGCGGTTCGCCAGCCCTCCCGGTGCCGCCGGCCCGGCGCACACGCCGCCCGTCCCCCTCACCCCCGTCGGCGACTACATCGCCTGCCTGGTGGGAGCGCCGGCGGACCACCCCGCCATGCCCTCGTTCGAGGCGCTGCGCGGTCTCGACGGTCCAGCGCTGCGCGAGCTGGCCGGACGCCTGGTGGGCGACGACTGGCACCCCGATGTGCGCCGCCTCCTGGACCACTGGGAGACCGGCTCGCTGTTCCCGCTGCGCATCTCCACGGCGAGCCCCGTACCACCGTGGGAGCCGGGCCCCGTCACCCTGCTCGGGGACGCGATCCACGCCATGAGCCCGGTGCTGGCGATGGGAGCGAACACCGCGATCCGCGACGCCGCCGAGCTGACGCGGACCCTGGCCGGGGCCGCGGCCTCGGGCGCGCCGCTCGTGGACGGCGTACGCGCCTACGAGCTCCGGATGCGGGAGTATGCCTTCCCCGTCGTGGCCGCCTCCCGGCGGACCGGCCGACAGCGGGTCGGACAGCACTGACGGCCGAGAGGGGCGAGTCCTGGTACCGGATTGCGGCGTCAGGAACGTCGGCTGTCGAGCCGGTCACCCGGGCGGTCACCCGGGCGGTCACCCGGGCGGTCACCCGGGTGGTCGCCGGGGCAGGTCGAGGCGGACGAGGTGCTGGTCGGTGCCGCCGTCGGGCCGGTGCACGGTGCGGTAGGCGTACGGGGCGGTGCTGGCGGGGAAGGTGACGATGCCTTCCTCCACGACGGGCCGCTGGTCGGCGATGGCCCGCAGCCGGGCATCGGTGTCGGCCGGCAGCTGCGGCTCGGGCGGGCGGCGGTGGCGGCCGGCCATCCTCAGGCCGTCGGTTCCGACGGGGCCGGACGGTCCGGCCGGCCGGTTTCGCTGCGCCGGGGCCGGTTCACGAGGTCCTCCTCGCGGGCCGGCCGGCGCTGTCGGCCAGCAGCGGCAGGTAGTGCTGGAGGTACGGCGGGACCTTGAGGTCGAGCACCTCGGCCAGGGGGACCATGCGGACGGCCAGGCCCTCGTCGCCGAGCCGGAGGTCCGTCTCCGGGCCGTCCCAGGCGGCGTGCAGGACGCGGGTGAGCGGGGAGACCAGCTCGTGGTGCGGGCCGGGCAGGATCCGCAGCCCCGTGATCTCGATGCCGGCTTCCTCGCGGACCTCGCGCGCCGCGTTCTCCTGCGGGGTCTCGACGCCCTCGCGCCAGCCGCCGATGGGGGTCCAGTAGCCCGGCCAGGCGATGCCCGGCCTGTCGTCGCGGTGGTGCATCAGCAGCCGGCCGTGCCGGTCGGTGACGAGGACCATGATTCCTTCGAACTCGCCCTCTGGGGAAGGGCGTTCCAGGTACAGCGGGGTGCCGCAGCGGTGGGCGCGCAGTGCCTGGAGGAGCCGCTGGTAGCGGTCCGGTGACATCAGGTCGCACCAGTCGTGGGCGGTCTCGAAGCGCCACTCGGTGTGCTCGGCCGGGTCGAGCCGGATACGGGCCTGCTGCTCGGGGGTCAGGACGCCGCCGTCGAAGACGTATCCGCACACCGGCACCGGGTACTCCGTGCCGGCCTGCTCGTGGACGACCGCGATCAGGCGCCGCCGGGCGATCACCTCGGGGTTCTCCGCGGCGAGGTCGAGTCCCAGTTCCTCCTGGGCCTCGCGCAGTGCCGTGCCGAACGGGGTCTCGCCGTGTTCGACGTTGCCGCCGGGGAGGTTCCACACGGACGGGTTGATGGTCGATCGCATTCCGAGGACGCGGCCGTCCGGGTCGGTGACCAGGAAGCATCCGTAGACCGTGGGCCGCGCGATGGTGGTGAGGTAGCCGCCGACCGGCCGCCAGCCCGGGATCGCCAGGCGACGGGTGAGCCACCTGATCACCTCGCGCTCGCCGTCGCCGGTCTGCGGCAGCTGGTCGGGGCGGGCCCACTGCTGGTCGTCGTGCTCGGCCGACAGCGTGACCGGGGTGCCGTCCGGTACGACGGTGGTGAACACGAACTGCCGTACCCGACGGCCGGTCCGGTCGGTGAGGTCCAGGCTCCGCGCGTACTCCAGCGGTAGCCCGGCGAGCCCGGTCCGCTCGGCCAGTTCCCGGGCAGCGCCCGCCTCGACCCCCTCGCCGTCCTCCCGGTCGCCGGCCTCGTGGCCGCCGCCCGGGTACTCCCACAGGCCGGGAAGGGCGTCGTGCGCGGCCCGGCGGATCAGCAGGATCCGGCCGGAGGCGTCGCGGACCACCACGCCGACGACGATCCGCTCGATGCCCTCGTGGGCGGCCAGTGCGGTCAGCACCTTGAAATCGATCACTGCGCGGACTCCTCGTTCACTCGGGCCGACGGGGCTGTTGAGCGAGGGCGACGGGACGCTCCTCCTGCCGGCGCGCCGGGGCGGTCCAAAGCAGCCTCAGGGAAGCTGAGCCGGGGTGACCGTGTGGTCGGCAGGGGACAGATGATGGCGCTGTTCGAACGCGGGGTTCAAGCAGGTCACCTCCGGGCGCGCCCGGGGCGAACGGGGAGTTTTCGAGCACCGCGCCGCCGCGGTGGGTACGCCCTCCGGCCGGTCGCGAACGGCCGTCGGGCAGGCTGCGGGCCTGCTGCTGATGCCCGCGTGGGCGGCGGGGCCGCGCGGGGAGCAGCCGTCGCCGGCCTCACTCGTTCGGCTGGCCAGGCGGTTCAGGAGGTTTCCGTCGGCGGCCCGCCGGCGGCTTCCTGGGCATTCATGGCGCGAGCTTGTCATGGTCACATGTTGGCGCTGATCTGACCGCCGGTGCTGAGCACCATGTACACGCCGTTGGCGACGGCTCCGGCGTCCTGCTGGTTCGCCTCCAGCGTGCCGTTCACCGCGCCGTCGTTGCCGAGGATCTGCGCGCGGTAGTGGAGTTCGCCGATCTTCGTGACCTTGGCCGTCCAGCCGCCCGCGAGCTTGAACGTGCCCGGCCCCTGGTGTCCGCCGCCCATCCAGGAGTGGGCCGTGCCGTCCATCGAGAGCACGATGAACATGTCGTTGAAGTCGACCCCGGCGTCGGAGTCGTGCGTCTCCAGCGTGCCGTACTCCGTACCGTTGTTGACGATCTTGGCGACGTAGTTCTGGTTGCCGGTCGCGCGGATCTCGGCCGTGCTGCCGTCCACCAGCTTCTGGGTGCGGACCGGGGACGTCCCCTTGGGCGGGGCGGCCGGCGGCGTGGTGGTGTGGCGCGTGGTGGGCGTGGCGGCCGGTGGGGCGGTGCCGGGCGCGGGGGGTGCGGCCGGCGTGCTGGCCGGCGCGGCGGTGTCGGGAGCGGTGGGAGCACTGGGCGCGGCGGCCGGCGGGGTGGTGCCCTGCGCGCTGGGCGTGGTGGGCGTGGCGGCCGGCGCGGCGGTCTGGTTCGCGGGGGACGGGCTGGAGCAGGCTGTCGCGGTGGACACCAGCAGAGCGGCCGCCAGGGCGGAGCCGGCCAGCGTGCGGACGGCGGACGAGCGGCGGTTCGTTAAGGTCGACATGCGGTGCTCCTGGGCGAAGTACGGGTGAGGAACAGCTCGTTGCCGGTGGCCTCTCCTGCGGGGGCCAGGAGCAACGTGGCTGCGTACAGGAACGAAGTTAGTGCGAGCAGTCGACGAAACAGACCCTGCTATGTCACCGGACTGCTACGCCCTCCCCGTACCCCGCACCTGCACCGCAGGCCCTCACCTGCACCGCAGGTCGGCGCGCCACCGAACCGAAGCGGAAGGGTCCGGTTTCGGCCAGTTGTGCTGTTCATGTATACGCGCATTCACATCTTCGGAATGCTGACCGCACATGCTGTCGGATCTACGGCAAGGAGAAGGTCATGCGTCGAATCGCAGCCATCGGCACCGGGGCGGCACTGCTCATGGGAGCGGGGCTGATCGCCGCGCCGTCAGCCTCGGCGATCTCCTACTGTGTCACCAACCAGGGCCAGAACTGGGGCTCCGTCAACTGCCAGACCAGCGCCCCGAAGAACCACTGGCAACTCGTCCTGATCTGTGAAAGCGACAGCGTCAAGGGCATCCGGCAGACGGTCAACGGCCGCTGGCACACCGGCGACGGCTCCGACACCCTGTACTGTCCCACGGGCTACGGCGCCGCCCTCACCAACGTCAACAGCGACAACTGACTGATGGGGGTGCGTGCCTGAGTGGTTTCCCGGGCGATCAGCGGTCGCGGGCCGGCGCGTCGCGCAGTGCCTCCTCGAAGGCCGAGTGCGGGTACTGGTCGGTGCCGAATCCGGGCATTTCGAGCTTCTTGAGCTGCCCGCCGACGACGTGGGACACCAGCGGCACGGGCAGGGCGTCGGGCCAGAGGCCGGTCCGTTTGCCCTCGGAGAGGACACGGCGGAACGCGCCGGTGGATCCCCGCAGGCTGCGGCCGTTCGCCTTCAGCTCCTCTGCGGCGCACTCGCCGTCGCCTTCGACGACCTGAAGCAGGATCTGCTGCGCCCGGGGCGGCAGGCGGTCGTAGTACGACCGGGCCCGCTCCGGTGTCCAGCGGTCGTCGGGCAGCGCGGTCACGACGGCGTCCGGCATGGTGGCGAAGGCGAGCAGCTTCTCCAGCGCCTCGGGGGTCGGATTCTCCACGGTGATCGTGATCCTCATGGCGCAACACCCTTGCAGCCCCGGATCCTGAACACAAATAACCGCAGTAGATGTGTTGCAGACAAGAAGGTCCCTTCGAGTTGTCGAAGGGACCTTCAGCGCGGTTGCAGGGCTGCTCCGCGATGCTTCACGCGCGTCGAGCAGAGCCGGTGGCCTCCCAGGCCGCCTCGATCATCCGGAAGATCTCGTCCACCGCGGCCTCCGGATCGGCCGCCTCGCGGGCCAGCGTGTAGGCGTCGATCGCGAACCTCGCGATCGCCCGGCAGGCCGTCGTGGTCTCTGACAGGCCGAGGTCGGCGGCGATGGCCGTTGCCAGCGAGTCCGCGTGGCGCAGCCTCATCGACTCCTCGTACTCCCGCAGGGCGGGTGATTCCTCGATCATGCGCCAGATCGGGGCGGCGTCGTCCGCCGTGCAATGGCGCACCAGGGCGTGGACCTCGCGGCGCAGCGCGGGGATGAGCGGCTCGTGCGGCGCCCGGGCGGTGGCTGCCTGGGTGAGGCGCTGCTCGAAGTCGTCGTCCCGTTCGAACACCAGAGCCTCTTTCGAGGCGAAGTGGGAGAAGAGCGTGGTGACGGCCACGTCGGCCTCGGCGGCCACGTCCCGGATCCCCACCGCGTCGTACCCGCGCTCCAGGAAGAGCCGCAGGGCGGTGTCGGCGATCTTCTGGCGGGTCGCGGCCTTCTTGCGTTCGCGGCGTCCGGGCGGCACGGTCATGCGGTCACGCTAGCAGATACATAGGTGGAACTGTTTCAAAACGCTAACCGTTAGTGCTACGGTCGGCCGCATGAAGAACATGAAGAAGGTGAGCTTCGCCGAGTTCGGCGGCCCGGACGTTCTGCGGCTCGTCGACGCCGAGCGGCCCCACCCGGGCCCCGGTCAGATCCGCGTCGCCGTACGGGCGGCGGGCGTGAACCCCGTCGACTGGAGGATCCGCGAAGGCCAGTTCCTCCAGGCCCATCCGATCGAGTTGCCCTCCGGCGTCGGGCAGGACGCCTCGGGGGTGGTGGACGAGGTCGGCGAGGGCGTCGAAGGGATCGAGGCCGGCGACCACGTGTTCGGCGAGGGCTCAAGCACCTACGCCGAGTTCGCCGTGCTGTCGGCCTGGGCCCGAATGCCCGAAGGGCTGACGTTCGAAGAGGCGGCCGGCTATCCCTCCGTGGTGGAGACCGCGCTGCGCATCATCCGTCAGGTCGGCGTGCGGCCCGGGCAGACGCTGCTGGCCAGCGGCGCGTCCGGGGGAGTCGGCTCGGCGGTGCTGCAGATCGCCCGCGACCGCGGCATCACGGTGATCGGCACGGCCGGGGCCGCGAACCAGGACTACCTGCGCAGCCTGGGTGCCGCCGCCACGACGTACGGCGAGGGCTGGGTCGAGCGGGTGCGGCGGCTCGGCCAGGTCGACGCGGCGCTCGACCTGGCCGGTTCGGGCGTGATCCGCGAACTCGTCGAGCTGACGGGGGATCCGCAGAAGGTGATCTCCATCGCCGATCTCGGGGCGCCGCAGTTCGGCGTCCGGTTCTCCGGCGTGGCCGGGAGCATGCCGGAGGCGCTCGCCGAGGCCGTCGACCTCATCGCGCGGGGCAGGCTCCACATCCCGGTCGAGAAGTCGTACACGCTCGCCGAGGCCGCGGCGGCGCACATCGACAGCCGCGCCGGTCACACGCGGGGGCGCCGGGTCGTGCTCGTCTGAGCCGTTTTCTGCGCAGTCGCACGACCCGGCTCCCCCGGAGGCGTTCGTCAGCGGCCCGGGGCGTTCCCCGCCCACACGGAGGGCGTGCGGTGCGACCACGGGTTCGCTTGTTCGAGTTGCCCGGCGAGGCGGAAGAGGCGGCCTTCGCGGCCGTACCCGGCGGCGAACTGCATGCCGATCGGCAGTCCCGTCCCGGTGTCGGCCGTCAGCGGTACGGACATGGCGGGCGTGCCCGCCACGTTGAACGCCGCGGTGAACGGCGAGCGGTCGAGGAGGCGGTCGATCCAGCCGAGGCCGTCCAGCGTCTCCCCGCCCTCGGTGTAGGTGTTCAGGAGCGGGGGGAGCTCCGGCAGGGTCGGGGTGAGCAGGATGTCGTACGCGTCGAAGTACCGCGCCAGGCTGCGGGCGACCCGGTTGCGGACCGCGAACGCGACGACGAACTGGGCGCCGCTGACCTGCCGCCCGTAGTGGTAACTGGTGAGAGTTCCCGGTTCGAGGGTCGAGGGGTCGACGGGCCGCCCGAGGGCGGCGGCCAGCCCGTCGACCATGGCGGTGAGATTCGCCGCCATCAGACGGGCGTTGGCCAGGACGAACTCCTCCCAGCCGACCCCGAGGTCGACCTCGGCCTCCTCCACCTGGTGGCCGAGGGATTCGCGTCATGACGCACATGCCGAAGGGCCCGCACCGGGCAACATGTGCGCGGTGCGGGCCCCTCGCTGCTAGGCGGGTGCCGTGGCAGAAAACTACAGCGGACGAATGTTCTCGGCCTGCGGGCCCTTCTGACCCTGCGTGACGTCGAACTCGACCTTCTGGCCCTCGAGCAGCTCACGGAAGCCGTTGGCGTTGATGTTCGAGTAGTGGGCGAAGACGTCCGGGCCGCCACCCTCCTGCTCGATGAAGCCGAAGCCCTTTTCCGCGTTGAACCACTTCACAGTGCCATTAGCCATAAAAAAATCTCCTTCAAGGGGCTTTCCGAAGCCCGCACCATGCAGGCTTCGAGTCGCCGCGATGAGCACCCACCCGGGGAAGAGCCGGGAAACAAAAATGCGCCTGCGAAACATCAGCAGGCGCACACAAAGTTCATGGGAACCACTACTGCAACTAAAACGACTCTAGCAGGCTCCGGGCCGCCACGGGCGAAATATTTTCACCCCGGGTTTCGCGGGAGCCTCCCCCCGGGGGCCGCAGGCTTCGGAAAGACCGCCCTTGCACTCTCGGGCGCAGACAGCGGGAAGTGTCAATTCTGCCGGCTGTATGCCGGGCTACGGGAGTTCGTTCAAGCTGCACGGGGTGTTCCGAGACTTCTCACCTCCGGGTCCAGGTGATCAAGGCGCAGTTGGGTCTGCCGGCGGCGCCGAGAGCGCAGGGGGCGGTAGCGCGGCAGGTTGTCACGCGGCTGTGACACGGCGGGGCCCACCTCCCAAGGAGTTCCTCATGACGCGCACGTAACGTCGCGCACGACATGGCGGAGATGCGGGAGGCGATGGAGATGCGGAAACTGGGGCACGGAACGCGGCTGATCGGGGTGAGCGTGATCGCCGGGGTCGTGGCGGCGGGTATAGCCCTGCCCGCGGTGGCGGCCGCCGGGCTCGGCGCCCAGTCGGCGGCCGACGACTTCCAGAGCCTGCCCGACGACTTCAAGACCCCGGCGCTCTCACAGGCCTCGACGATCCTCGACGCGCAGGGCGGCACGATCGCCACCGTGTACGACCGCGACCGCACCGTCGTCCCGGCGGACCAGATGTCCCCGCTGGTGAAGACCGCACTCGTCGACATCGAGGACAACCGGTTCTACGAGCACGGCGCGATCGACCTCAAGGGCGTGCTGCGCGCCCTGGACAAGAACGCCACCTCCGGCGGCACCGCGCAGGGCGCGTCCACGCTGACCCAGCAGTACGTGAAGAACGTCTTCGTCGACGAGGCGGGCGACGACCCGCAGAAGGTGGCCGAGGCGCAGCGCCAGACGATCGGCCGCAAGATCCAGGAACTGAAGTACGCGATCAAGGTCGAGGAGACCCTGAGCAAGGATCAGATCCTCACCAACTACCTGAACATCACCTTCTTCGGGGAGAAGGCCTACGGCATCGAGTCGGCAGCGCGGCGCTACTTCGGCGTGCACGCCAAGGACCTCACCCTGCCGCAGGCCGCGCTGCTCGCCGGCCTGGTGCAGTCGCCCACCGGCTACGACCCGACGGTCAACCCGACCGCGGCGAAGGACCGGCGCGACACCGTGCTGCGCAAGATGGCCGAGTACGGGCACATCACCAAGGAGCAGGCCCAGCAGGCCATCGCGACCCCGCTCGGGCTCAACGTCCAGGCGCCGCAGCAGGGCTGCATCCTGGCCAAGCAGGGCGAGGGCTTCTTCTGCGACTACGTGCGCCAGACGGTGCTCACCGATCCGGCCTTCGGCAAGTCGGCGGCCGAACGGCAGGCGGTGTGGAAGCGCGGCGGCCTCCAGATCCACACCACGCTCGACCCCAAGGCCCAGGCCTCGCTCTACGCCTCCGTCACCGCCCACGTGAACGCCGGCGACCAGGCCGCGACCGCGATGAGCATCGTCGAGCCGGGCACCGGCAAGATCCTCGCGATGGGCCAGAGCCGCCCGTACGGCGTCGACGGCAAGCAGCACCAGACCCAGATCAACTACAACGTCGGCAAGGCCATGGGCGGCGGGCTCGGCTTCCCGACCGGCTCGACGTTCAAACCGATCGTTGCCGCGGCGGCCCTGGAGAACGGCATCTCGCCGAGCCAGAGCTACACCACCGACTACAGCATCCCGTGGCCGGCGATGACGGACTGCTCCGGCGGCCGGTTCCCCTCCGCCGGGCAGGTGCACAACGACAGCCAGAGCCTCACCGGCCAGTTCGACATGAAGACGGCCATGGCACAGTCGGTCAACACCTACTTCGCCAAGCTGGAGGGCGACGCCGGGCTCTGCAACGTCGCCCGGATGACCAACGAGCTCGGCATCACCCAGCAGGCGGGCGGCGAGAAGCTCCAGGTCGTCCCGTCGATGACGCTCGGCAGCAACGACCTGACCCCGCTGGAGATGGCCGGTGTCTACGCGGCCTTCGCCGCCCACGGCACCTACTGCGCGCCGACCGCCATCGCCTCGGTGACCGGCCCCGACGGCAAGCAGCTCGCGGTGCCGCAGGCGAACTGCTCCGCCGTGATGTCGACCACCACCGCCGACACCGTCACCGCGATGCTCAAGGGTGTCGTCGAGGACGGCACCGGCCAGACCGCCGGCCTCAGCAGCCGCGACAGCGCCGGCAAGACCGGCACCACCGACGCGAGCCGCCAGGTCTGGTTCGTCGGCTACACCCCCGAGATGGCCGGCGCCACCGTCGTCAGCGACACCGACAACCCCAAGCCCCTGGACGGCCAGCGCATCGGCGGCACCGTCGTGGGCCAGGCCTTCGGCGGCACCCTGGCCGGCCCGATCTGGCGCGACGCCATGAACGGCGCCCTCGCCGACACGCCGGCCGGCACCTTCACCCCGGTGCAGCTGCCTTAGCGTGCTCGTCCCGCGCACGTACGCCGAGCCCGGGGCCGCGCCGACGGAACTCGGCGCGGTCCCGGCGCCCGGTGCGGTCCCGGCGCCCGGCGGCGTCCCCCGCGAGCACCTGCGGCCGAGCACCTGCGGCCGGGGGCCGAGCACCTGTAGCCGGGGGCTGGGGGCCGGGGGCCGCTCAGGGGCCGTGTCCCTCCAGCGGCTCGCCGGACAGGCGCTGCGCCAGGTAGACCGGCAGGACGGCCAGGACGATCAGCACCGAGGCCACGACATCCACCACCGGGCCCTGGTTGGGCCGGGCCAGGTTCTCGAAGATCCACAGCGGCAGCGTCCGGGTGCCGGGGCCCGCGGTGAAGGTGGTCACCACGATCTCGTCGAAGGAGAGCGCGAAGGCCAGCAGCGCCCCGGCGAGCAGCGCGCTGCGCACGGCCGGCAGCGTGACGTACCAGAAGGTCTGGAAGGTGTCCGCCCCGAGGTCCGCCGACGCCTCCTCGACCGACGGCGCGATGCGCCGCAGCCGCGCCGACACGTTGTTGAACACCACCACGATGCAGAAGGTGGCGTGCCCGACGACCACGGTGAACAGGCCGAACCCCACCCCGAGCGGGGTCAGCACGGTGCGGAACGCGGCGTTGAGCGCGATGCCGGTGACGATGCCGGGCAGGGCGATCGGCAGGATCAGCAGGAAGGAGACCGACTGTCGGCCGAAGAACCGGTACCGGGTCGCGGCGAAGGCCGCCATGGTGCCCAGGATCAGCGCCACCCCGGTGGCTCCGAGCCCGGCCTTGAGCGATGTGGCCAGCGCCTCGCGCAGCCCGGTCTCCTGCCAGGCGGCCGTCCACCAGCGGGTGCTGAAGCCGGACGGCGGCCAGGCGAAGGAGCGCGAGGCGTTGAAGGAGTTCACCAGGACCAGCAGCAGCGGGGCGTAGATGACGGCGAACCCCAGGGCCGTCGCCGTCCGGAGCAGGATCCGGGCACCGCGGGAGAGTTGCATCAGGGCTTCGGCCTCACAGACTGTCCAGCGCGCCGGTGCGGCGCACGGCGAGCAGGTAGCCCACGATCAGCAGCACCGGGACGCAGGACACCGCGGCCGCCAGGGGCAGGTTCAGCGTCACGTTGGACGCGATGACGTTGCCGAGCATGGACGTGGTGCCGCCGACGATCTGCACCGTCAGGTAGTCGCCCAGGCTCAGCGAGAAGGTGAAGACCGACCCGGCGATGAGCGCCGGCCTGGCCAGCGGCAGTACCACCGTGCGCAGGGTCCGCCAGGGGCCGGCGCCGAGGTCGGCCGCGGCGGCGAGCAGGCTGTCGGGCAGTTGCCCGAACGCGGTGCACAGCGGCAGCACCATGTAGGGCAGCCACAGGTACGCGAGCACCATGACCACCGCCGGCACGCCGAAACCGGGGGAGTGCCCGCCGAAGGGGGCGGTGACCCAGTCCAGGACACCGCCGTGGCTGAGCATCACCCACCAGGCGTAGGCCTTGACGAGGTAGCCGGCCCACAGCGGCGTCAGCACCGCCACCAGCAGCAGGCGCCGGCTCCCGGGCCGGGCGACGCGGGCGATGAAGAAGGCCATCGGGAGGGCGACCACCGCGTCGATCACCGTCACCGACACCGCGATGCCCAGCGTGCGGACGGCGACCGTCCGGTACTGCGGATCGGTCAGCAGCGATCGGAAGTTGTCGACGGTCCAGCGCTGTTCGACGGCGGAGGTGAACGCGTTGGTGGTCCAGAACGCGGACAGCAGGAGGACCGTCAGCGAGCCCAGGTACGCGAGCACCAGCCAGGTCATCGGCGCCGCCAGCAGCGCCGCCAGCCGCAGACCGGGGCGCCGGTCCAGCAGTCCGGCCAGCCGGCGCGTCGGGGTGCGTGTCGGAGCGCGCGCGGGGGTGTGCTCCGGGGTGCGTGCCGCGGTAGGGGCGCTCAAGAGCTCTTGATCCCGTTCCAGGCGGTGACCCACTGGGCGTACGCGGTGCAGTCGTCGCGGCCGCTGCCGTCGGCGCACTGCGCGGTGGGCGTGGTCCAGTAGTAGACGTCCTTCCACCAGTTCTCGTCGGTGGCGTGGTAGTCGGCGCAGAAGCCCGGGTTGTCGGTGATCTGCGCGCAGGCCTTGGAGTTGGCCGGGGCCTCGCCGAAGTACTCGGCGACCTGCGCGTTGACCGACGGCGAGACGATGTAGTCCATCCACGCGTAGGCGCAGTTGGGGTGCTGGGCGTGCGCCGAGACCATCCAGGTGTCGGACCAGCCGGTGGAACCCTCGACGGGCAGGATCGCCCGCGTCCGCACCCTGCCGTCGGCGGCGACCGCCTGCTGGATCACCTCCCAGGTGGTGCCGAGCAGCGCGTCGCCGGAGTCGAACGCCGCCTGCGCCTTGGTGTAGTCGCTCCAGTAGGAGCCGATCTGCTTCTTCTGGACCTTGAGCAGCGCCACCGCGGCGTCCAGTTGGGAGGAGGTCAGGGCGTAGGGGTTCCTGATGCCGAGCTCGGGCTTGGTCTTCATCAGGTAGAGCGCGGCATCGGCGATGTAGATCGGACTGTCGTACGCGGTAAGGTGCCCGGCGTAGGGCGAGTCCGGGGTGAAGACCGCACCCCAGGAGGTCGGCGCGGGGGTGACCTTGTCGGTATTGTACATCAGCAGGTTGGCGCCGCGCCCGTGCGGGATCCCGTACGGCACGTCCTTGACCGAGTTCCACGGGCGGTTCTTCAACCCGGGGTAGACGTCGGCGTAGTTGGGGACGAGCGCGGTGTTGACCGGCGCGACGTCGCCGCCCGCGATCAGGCGCAGCGTCGCGTCACCGGAAGCCGAGACGGTGTCGTACTGGCCGGTCTTCATCAGCGCGACCATCTCGTCCGAGGTGCCCGCCACCTTGACGTTCACCTTGCAGCCGGTCTGCCGGACGAACGGGGCGACCCAGTCGACGGCCTTGTTGTCCTGCCCGTACTCGACGTAGCCGGCCCAGGCGACGACGTTGACGGTGCCCTCGCCCGGGCCGAGGGACTTCTGCGCGGGGATGTCCGGTGCGGTGAACCCGGTGCCCGTGCCGCCGCTGCCACCACCGGAGTTCGACGCGCACGCCACGGGGAGCAGCAGGGCGGCCGCGGCCGCCAGGGCGCTCAGGGGGCGGCGGGGCAGGGGGCGGCGGTGTCGGGGGCGGGGGCGCGTGGTGCTCATGAACTCGATCGCTTTCGTCAAGGGTTGAGGGTCAGGAGTTGTCGATGCGGACGGTGTGCTGTCGCCGCCAGGCCAGGAGGACGCTCGCCCCGCGGCGGCGGGAGAGGTCGGCAGCGGAGGCGTCGGTACCGGAGCCGTCGGTACCGGAGGCGTCGGTACCGGAGCCGTCGAGACCGGAGCCGTCGAGGTTCTGCCGGACGGCCACCAGCCGCCCGCCCGCCGCCAGATCGACCAGGAAGCGGGTCTGCGCGCCGGCGTAGACGACCTCGCCGATCGTCCCGGTGACGCCGTACTCGTCGGGCCCCGTCGGGTCGTCCGGAGGGGCGATGCGGATCTTCTCGGGGCGCACCGAGTACGTCCCCGGCCGGCCGAAGACCTGCTCGGCGCAGGCGCCCCGAAGCAGGTTCGAGGTGCCGACGAAGCCCGCCACGAACGCGGTGGCCGGCCGCTCGTACACCTCGGCGGGAGTGCCGACCTGCTCGATCCGGCCGGCGTTGAGGACCGCGATCCGGTCGCTCATCGTGAGCGCCTCGTCCTGGTCGTGGGTGACGAGGACGAAGGTGATCCCGGCCTCGCGCTGGATCTGCTGGAGTTCGAGCTGCATCTCCAGCCGGAGCTTCAGGTCGAGGGCGCCGAGCGGCTCGTCGAGCAGCAGCACGGACGGGCGGTTGACCAGCGCCCGGGCCAGCGCGACCCGCTGGCGCTGCCCGCCGGACAGTTCGGCGGGGCGCCGGTCACCGAAGGAGGGCAACTGCACGCTCGCCAGCGCCTCGGCCACCCGGGCGGCCCGCTCCGCCCGCGGCACCCGCTTGACCTTCAGCCCGTACTCGACGTTCTGCCACACCGACAGATGCGGAAAGAGGGCGTAATCCTGGAACACCGTGTTGACGTCGCGGTCGAACGCGGGCAAGCCGGTGACGTCGACCCCGCCCAGCAGCACCCGGCCGGCGCTCGGCGCCTCGAAGCCCGCGATCATGCGCAGCACCGTCGTCTTGCCCGACCCGGACGGCCCGAGCATCGAGAAGAACTCGCCCGGCCTGACCTCCAGATCGATTCCGTCCACGGCGCTGACCACGCCGAACGCCTTGCTGACCCCGGACAACGCGACCGCACCGGGCACGGGCGGACGGCCGGCCGAGCGGCCCGACGCACGCTCCGGAGGGTGGGGGGAGGGGCTGGCGGACGGACTGGGAACTGGGCTGGACGTCATCCGCACCTCGGTCTCGCGATTTCTGCTGTCGGATCCGCGGGGCTGCTGAATCCTCTGAAATTTCGACTGAAGCAGAAAAGCCACCAGCCCGGGTGGTGGCGGCCCACCGGCCTCGGGCGCCGTCGGCGCGATGACGGTGGCGTGCCGGTGATTGTCAGCCCGATGACGGCGAGCTCCGGCACCTTCGAGAGGTCCGGCACTTTCGAGAGGTCCGGCCTTGCCTCTCCTCTCCTCGCCTCACGTCTTATCGCCCGAACTCAAGTCCACGTCCAAGGAGCGCACATGACGATCACCATCCGACCGGGAAGCACCGTGATGTTCACAGGCGACTCGATCACCGACTGCCAACGGCAGCAGAGCGAAGACGGCCTCGGGTACGGCTACCCGCTGCGCGTCGCGGGCGAGTGGGGACTCCGGCACCCGGAGCGGCCCGTGACCTGGCTGAACACCGGGAACGCGGGCGACAAGGTGATGAACCTCGAAACCCGCTGGCACACCGACGTACTCGACGCCCGCCCGGACGTGGTGTCGATCCTCGTCGGAGTCAACGACATGGGCTGGCACACGGTGGACCCGGAGGGGCGCGTGATCCCCGCGGACGAGTTCGAAGCGGGCTACGACCGCCTGCTCGCGCCCCTCGCCGAGGCGGGCACGCAGCTGATCCTCATCGAGCCGTTCCTCCTGCCGATCGACGGCGTCATCGAGGCCGGCGCCGCACACATCGGAGAGCATCAGCGGCAGCAGTGGCGCACCGACCTGGACCCCAAGATCCAGGCCGTGCGCAAGCTCGCCCGCACCTACGGCGCACACCTGCTCGCCGCCGACGGCATGTTCGCCGAACTCGCCGCCACGGCCGGCCCCGAGCACTGGTCCGAGGACGGCGTCCACCCGACGCCCGCCGGCCACGCCGCACTCGCGGCAGCCTGGCTGCGCCTGGTCGCCTGACCGGGCCCGCGTCCACCCGCGACCTGGCGACCATCCACGACCCATCTGGTGAGGAAGCTCAGCTGCCGAAGGCCTCCACCACGGGCCGGCGCAGGTCGTAGGCGCCCCAGCCCGGGTCCCCGGTACCGGCGAACGCGACCCAGGCACCGTGGACCCGGGCGGCGAGTCCCGCCGGGGCGGGGTCGGGGCCGAGCAGCCCGGTGTCCCCGTGCAGCCACGGTTCGTCGGCGACGTCGAACACGAAGGGCAGTTCGACGGTGTGGGCGGCGCCGAGCCGCCCGCCCAGGGCCGTCGAGCGGTACCCGAACGAGTAGCGGTGCGTACGGCCGCCCGAGATCCGCGCGTGGGCCTGCGCCAGACGCTCCGTACCGGTCTCGAACAGGGCCTGTCCGAGCACGGCGGAGCGCAGCTCGCCCGGTGTCGCGCCCGGCCGGGCCGCGCGGTGCGCGGCGAGGGCGGCCGCCGGGTCCGCGTGCACCCGGGCGGCGACGGCGAGCACGTCGGCGTCCGTGGTGGACTCCGGACCGCCCTGCGGGACGACGTAGAGGTGCCCCTCCTCGGTGTTGGTGCCGATGAGCAGATCGACGTCGGCGGCCGGGCCGTCGGCGAGGGCGTCGGCGGGCTGCGCCGGCAGGACCACACTGAACGGACTGAGCCCGGCCAGCGGGTCCGAAGCGGCGTCGGTCCGCAGGTCCAGGCCGGCCAGCGCGGGCAGGACCGCCACGAAACGCCCGTCCGGGACCAGGGCGAACGCCTCCACGGTCGGCTCGACGCCCAGCGCGGCCGCCACCGCGGCGGTGACCCGCTGCGCCTGCTCCGGCGTGAACGCGCCGCAGCCGTTGCCGCTCTGGACGATCGCCCGCCGGAACAGACCGGCGGCCGCCGGAGTCGCGAGCAGCGCGCCGACGAGCGTGGCGCCCGCGGACTGGCCGAAGACCGTGACGTTCCCCGGGTCGCCGCCGAAGGCCGCCACCGAGCCCCGCACCCACCTGAGCGCGGCGAGCACGTCGAGCAGCCCGCGGTTGGCCGGAGCACCCGCCAGCTCCAGGAACCCCGGCACGCCGAGGCGGTAGTTCACCGTCACGAGGACGACGCCGTCGCGGGCGAACGCGCCGCCGCCGTAGAGCGCCGCGCGGTTCGAGCCGGTGACGAACCCGCCGCCGTGCACGAAGACCATGACGGGGCGCTTGCCCCCGTCGGCCGCCGGCGTGTGGACATCGACGGTCAGGTACTCCTCGCCGGGCACCCAGCCCGGCCCGAAGTAGGGGCTCATGTCGAGCCGGCCGAAGTCCCGGGACGGCTGGGGAGCGCTCGGCGAGGGCCTGCCGCCGTCACGGACACCCGACCAGCCCGGGTGCGGCGCGGGCGCGGCGAACCGGCCGGCACCGACCGGCGCCGCCGCGTACGGGAGGGCGCGGAAGCGCTCGCCGGACTCGTCACGGACGCCGCGCACGGCGCCCGCCGGGGTTTCGACGACCGGACCTGCCTGTCGGGGCACGGGATGACTTCCTCTCTGGAAGGGAACGAACGGGGACATCGATGGGGGGAGGGGGGATCTCCGGACGGGGCGTCAGGAGGTCAGGAGGCCAGGAGGCCAGGAGGCCAGGAGGTCAGGAGATCCGGGAGAAACCCGCCCACTCCTTGACCGCGAACCTCGACCCGCTGCGCGCGACCTCCATCGCCCCCCGGCCGCCGAAGTGCGCCGGGAGGACGAGCGCGTTGTTCTCGGCGGCGCGGCCGAGCAGCTTGCGCCGGGTCGCGCGGGACTCCGCCGGGTCCTCGCAGAAACAGGAATTGGTCTCCGGCTCCGCGATCTGCAACGCGGTGTGCACCAGATCCCCGACGAACAAGGCCTGGTCGCCGCCGGACTCCAGGGTGAGCACGGACGAGCCGGGAGTGTGCCCGGGAGCGAGATCGAGCCGCAGATTCCCGTCGATCCGGTACGTCCCCTCCCACAGGTGCGTCAGCCCCGCCGCGTGGACCGGCGCGACGCTGTCCTCGAACACGTTCTGGTTCCCCCGGCCGAACACGCTCCTGTGCCCGTTGGCCGGGTCCCAGAACTCGAAGTCCCGCCGGGGCATCAGATACGTGGCGTTCGGGAAGGTCGGCACCCAGTCCCGGCCGTCGAGACGGGTGTTCCAGCCCACGTGATCGACGTGCAGATGGGTGTTGACCACGACGTCGACGTCCTCGGGCCGCACGCCGGCGGCGGCGAGGTTGTCGAGGTAGCCGGTGTCCAGGCGGCTCCACACCGGCGCGTAAGGGCGGTCCTTGTGGTTGCCCACGCCGGTGTCCACGAGGATCGTGCGCCCCTCGCTGCGCAGCAGCCAGGACTGGATCGCGGTACGGCACTCGTCCGTCTCCGGGTCCCAGAAGTCGGGCGCCAGCCAGTCGCGGTGCTCGTCCCACGAGCGGTCGGGGCTGTCCGGGAAGAACTGGCCCGGCGCCAGCCCGGCCGAGCCGTAGAACTCCTTGACGCGGGTGACGGTGACGTCGCCCAGCGTGATCTGGTCGGGGTCCTGAGCCATGTCGTGATCGATGTTCTGGTTCATGTCCTGATCCATGCGGTCCGTCCTCGGGTCCGGGAAACGCGGCCGAATCGGCGGCCGACTGAGACCGATCCTGGACACCCGGACGGACACCAACCACTCCCGGCTTGTCCTACCCCTCGCAGGGTGTGGCAGAGACCGGGCCACCCATCGAATACTGGGGTGATGAACGGACCAGGCCCACTCGGCGCCTTCCTCCAAGCCCGGCGGGCGCAGCTGCGGCCCGAGGACGTCGGCCTGCGCGACCTCGGGCCCCGCAGACGGGTGGCCGGGCTCCGGCGCGAAGAACTGGCCCAACTCGCGGGCGTCAGCGTCTCCTACTACACCCGGCTGGAACAGGGCCTGTCCCGCGGGGCCTCCGCCGAGGTACTCGACGCCATCGCCGGCGCCCTCCTGCTCGACACCCACGAGCGCGCCCACCTCGACCGGCTCGCCGACACCGCCCGCCACACGCCCCGGCCACGCCGCCCACGGCCCGAGAAGCTCGCCGACGAAACCCGGGACCTCCTCCGCGCCGTCGACGGCGTCCCCGCGATCGTGCTCGGCCGCCGCACCGACGTCCTGGCCTGGAACACCCTCGGACACGCCCTGCTGGCCAGCCACCTCGACGTCCTCAGCCCGGACGACCCGGCCCGACGCCCGAACACGAGCCGGATGCTCTTCCTCGACCTGCACTGCCGGGAGCTGTACGCGGACTGGGAACGCAAGGCGCGCGCGGTGGTCGGCAACCTGCGCATCGCCGTCGGCAGACATCCGGAGGACGCGCTGCTCGCGGGCCTGATCGGCGAACTGACCATGAAGAGCCCGGAGTTCGTCGCCCTGTGGGCCGACCATCGTGTCGTGCCGTGCGACGCCTCGTCCTACGAACTGCACCACCCCGTCGTCGGCACGGTCACGGTGACCCAACAGACCCTGTCCATCGCCCGCTCACCGGACCAGGCGCTCATCGTGTGCACCACCCCCGCCAACTCCCCCTCCGAGCAGGCCCTCACCCTCCTCCGCCACGCGGCCGCCAGCCGGGCGCGGCACGCGCACGGCGCGGGCGCTGCCGAGGAACCGCGTCGGTAGGCGTAGGCAGGGGCAGCGCTGCGGCGCCGGGCCCGCTGTAACGGCGCCGCCTCGGCCCCTGCTACGCGGGACGCAGCAGGGCTCGCGGTCTTCCCCGACCGCCAGCACCGACACGGCCAGGCAGACGCAGGCCCGCAAGAGCCCGCACAAGGCCAAGGGCGCCAAGTGGACCTCGAAGGAGCGCAAGGACCCGAAGGCCTCCTACGACCCGTGGCAGGAACTCGCCAGCGACCGCCCTCATCGGTAGTAAGAGGCACCACTGGGAATCTGATGACCCCACGCGGACGCCGACCGTGAACAGAGTTGAGCAATTCCCGCGAGCGCGGGGCCGATCCTTCGGTGGTGCAGTACCCGGCGATCGGGCTGGAGCAATCCCCGCGAGCGCGGGGCCGATCCGTCGGTCCCCGAGGACGATCCGCGTCGCACGGAGCAATCCCCGCGAGGATGGCGTCCCGCCGAGTGGTGTAGCAGGGATCTTGGCGTAACCCCTGGTCATGAAGGAGCCATCGCGCAACTCTCCGAGTAGGCATGCTCGTTG
>NZ_JBEOUK010000067.1:0-28896 GCF_040304045.1 Kitasatospora sp. NPDC094016
CCCCCACCCACGACAACCAACACACCAAACTCACCATCACCTTCACCACCACCCCCCACGGCTGGCCCACCCTCCTCCCCAAACACACCATCCCCGACCAACACACCAAAGCCACCCACAACGCCCTCACCAACCTCAACCACCAACTCACACAAACCAACAACACCACAAACACAAACACAGACACCCGATAGCCACCCGCGGCCCCTCGTGTCCGACCCGCGACTCGCGCACAGACCACCTGCTCACCGCCAACTCCTGTGAAGTCGACCGCGGGAGCTAAGGAACCGGGCCACCCGTCGAAACCGCCCCCGCGATAGGCGCGACCCCGGACCTGCCTTCCGCCCGTCGCTCCGGCTACTTCTGACAGCCGTCGCCCACTCCGCACCCCGGCCGGCCCGCGCGAACAACGCCCGCCCCAGGCCTACCGACTGTCACCCCGGCCCGGCACAATCACCCGTATGACGATCACCACGAGCGCGCCGCCTCTGCGCAGCACCCCGATCGCCCTAGCCCGCAGTTTTCTGACGGGGGCCGTGATCGGGGGCTCGCTGGCCGCGCTCGTCGTCGGCGTGGTCGTCGAGAAGGCGCCCTTGTTCATCGGGGGTTTGGGACTGCCCATCGTCTACGGCCTGTTGTTCTTCCTCGCCGGCGCGCCGCGGCGGGCCCGAGAGGCGGAGGTCCTGCCCCGGACGGCGCTCGCGATGATCGAGAGCCTGCGCGCCATTGGGGGTGAGACGAGCGACGTGCCGGTGCGGTTCGATCTCACCGTCGTACCGGACGACGAGCCGGCCTACCGTGTCGGGATCACTCAGGACATCAACCTGGTCGACCTCCCCGACTACCGGCCGCGCGGCGTCCTGGTGGTGAAGTATCCGCAGGACAGGCCGTGGCGGGTGAGGATCGTGAAGCGGCCGACCCCGGAGTGGGAGGAGCGGGCGGCCGGCGCTCAGCTGGATTCGGCTCCCGAGTCGACCATGGTGACCGAGCCTCACCAGGGCCGTTCGATCGGCTTCGTCGGGCTCTTCGGCCTGCTGCTCGCCGCGGCTGCCGTGGTCTTCCTGTTCCGCGTGGACCTGTTCGAACAGCAGGACTCCGCTTCTCCGGCACCGACGGTCACTTCGACGTGGTCGACCACGGTGGTGTCGTCCGGGACCGGGACGGTCTCGCTCGGGCCGGACCAGTCGTTCCTCGACGACGGCGAACTGCGCAAGGCCATCAACTCCCTTACCGAGGGGAATGATTCGCGCCAGGCGATCACCGTCTTCGCGCAGGAACGCGTGCTGTCGGTCGTGTTCTCCCCGAGCGGCACGAAGGCCCCCCAGTTCGATCCGCTGTCCCTGCCCTACGAGCGGTTCCCTGCCCTGGTCAAGGAGGCCGAAACGACGCTCGGTGTCCACTCCCCGACGTCCTGGCAGATCACCGCCGACCATCTCGCCGGCTCCCTCACGATCAGGGTCGGCGTGACCGGGCCCGAGGGCAGTGCCTCGCTGGAGGCGAACGGTGAGGGCCAGGTGGTGCGACGCGTCCCGGCACGCTGATCACCCGCGCTTCACCCGCGCTCTCAACGCACTTCGACATCAAGGCTGCTTTCCACCAGCCGACTTGAGCCATCCGCCACGGCTCCCTGGCCGCCCGACCGTGGTAGATCTTGCACGTGACGGGTTGCCACGGCAGGCAGCGAAGAAACCCCGGCGGACCGTACCCGGAGGGACAGGAGGAGGACGCATGGGCTGGCACGACTATCTGGCGCTCTGGTGCGGGGTGTTCGGCACGATCGCACTGCTCGGGTACGGGCGGTCGCTGGCGGGGGTGACCGGCGCCCAGCGGACGGTCCGGGTGATGGGGCGGATCGAGCGGGTGCAGGAGCCCCGGCACGGAGGTTCCGAGGGGGACGGCATAGCGGTCGTCGTCTCCTTCCAGGACTCCTCCACCGGGCAGGAGTTCACCGTGACGAACGACGGTGACTGCGGCGACAGGATCAACACGGCCTGGACGGGCCGGGAGATCGGAATCCGCTATCCGCCCGGGAGACCGCACGCCTTCCGGTTCACCGACGACCTCTGGGCCGGCCGCTACGGGCTCGGCTGGCCGAACTTCGCGGTATTCCTGATCTACGTCGGTCTGGTGGTCGTCGCCGCGGTCGACTGGGGCTGGCCATGGGCCCTGATCGGTGTCGGCGCGCCGTGGAGCGTGTTCCTCGCGTGCTCCCTGCCCCAGGACGTCCGCCAGGCGCGGAGCCGGTTCGACACCCTGGCCGCGATGGTTCCCGTTCCGGGCCGTGTGGTCGCCGTCGTGAGGAGCGTCCGCACCGACGAGGACGGCTACACGTCCACCAGCCAGACGCCGGTGGTCGCCTTCACCACCCACGAGGGCGCGGCCGTCACCGCCTACTGCTTCTCAGGCCTGCCGGACCCCACCAACTCGTACGGCCGGAACCTCACGATCCACTACTCCCCCGCCGACCCGGCCGACTTCACCCCGGACCTCGCAGCCGCACAGCGGTCCTGGAGGAGCGGAGTCACCAGCGGCATCGTGGGCGTTCTCGTCACGGCGTCGGCGGCGGTCGCGGGAGCACTCCTGCTCTGACACCCAACGGCCATCACCCGGCCTCGACCGGCACGGATGCCGCGTACCGTGGTCGGTCGCGGAGCCGGTCCCGGAGCCGTCGTCGGCCTGCGGCATCCTGGCCCTATGAATAAACCGAGGGCCCAGTGGGTCAACACGACACATGACTGGTCGAGCGCCGTCGATACGGGCCATCTGGCGCACATCCGACAGAACCCGGAGAAGTTCGCTCCGGGCGGACCGTGGCACCTCGTCCTGGAAGTCCTCGGCTATGCGGCCGACGAAGCATCAGGCAACGGCGGCGGGCGCTGCGTCCTCGTTCTCCACGCCGACGGCTCCCTGTCCGTCAGGGACGACGGGCGGGGCACCGACACCCGGGTGGACGAGCAGGGCCGGAGCGTGAAGAAGCCCGTCATGGCGACGAAGGACCTTCGGTTCTTCGACTCCCCGCAGGCCGAAGTGCTGCCCGACGGTCATCCCCGGCGCGGCATGTCCGTCGTCGCGGCGCTCAGCGACTGGCTCGTCCACACCAACCGCCGTCTCAACGGAGCCTGGACCCAGCGCTACGAACTCGGCATCCCCGTCACCGACCTGGAGCCCGTCGAGGTGGACGGCACGACCGGGACACTGGTCCACTTCAGGCCGGGCACACCAGTGGGCCCGCTCCCCGCCCCGACGGCGGACGACCTGACACGCCTGGCCGCGACCTGGCCGCAGTTGGAGATCCAGCTCGACGACCGGCGTGGGCCACACTGACATCCGAGACGTCCGAGACATTCGACCGGCAGCCGTCCGGGCTCCCGCGCCTCAGGTCAGGCTCGCGGCCTGTTCTCCTGCCTTTCGGGGGGTCCTCTCGCGGCGGGGGAGCAGCAGCGGGGTCGCGAGGAGGAGGATTCCGGCGGCGGCGATGGCGGTGCGGGGGCTGGTGGTGGCGGCCAGCAGGCCCCACAGGGCGGTGAGGGCCGCGATGGCGGCACTGCTGCTGATCGACCATGCGGCGAGGGTGCGGGAGAGCTTGTCGGGGTCGATCTGTTCGAGCCGGTGGGTGGCCAGCAGCGGATTGAACAGACCGCAGCACGTGACCAGCCCGAGCTGGACGGTGACGATGAGGACGATCCCGGGGGCTCCGGGCTGGACGAACGCCAGCCCGATGGGCCAGCACGCGCGCAGCGCTCCGGCGGTGAGCAGCGTCCGGTGCTGTCCGAAGCGCGTCGCGAGCGGGCGGGCGAGGCGTGAGCCGAGCAGGCCGCCGACGCAGGGGGAGGCGAACACGAGGCCGTACTGCCAGGGTGCGTAGCCGAGGTGGCCGAGGAGGAGTACGGCCATCAGCGGTTCGGCGGCCATGATCAGGCCGTTGACCACGATCGTGTTGAGGAACAGCGGGCGCAGTGTGGGGTGGGCGAGGATGTGGCGCCACCCTTCGAGCAGGTCCCCGGCGCGCAGCCGCGGTGCGCCGGTCGGCGCGGGGTGAGGTTCGGTGCCGCCGATGGCACGGATGCCGAGGGCCGAGAGCAGGTAGCTGAGGGCGTCGGCGACCACGGTCACCACCGGGCCGAACAGTCCGATGGCGGCCCCGCCGAGCGGTGGCCCGACGGTGGTTGCGGTCCACGTCGTCGATTCGAACCGGCTGTTCGCGACGAGCAGGTCCTGGGGTGGCACGAGCGTCTTGAGGTACGCGCCACTGGCGGCCTTGAAGGCGATGTCGGCCGCGGCGGTGACGACGGAGACGACCAGGAGTTGGGCGAAGCTGAGCCGGCCGAGCGCGAACGCGGCGGGGACGCTCAGCAGCACCGCGAACCGGGTCAGGTCCATCGCCATCATGACCGGCCGTTTGCGCCGGAACTCCATCCACGGACCGAGCGGCACGGCGACCAGGGCCCCCACCGCCCGCCCCGCGGCGGACAGCAGCGCCACCTGGGTCGGCCCGGAGTGCAGCACGAGGATCGCAAGGAGGGGGAACGCGCCGAATCCGAGCCCCGAGCCGTAGGAGCTGACCGCGAACGCCGCCCACAGCCATCCGAACCGTCGCCCCAGTGCCCGCCGCCCGTTCATGCCCGTACGCCTTTCGCCGACCCGAACAACCACCCGCTGACCACCGGCATCAAAGCGGATGGCGAATGGCGGGATCAAACAACCGATCCGCCGGGAAGGCACAACCATCCGTTGTGTGGACACGCTGGGCCGGCGCGGGTCTCGACGCTCTGCGCGTGAACGGCGACGGCTTCGACCAGCTGCCTTTGTGGGAGCGTGCCGGAGGCACCGGCACGACGAGTGCGCGGTGCCTCCGGGCCGGGCGGGTGGGGTCAGGCGCGCATCAGGGCCCAGGCGCCGAGGCCGCTGCACCCGCCGGCACTGTACGTGGTGGCGCGGAAGCCGGCCGGGATGGGCGAGCCCGGGCAGGTCCACAGGCCGACCCGCGCGAGGTTGTGCCGCCAGGCTCCGACGCCGTTGCAGCCGTTGACGATGTAGTCGGTGATGACGTAGCCGCTGATGACCGGCGATCCGCCGCAGGTCCAGATCCCGTCCTTGGGGAGGTTGTGCCGCCAGGAGCCGATGCCGGTGCAGCCGGTCTGGACGTGGTCGGTGATGACGTACCCGGGGACGATCGGCGAGCCCGAACAGGTCCAGATCCCGTCCTTGACCGGTTCCTGGTACCAGGAGCCGGAGCCGTTGCAGCCGGTCCGGTCGTAGATGGTGATGACCCATCCGGACTGGACGGGCGCGCCGGAGCAGGCCCACTTGCCGGGGCCGCCCCAGCCGGCCGGCTGGGCCGCCGCACTCGACGTCCCTGCGGCGGTGCCCGCGAGGACGAAGGCCGCGATCAGCGCGAGGGCGCCCAGGGCTGCGCCGATTCCCCTGCGGACGACGGCAGTTGTCAGGTGCTTCCACAAGTGACGGTCAGACATGGTCAATTCACTCCAGTCCATTCGGCGGGCAGCACGACGTGGCCCGTTGACGGGGGAACCCGGGATGGAACGGCCACACCCTACGGGGAGGAGGTGTGCACAACATGTGCCGATCGCATGAACAGGAAATCTTGGCCCAAAGTCGCCCTGCGCACGGGGCCCGTCCGGCCGGGGCGGTGGAAGCTGCGGGAGGGGGAAGCCCTCCGAGGGAAGCCGCGAGGTCGATGCCACGCGGTCGCTGCCACGCGGTCGCTGCCGGAAGCACCTGCGCCTGGCACCCGCAGGTCGGTCGGAGCAGAATCACGTCCATGTTCACGACCAATCGCCTGACGATACGCCAGTGGCAGCCCGAGGACCGCGAGCGGGCACTCGACATCTACTCCCGCTGGGAGGTGACGCAGTGGCTGGGCCGCGATCCCCGCACCCTGGAAAACCTCACCGACGCCGAGGCCACGATCGAACGCTTCCGCTCCCACTCGGCCGATCCGCGCTTCGGCATCTGGGCGGCGGAACGGAAGGACACCGGCGTGGTCGCCGGCTCCGTCCTGCTCGTCCCGATCCCGGACGGCGACGGAGAGGTGGAGGTCGGCTGGCACTTCCACCCGGACAGCTGGGGGCAGGGCTTCGCCACCGAGGCCGCGCAGGGCGCCGTGGCCAAGGGATTCGCGGACGGCCTGGCCGAGATCCACTCGGTGGTCCGGCCGGACAACCGGCCGTCGCTGGCCGTCTGCCACCGGCTCGGCATGACCGCGCTGGGCCGCACCACCCGCTGGTACGGCATGGAGTTGGAGGAGTTCCGACTCACCCCCTGACGGGGATCCGGGCGAGGACAGCCCGTTCGGCTCGCCCGTCGCCCGGGCGGGCCGGCCCGCCGGAGCCGCCTTCGCGATGCTCGCCGCGGGCGGCCTGCTGCTGACGCTCCGCCGGACCCGCCACCGACCGCCGTCCCGCCGGTCCCGGGCACACCTGGGACCGGCAGGATCCCGGTCGCGCCTGCCCTGGCGGCCCTGGTGCCCCTGGACTGATCGCACGCCCTGGACGAGGATCGGGGCTCGTACCGGTGAAGCCGGTACGAGCCCCGATCCTGTTCCCTCGCCCGCACGAGGCGGGCGGAACCCTCAGCAGATCCGCGGGAGTTGCTCCCCCATCGGCAGGTCGATGACGCGGGTGCCGCCGAAGGGGGTGCGGCAGACGACCATGCCGGGGTGGTCCACCACGCACTCGCCGATCACCGCCGAGCGCGCGCCCAGCGGGTGCGCCCGCATCGCGGCGAGGACGGCGTCGGCGTGCTCGCGCGGGACGAAGGCGACCAGCTTGCCCTCGTTGGCGACGTAGAACGGGTCGAGGCCGAGGATCGCACAGGCGTTGGCGACCTGCGCGGGCACGGGGACGGCCCGCTCGTTCACCACGACGCCCACCCGGGCGGCCTCGGCGATCTCGCCGAGCGCCGCCGCGAGGCCGCCCCGGGTGGGGTCGCGCAGCACGTGCAGGTCGGGTGTGACGGCCAGCATCGCGGCCACCAGTCCGCCGAGGGCCGCGCAGTCGCTCTCGATCTCGACGCCGAATTCCAGGCCCTCGCGCACGCTCATGATGGCGACGCCATGCAGGCCGATCTCACCGCTGACGATCACCACGTCACCGGGGGCGGCGCGCTGCGGCCGGATGTCGACTCCGGCCGGGACGAGCCCGATGCCCGCGGTGTTCAGGTACACGCCGTCGCCGTGCCCGGCTTCGACGACCTTGGTGTCGCCGGTGACCACCTCCACCCCGGCCGCCCGGGCGGCGGCGCCCAGCGCCTGGGCGACGTGCGCGACCACGGCCGTCTCCACGCCCTCCTCCAGGATGAAGCCGCAGGACAGATAGGCCGCCTGGGCCCCGCTCATGGCCAGGTCGTTGACGGTGCCGTTGACCGCGAGGTCGCCGATGCTGCCGCCGGGGAAGAAGAGCGGCCGCACGACGTAGGAATCGGTGGAGAAGGCGAGTCGGGCACCGCCGAGTTCGACGACCGCCGAGTCCGCGAGCCCGGCGAGCACCGGCCCGCCGAAGGCCGGGGCGAACAGGTTCGCCACCAGTTCGGCCGACAGCACCCCGCCTCCGCCGTGCCCCATCACCACCCGGGGGTGGTCGCGCAGCGGCAGTGGGCAGCTCCAGCCGAGGAGGTCCGGGGCGCCGCCGGCGCCGGTCCGGGTCTGGGGCTGGGTCCGGGTCTGGGTGTCAGCCAACGGGGCTCGCCTCCCGGGCAGGGCCCGGCGCGTCGAGCCGCCGGTAGAGGTAGTAGGCGGCGCAGGCGCCCTCGCTGGAGACCATGGTGGCGCCGAGCGGGGTACGCGGGGTGCAGGCGGTACCGAAGGCCTCGCACTGGTGCGGCTTGAGCAACCCCTGGAGGACTTCCCCGCTGCGGCACTGCGCGGGTTCGACGGTGGTGATCCGCGCGACGTCGAAGCGGTGCTCGGCATCGTGGTCGCGGTAGCGCAGGGAGAGCCGCCAGCCGCTGTCCGGGATGACGCCGATGCCGCGCCAGGCCCGGTCGGTCACCTCGAAGACGTCCTCCAGCATGGCCCGGGCCGCCGGGTTGCCCTCCGGGCGTACGGCCCGCGCGTAGGCGTTGTCGACGGTGTGCTCGCCGTTCTCCAACTGCCGTACGGTGCGCCGGATTCCCTCCAGGATGTCCAGCGGTTCGAAGCCGGTGACGACGATCGGCACCCGGTGGCGATCGGCGAGCGCGGGGTACTCGTCGGTGCCCATCACGCTGCACACGTGTCCGGCGGCGAGGAAGCCCTGGACCCGGCACTGCGGCGAGTTCATGATGGCCTCGATGGCGGGTGGCACCCGTACGTGCGAGACCAGCATGCTGAAGTTGCCGATGCCCCGCTTCCTGGCCTGGTGCACCGCCATGGCGTTGGGTGGTGCGGTGGTCTCGAAGCCGATGCCGAAGAAGACGACCTCCCGGTGCGGGTTCTCCTCGGCGATCCGCAGCGCGTCCAGCGGGGAGTACACCACCCGGACGTCGCCGCCCTCACCGCGCACCCGGAAGAGGTCACGGCCGGTGCCGGGCACGCGCAGCATGTCGCCGAAGGAGCAGAAGATCACCTCGGGCCGGGCCGCGATCTCCAGCGCCTTATCGATCACCTCCAGCGGGGTGACGCACACCGGGCAGCCGGGGCCGTGAATCAACTCGACCTCGGGCGGCAGTAGTTGGTCGATCCCATGTCGGATGATGCTGTGCGTCTGACCGCCGCACACCTCCATCAGCGCCCACGGCCGGGTGACCGTCGCCCTGATGTCGGCGAGCAGACCGCCGGCCAGCTCGGGGTTCTGGAACTCCTCCAGGTATCTCACCGCTCCTCCTCCCGCTTCGCCGAGACGGCCGGGGCCGCTGCGGCCGCCGCCTCCCAGGGGTCGCCGAACTCCTCCTGGAGCAGGCCGAGTTCCTCGAACAGCTGCAAGGTCCGGCGGGCCGATTCCTCGTCCAGTCGCTGCAGCGCGAACCCGACATGGACGATGGCGTACTCGCCCACCTTCAGGTCCGGCAGGTACTCCAGGCACACGTCCTTGACGACCCCGCCGAAGTCGACGACCGCCATCCTGGTCCCGTCGCGTTCCGCGATCTCCAACACTCTTCCGGGTACCGCCAGGCACATCGCGGTCTCCCTCCTCTCTCCGGTTCCTCCGAACCTGCCGAACTCCGTGCGTGCGGCCACTCAGCCGTCGGCCCGCGCCGCCACCATCAACTGGCCGAGCGCGAGCCCCGCGTCGTTGGGCGGCACCCGGCGGTGCCGGAGCACGGTGAACCCGTCCTCCGCCAGACCCCGCGCGCACGCCGAGGACAGCAGCGCGTTGGCGAAGACGCCGCCGCTCAGCGCGACCGTCCCGGTGCCGTGCCGCCGCCTGATCCCGGCGCAGACCGCCCGCACCAGCGCGGCCACCGCCGCGTGGAACCGGGCGGCGATCAGCCCGGGCGGCGCCCCTGCCGCCAGGTCCGCCACCACCGCAGCCAGCACCGGCCCCGGTCGGGCGGTCACCATCCCGCCCTCGTCGACGAGTTGGAATGCGTAGCCCTCCCCCGGGCCGGTCGCCGGCCCGTGCGCGAGGGCGGTCGCCTCCAGCTCGATCGCCGCCTGCGCCTCGTACCCGGCGTTCTGGCAGACCCCGGCCAACGAGGACACGGCGTCGAACAGCCGGCCCATGCTGGAGGTCGGCACGCAGTTCACCGATCGATCCAACTGCTGTGACAGCAGTCGGAGTTCGTCCGCAGGGCAGGAGCGCACCGGCGGCAGGCCGGCCGCCCACGGGAGCCCTGCCGCCCGCAGGTGGGCCAGCGCCATCCGGTACGGGCGCACCACGGCCGCGTCGCCCCCCGGCAGCGGAACGTAGTCGAGCCCGGCGAGACGCCGAAAGCCCCGGTAGTCCGCCAGCAGCGCCTCTCCGCCCCACACCGCGCCGTCCACTCCGTAACCGGTGCCGTCGAAGGCGATCCCGATCACGGGCCGGGTGCCGTCGAGGCCGTGTTCGGCCATCACCGAGGCGATGTGCGCGTGATGGTGCTGGACGTCCCGTACCTCACGGCCCCGGGCCGACCTGCGCACGTGCCGGGCGGAGCGGTAGCCGGGGTGGCGGTCGACGACGAGCACGTCGGGCTGCACGCCGGTGACGGCGCCGAGGTGGTCCACCGCGCGGTCGAAGGCCCGGAGGGTGGCGAGGTCGTCCATGTCGCCGAGGTGGCCGGACAGCCAGGCGTAGCCGTCCCGGGCCAGCGCGAAGGTGTTCTTGAGGTCGCCGCCCGCGGCCAGCGCGGGCCGCACCGGCACCGGCAGGGGCACCGGGAGCGGCACGTAGCCGCGCGAGCGCCGTACCGGCAGCGGCTGCCCGTCCACCACCCGCACCACGGAGTCCTCGCAGGGCACGTGGATGGGGCGGTCGTGGGTGAGCCAGCCGTCGACCAGCGGAGCGAGGCGGGCGAGGGCCTCCCGGTCGTCCGTCACGATGGGCTCGCCGGACAGGTTGGCACTGGTCATGACCAGCAGCCCGGGGCCGGGAGAAGCGAGCAGGAGGTGGTGCAGCGGGGTGTACGGCAGCAGCACGCCGAGGTCGGGGCTGCGCGGAGCGGCGGCTTCCAGCTCCGCGAGCCGGTGTGCCCCCCGGCGCAGCAGGACGATCGGCCGCACCGGGCCGGTGAGCAGTTCTTCCTCGGCGGGCCCGAGCTCCACCGCCCCGGCCGCCGCCAGGGCCCTGAGCTGGTCGAGGTCGCGGGCCATCAGGGCGAAGGGCTTGTCGCCGCGCCGCTTGCGCCGGCGCAACAGGGCGACGGTGTCCGCGTCGGTGCCGTCGCAGGCCAGGTGGTAGCCGCCGATGCCCTTGACGGCCAGGACCGCTCCGCAGGTGATCAGGCGCCGGGCCTCGGTGAGCGCCTGCTCGCCGTCGAGTACGGGGAGCCCGGGGACGGACAGGGTGAGGGTCGGGCCGCAGGTGTGGCAGGCGACGGGCTGGGCGTGGAAGCGCCGGTCGGCCGGGTCGGCGTACTCGCGGGCGCAGTCGGGGCACATCGCGAAGGCCGCCATCGTGGTGTTGGCCCGGTCGTACGGCAGGGCGGTGACGATGGTGTGGCGGGGCCCGCAGTTGGTGCAGCTGATGAACGGGTGCCGGTAGCGGCGGTCGGCGGGGTCGGCCAGTTCGGCGAGGCAGTCGGCGCAGGTGGCGGTGTCCGGGGGGATCTGGGTGCGGTGCGGTCCGTCGGCGCGGGAGGGCGTGATGGCGAAGCCCGGTGTGCCGGTGACGGCCAGCGGCTGGTGGTCCACCGAGGCGACGTCGGCGAGCGGGGGCGCGTCGCTGGCGATCCGCCGGCAGAACGCGGTCACCGCCTCGCCGGTGCCCTCGATCTCGGCGAGCACGCCCTCGCCGGTGTTGGTGACGCTGCCGGACAGCCCGAGTTCGGTGGCGAGGGTGAAGACGAACGGCCGGAAGCCGACGCCCTGGACGAGTCCGCGCACGGCTACCCGGCGGCGCTGGAGCAGGGGCGGCTGCTGATCCGTGGTCACGGCAGGTCCACGGCCGGGTGCGGGTGGGAGTGGGCCCCCGCGTGGGCGTGGTCGTGGTCGTGGTGGTTGCCGTGGTCGTGGTGGTTGCCGTGGTCGTGGTCGTGCGCGCCGGCCATCACCGGCCGGTGGACCTGCGCGCCGGCCAGCACCGCGAGCGCCCGGTCCAGCAGCGCCCCGGCGCCCTGCCCGGTGCGGGCCGAGGTGAAGACCACCTCCACCCCCGGGTTGACCCTCGCGACGCTCGCGAGGAAGGCCGCTTCGTCGAACTCTGCCGCGACCGCGAGGTCCGCCTTGGTGACCAGCACCAGGTTGGCCAGCCCGAAGGCGGTCGGGTACTTGAGCGGCTTGTCCTCCCCCTCGGTGACCGAGGCGAGGACGACCCGCAGCGATTCGCCGAGGTCGTAGGAGGCGGGGCAGACCAGGTTGCCGACGTTCTCGACGAACAGCAGCCGGGTGTCCGGCGGCAGCCAGCCGGCCAGGTGCCCGCGCAGCATCGCCGTCTCCAGGTGGCACAGGCCGTCGGTGAGGACCTGCTTCACCGGCGCGCCCGAACGGGCCAGCCGGCGCGCGTCGTTCTCGGTGGCGAGGTCGGCGGTGAGGGCCGCCACGGGCACCTCGCGCTCCCGGGCCAGGCCGAGTTCGGCCTCCAGGAGCGCCGTCTTGCCGCTGCCCGGGCTGGACAGCAGGTTCACCACGACGGTGCCCCGGGCGGCCAGTTCCGCCCGCAGCCGCCGGGCGTCGTCGTCGTTGCGGGCGAGAACCGCCTGCCGGAGATCGACGGTGCGACACATCGGTTTCAGCCTCCTTGATCGGTCCGGGCGCCCGCCGGGGGCTCGGACCACTCGACGCCGAGGATCTGCAGCTCACGCCCGGCCAGCAGTTCGACCCTGGCGCCGGCACAGCGCGGGCAGCCCAGGTCGGGCGGCATGCCGACGCTCCACTCGACCCCGCAGGGCGTGCACTTCGCCCGTGCGGCGACGGCCTCGGTCTCCAGCACCGCACCTTCCAACAGCGTTCCGGCGCAGGCCAGTTCGAAGCAGAAGTCGAGTGCCGACGGGACGACTCCGGCCAGTTCGCCGATCTGCAGCCGGACTCTGGCCACGGCGCTCTCCCCGTGTGCGCGGGCGGCCCGGTCCACCTGGTCGACGACGGCCGTCGCGATCGACATCTCGTGCATCTGTCTCGTTTCCCGCGTTGGAGGCGCCGGCTCGCTGGGGGCGCGGGCCCGGTGTCCGGGCCCCGTGAGCAACAGGCCCCGTGAGCAACAGGCCCCATTACAGGGTGCGGCGGCGGGAACGGCTCGAAGCCGCGCCGCCGCCGCATCCGTGACTACCTGTTCGCAGCACGCCGATGGTGCCCGCCGCGCGTACTGCTCCGCCACCGCGTCCGCTCCTACATCCGCCGGATCCGCAGGTAGCGCCTCAGGTCGGGAAGGCTCTGCCAGATCAGCGCCGCGGCTGCGGCCAGGACGGCCGCGGCGGCCGCGACGGCGAGGTTCTTCAGCATGGTGCCGCCTCTCTGTGGGTGTGGGCGTCCGCGGTGAGGACGCGCAGGATCACGGCGACCGCCTCGTCGACGGCGGCGGCCACCGGGGTGCTCAGTCCGATGCCCTCCTCCAGTGAGGCGGGTTCGCAACCGACCACCAGGACCCGCCCGGGCGCGGTGCCGCCCGTTCCGGCGGCCAGGGTGGCGAGCAGGGCCAGCACGGCGTCCGGGCCCATCCGGTGGCCGTCCAGGACCATCGATTCCACCGGTCCGGCGTCCGCTTCGATCAGGTACACCGTCCCCGGCTCGCCGCCGCGCGCGGTGGCGTCGACGAGCACCAGCATCCGGTAGCCGTCCAGGAGTTGGTAGGCCAGGTGCACGCCGCGCACGCCGACGTCGAGGAGCTCGACGCCGGCGGGCAGCTCCCGGGCGGCGAGGCGCCGGACGGTCTCGACCCCGAAGCCGTCGTCGCCGAGGAAGATGTTGCCGACCCCGGCGACCAGGACCCGCCCGGTCCGGTCGGCGCTCACGGCCCTTCCACCGGGGTGACCTCGTCGGGCTGGAAGTACCGGAAGCGGCCCTGCGCCCGCCACAGGTCGGCGCCCGGGTCGTCGTCCACGGTGACGGCCAGGTGGACCGAACCGTCGACGTCGTGCAGCACCGCCTCCACCAGCGCGGTGCGCCCGTGCAGGAACAGGTCCTGGGCGTCGGTGCGGCGGCGCCCGGGCCGGAGCCACACCCGGCTGCCGGCGGCGACCGGGCGGCCGTCGATCACCACCTGGTCCCGTCCGGGGTCCGTCTGCGGGTCGTTGCCCGGATCCCACCAGGGCCGGTCCGCCCCGGCTTCGGGGTCGGTGAGTTCGCGCAGCCCCCGGACGGCACCGTGCAGGCGCTCCAGGATCTCGGGGGGCATCGAGTCGGCGAGGTCGATCACCGCGCCGGCCCGGTCGTCGGTGCCCCGGGCCTCGCGCTTCTCCCGCTCGGTCAGGGCCGCGGTGCGCAGCGCGAGGATCTCGTCGATCTCGGTGGCGTCGTAGAGCGCGCCGGGGCTCTCGGGCGCGATGTGCGGGTGGTCCTCCAGGATGATCGGCGAGGAGAGCAGCACCTTGCCGCTGCCGGGCGGGCCTGCCAGCACGGGCCAGGTGTGTTCGTTGCGGCACGCTCGCACCGCCTCGCCCGCCCACTCGGGCGGGTCGGTCGCCGAGAGGAAGGAGCCGCGGTCGAGGCCGAGCAGCAGGTGGGCCGAGACGAGGGCGTGTGCCAGTGCGGCCTCGCGCCGGGTGCCGGGCGTCGGGTCCCAGTCGGAGGTGTTCTCCACCAGGACGGTCAGCCGCTGCGCCCGGTAGGGGCCGGGTACGTCCTGGGCGGTGATCCGCAGTCGGCCCTGGACCCGTTCGCGGCGGCGCAGGAGCCGCCCGGCCAGTGCACCGTCCTCGACGAGCGGTTCCTCGTCCTCGGCCGCGTCGAGTTCGAAGCCGCGGACGGCTTCACCGGCCGCCAGTTCCTCGACCGGGACGAGGAGTTCGATCCGCTCCTCGACCCCTTCGTCCCAGGGGACGAGCACCCGGTCGGCGAGCTCCAGCTCGTCGACGGTCCGGAATCCGCCCTGTCGGCCGGCCTCCTGGACCGTCCGCCGCTGGAGGCGCAGGAACCGCAGCTCGACGGCCAGCTGGTCGCCCTGGCGCGCTTCCATCACGCATTCGGTGCGCTGGTGGGAGTGCTCGCCGCTGTCGGCGCCGTAGCGCGGCGGGGTCAGGACGCCGAACTGCCAGCGCAGCCGGTTCTTGGCCGCTGACGCCCGGTAGGGGTAGAGCACGTAGCCCTCGAAGAGGACGGCATCGGCGATCTGGCGGGCGTGGGCGAACCTGTTCTCGCTCTCGTGGGCGGGCGCGGTCACCGCTCCCCCTTCGCGGTCTGGGCCGCCTTGACGGCCTGGGGTGGCTTCACGGCCTGGGTCGTCGCTGCGGCCTCGGTCGTCACTGCGGCCTGGGGCGGCTTCACGGCCTGGGCCGTGCCGAGCAGCTCGCGCACGGTGGCCTCCCAGGACGGCAGGGCGTGCCGGGAGCGGTAGGCGAGCAGTTCGGCCATCAGGTCGGCGGGCAGCCGGAGCCAGCCGCAGCCCGGAAAGTGCGCGTCGATCGCCTCCCGCCAGACCTTGACCGGCATCCGCACGGCGGCTTCCTGGTCCCAGGCCACCGGGGTGACCTGGAAGCCGCCGGGGCCGGCGAAGGCGGTGCCCGAGAAGAGCAGCAGCAGCGGTACGTCCCCGTCGTCCAGTGCGGCGAGGTAGCGGGCGGCGGAGACGTCCATGTCGTAGGTGCAGGGCACCACCAGGTCGGTCTCGGTCTCGCCGGTGAACGCGCCGACCAGCAGCGGGACCTGGGCGAACTGGACCGGGTGGAGGGTGCCGGCCCAGCGTGAGCGCTCGCCGAACAGGTCGGTCAGCCGCCCGCCCTCGGCGTCGCCGTAGCGGCGCCGGGCCGGTTCGATCCGCAGTTGGCAGCGCAGTGCCAGCGCGTGCACCCGCACGTCGGCGGGGGCGCTGATGCGCAGCCGGAAGACCAGGGCGGGCCCGGCGGCGTAGGGATCGGCCCGCACTCCGGTGCAGGCGAAGGAGATCGAGGTCACCGGCCGCCGCCTTCGGGGAGGACGCGGGACCGGGCGGCCAGGCGGTCGAAGAAGGCGGTCTGTTCGGCGCGCGCCTCGGCCCCGCCGTCGAAACCCTTCCAGCAGCGCCGCAGTCGGCCGACGAGTTCGTAGCAGACGTCGACCGGCACCAGGTAGCACTGGATGCCGTCGGTGTCGCGGCGCAGCAGCAGCGCCTCCACGTCCGGCCGCAGTTCGGCGTGGAGGCGGCTGGCGCCGAGCGCGGCCTGCCAGGCGGCCTCGTCGGGCTCGGCCTCGGTCGCGCCGCCCGGGCCGGGGTAGAGCAGGACGGACCGCTGCAGGCGTGTGGTGCGCAGCAGGAACGCGGTGGCGACCGGGATGCCGAGGGCTGCCCAGGCCTCCTCGCCGAGGGGGTGGGCCGGGTCGGTCAGGTAGCGGTCGGGGACGGCGCGGTAGCGGCCGTCGGCCGCGCCGGGCTGCTGGAACAGCAGGGCGCAGGCGGTGCAGGCGCAGGTGAGCGCCTGCTGGTCGGTGTCCGCCAGGTGGCGGTGCTCGGCGGGCAGGTGCCGGCCGCAGAACTCGCAGCGTTGCGGCTGCGGGGGTGCGGGCTCCCGCAGCCGGCGCAGCAGCGCGGTGCCGGGCCGGTCGAGCTGGCGGAAGGTCATCGCGGGTCCGCCGGGGGCCGGGCGCCGATCTGCAGCAGTTCCGCGGGGCGTTCGAGTTCGACCGCGGTGACCTCGGGGGCGTGGCAGGCCAGGGCGTTCTCGATGTCCTGTTCGCCGCACCCGCAGCCGCTGCGGGTGCGGCGCAGCCGGGCGGTGCCGGTGGCGGGGTCGAAGGCGGCCAGGTCGACCGGTTCGGGCAGGGTGGCGAGTGCGCGGGTGATGCGGGCGGTGACGTCCTCGGGGTGCAGGTCGTGCAGGACGAGCAGCCCGGCCAGTGACGGTTCGTCCAGCAGCCGGGCCAGCGCGACCGGCGGCAGGGCCTGGACGAGGCGGGCCAGGGCGTCGCCGTAGAGGGCCATCAGTTCGCGGACGAGGTGCTCGCCGGCCTCCTGCGCGTCGGCGCCGGCCAGGTGGTCCAGGGCCTCCTGGATGCGGGCCCCCGCCTGTTCCGGGGTCATGCGGTGAGTCCGCTCAGCCCGGTGGGCACGTGCATGGTCTGCACCGTCCTGCCGTCGCCCAGGTACATGTGGACGCCGCAGGGCAGGCAGGGGTCGAAGCTGCGCACGGCGCGCATGATGTCGATGCCCTTGAAGGTCTCCGGGGGGTTCTCCTCGAAGATCGGGGTGTTCTGGACGGCGTCCTCGTAGGGGCCGGGGGTGCCGAAGCTGTCGCGGACGCTGGCGTTCCACGGGGTCGGCGGGTAGGGGTGGTAGTTGGCGATCTTGCCGTCCCGGATCACCATGTGGTGGGACAGCACGCCGCGTACGGCCTCGGTGAAGCCGCAGCCGATCGACTCGTCCGGCACCTCGAAGCGCTCCCAGGTCTGGCTGCGCCCGGCCCGGACCTCGTCGAGCGCCTTCTCGGCGAAGTGCAGGGCCGCGGCGGCCGCGTAGGCCTGGAAGTAGGTGCGGGCGCGGTTGCGTTCGATGGCGTTGCTCCACTGCGGGATCTTCCACTCGAAGGTGGTCTCCGGCTTGGTCATGGAGCGCGGCAGGTTGATCTGCACGCTGTGTCCGGTGGCCTTGATGTAGCCGATGTCGACCAGTCCGGACAGCGCGGTGGACCACAGGCGGGCGATCGGACCGCCGCCGGTGTCGAGGGCGAGGTAGTCCTTGCCGTCGAACCAGCGGGGGGACATCACCCAGCTGTACTTGTCGTCGAAGTCGCGTTTCTGCGGGGCCGGGATGGTGTGCTGGTTCCAGGGGTGGCGGGGGTCGACGGGGTTGCCCAGCGGGTCGTGGGTGACGAAGAGCTCCTTGCCCTGCCAGTCCTGGTAGTAGGAGCTGCCGAGCAGGATGCGGATGCCGAGGTTGATCTCGGTGAGGTCGTTGGTGACGAGTTTGCCGTCCACCACGATGCCCGGGGTGACGAACATCCGCCGGCCCCAGTCCGTCATGTTGCGGTAGGTGAAGTCGCAGTGGTCCGGGTCGTTGAGGCTGCCCCAGCAGCCGAGCATGACGCGGCGCCGGCCGACCTCCTCGTAGCCGGGCAGGGCCTCGTAGAAGAAGTCGAAGAGGTCGTCGTGCAGCGGCACGACCTTCTTCATGAACTCCACGTAGCGCATCAGCCGGGTGAGGTAGTCGGTGAACAGCTGGACGGTGGCCACGGTGCCGACGCCGCCGGGGTAGAGGGTGGAGGGGTGCACGTGGCGGCCCTCCATCAGGCAGAACATCTCCCGGGTGTAGCGGCTGACCTGGAGCGCCTCGCGGTAGAACTCGCCCTCGATGGGGTTCAGCGAGCGCATGATGTCGGCGATGGTGCGGTACCCGTGGTCGCCGGCGTGCGGTGCCTCGGTGCGTTCGGCCAGTTCCAGGACGCCGGGGTTGGTCTCGCGGACCATCTTCTCGCAGTAGTCGACCCCGACCAGGTTCTCCTGGAAGATGTTGTGGTCGAACATGTACTCGGCGGCCTCGCCGAGGTTGATGATCCACTCGCCGAGGTGCGGGGGCTTGACCCCGTAGGCCATGTTCTGCGTGTAGACCGAACAGGTGGCGTGGTTGTCGCCGCAGATGCCGCAGATCCGGCTGGTGATGAAGTGCGCGTCGCGCGGGTCCTTGCCGCGCATGAAGACGCTGTAGCCGCGGAAGACCGAGGAGGTGCTGTAGCACTCCGCGACCTTCTTCTGCTTGAAGTCGATCTTCGTGTGGATGCCCAGGCTGCCCACGATCCGGGTGATCGGGTCCCAGGACATCTCCACCAGACCGCTGCCGTCGCCGGCCGTCCTGGTCGTCGGTGCCATCGTCTGTCATGCCCTTCTGTCAGCGGGAGGAGGCTCTGCAACGGCCCGCCCGCCCCGGGTGGGGCGGGCGGGCCGAAGGGGGAAAGGGGTCACCACGGCGGGCGGTAACCGGTGGTCAGGCGGCGCCCCGTGTGCCGCCACTTGGGCTCCTGGTCGACCGTCCGGCCCGTGATCGTGCGCAGGCGGCGGATCACCGCCCCGTACGCCGAGCTGGCGCCCGTCGAGACCCGGGAGCCGGGCGGCGGGTCCATGAACGGCATGAACTTGTCGGGGAAGCCCGGCATGGTGCAGGCGATGCAGATGCCGCCGACGTTCGGGCAGCCGCCGATGCCGTTGATCCAGCCGCGTTTGGCGACGTTGCACTTGACGACCGGGCCCCAGCAGCCGAGGCGCACCAGGCACTCGGGCGTGCCGTAGTCGGTGGCGAACTGGCCCTGTTCGTAGTACCCGCCGCGGTCGCAGCCCTCGTGCACGGTCGCGCCGAACAGCCAGGCCGGACGCAGCTTGTCGTCCAACGGGATCATCGGCGCGGAACCGGCCAGCTGGTACAGCAGGTAGGTCAGCGTCTCGGCGAAGTTGTCGGGCTGGATCGGGCAGCCCGGCACGCAGACGATCGGCAGGCCCGCCTTGGACTTCCAGTCCCAGCCCAGGTAGTCGGGCACGCCCATGGCACCGGTCGGGTTGCCGGCCATCGCGTGGATGCCGCCGTAGGTGGCGCAGGTCCCGATGGCGACCACCGCGGTGGCCTTGGGGGTGAGGCGGTCCAGCCACTCACTGGTGGTGATCGGCTGGCCGGTGTCCGGGTTGTCGCCGAAACCGCACCAGTAGCCCTCCTCCTTGATCGTCTCGTTCGGGATGGAACCCTCGACGACCAGGACGAAGGGGTCGAGCTCGCCGCGGTCCGCCTTGAAGAACCACTCCACGAAGTTGTCCGCGCCCTGGACCGGACCGCACTCGAAGTCGATCAGCGGCCAGTGGACGGCGACCTTCGGCAGGCCGGGGAGCGCGCCGGTGACGATCTCCTCGATGCTGGGCTGCATCGCCGCGGTCAGGGAGACCGAGTCCCCGTCGCAGCTCAGACCGGCATTGATCCAGAGAATGTGCACCACGGCGGCGTCGGCTGAAGTTGTTGCAACCGCACCCATGAGGATGCCTCCTCAAAAAAACGGGAGCCGAACAGATAGGCTCAAAAAATTCATAGCAGCAGTTCAGTCCGGCCGCCGGTCCAGAGATCCGGGCAGGTCGCTCGAAGGGACGCAAGCCGGCGCACCCGTCCGGGTGGCCGTCAGCCGGACTCGGCTGGTCTCGAAGGGAGCCCGCACTGAACACCCCGCTCGCGGAGGGCCTGGCACTGGTACTGCTGCTGGCCGTGCTGGCCTGCGCCGTCGTCCGGCCGTGGGGCTGGCCCGAGGCCGCCGTCGCGGTGCCCGCCGCCGCCCTGCTGGTCGCCACCGGCGCCATATCGCCCGCGCACGCGCTGGAGGAGGCCGAACGGCTGGGGCCGGTGGTCGGGTTCCTGGCCGCGGTGCTGGTGCTGGCGCAGCTGTGCGACGAGGAGGGGCTGTTCCACGCCTGCGGGGCGTGGATGGCCCGGACCGCCGCGCGGCCCGGACGGCTGCTGGTGCAGGTGTTCGCCCTGTCCTCGGTGATCACCGCGGTGCTGAGCCTGGACGCGACGGTGGTGCTGCTGACCCCGGTGGTGTTCGCCACCGCCACCCGGCTCGGCACCCGGCCGAAGCCGCACGTCTACGCCTGCGCGCACCTGTCGAACACCGCGTCGCTGCTGCTTCCGGTGTCCAACCTGACCAACCTGCTGGCGTTCGCGGCCAGCGGCCTGAGCTTCACCCGGTTCGCCGCGCTGATGGCCCTGCCGTGGCTGGTGGCGATCGGTGCCGAGTACGTGGTCTTCCGCCGGTTCTTCGCCGCCGACCTGGACAGCGGGGCCCCGCCGCCACCGGACGAGGCGGCCCCCGAGCTGCCGCTGTTCGCGCTCGTCGTGGTGGCCTGCACGCTCGGCGGGTTCGTCCTCACCTCCGCGCTGGGCGTCAATCCGGCGTGGGCGGCCGCGGCGGGGGCCCTCGTGCTGGCCGGCCGGGCGCTCGCCCGGCGCCGCATCACGCCCACGGCGGTCGTCCGGGCCGCGAACGTTCCGTTCCTCGCCTTCGTCGTCGCCCTCGCGATCGTCGTCCGCGCCGTGGTCGACAACGGCCTCGCCGCCGCGCTCGACCACGTGGTCCCCGCCGGCACCGGACTGCCGTCCCTGCTCGCGGTCGCCGTGCTGGCCGCCGTCCTCGCGAACGTGATCAACAACCTGCCCGCCGTCCTGGTCCTCCTGCCGCTGACGGCGGCCTCCGGCCCGGGTGCGGTGCTGGCGATGCTGCTCGGCGTGAACATCGGCCCCAACCTCACCTACGCCGGCTCCCTGGCCACCCTGCTGTGGCGCAAGATCGTCCAGCAGCACGGGAGCACCGTCCGGCTGGGCGAGTTCACCCGCCTCGGCCTGCTCACCGTCCCGCCGGCGCTGGTGCTGTCCGTTCTGGCGCTGTGGGTGTCGCTGCGGGCCCTGGGAAGCTGACGGGCGGGGCGCCCGTCGGACGGACGCCCCGGAGCGCGGGGGTGTCAGGAGATCATGAAGTCCCGGACCGGCAGGGGGCGGTCGACCACGCGGACGTCGCCGATCCAGCCGTGGAAGACCTGGTTGAGCGCGCCGCCGTACCCGTAGCCGCCGAGCAGCCAGGGGTGGCCGAGGGTGCTGAGGCCCTCGGACGGCGTCGAGGGGTTGCGGACGACCTCGCAGCCGTTCACGTACATCCGGGTGAGCCGCCTGTTGTTGACGACCGCGACGTGCCACCAGGCGCCGAGCGGGAGTTCGTGGCCCCAGTTGGTGACGGGACCGCTCAGGTTGGTCGGGTAGACGCACCACTGCAGTTCCCGCCCGCCGGACAGGCTGAGCGTGGCGACCGGCTCCTGCGGGTCGGTTTCGGGGCCGCTCTTCCCCGCCTCCCCGCTCGTGCCCCAGCGGCTGAGCAGCGCCGTCCAGGCGTTGCGGCCCGCGTCCCAGTCGGCCGGCAGCTTGAAGAACGCCTCGAAGGTGTAGCCCTGCTGGAAGGTGTCGGCGTTCATCGGGGCCTTGGCGACGGTCTGCAGGTAGGCGCCCTGGACCGGCTTGCCCCGGCCCGCGAAGCAGAGGCTGCCGCGGCCGGGCTGGTCGGGGTGCGACTCGGTGGACCAGGTGAGCGTCCCGGCCGGGCTGCCCGGGGCGGTCTGCTTGACGAGGTCGTTGCCGTGACCGCTCAGGTCCTTGACGACCTGGGAGTCGGCGACGGCGCTGCCGTCCGGCCGTCCGCCGTCGAAGCGCCAGTAGGCGACCGTGCCCGGGATCGTCAGCTGACGCGCGGGGCGCGCCGGGCGGGCCGGGACCGGGGCGAAGCCGGCGAACCGCCGCGCGAAGTCCACCTGCACCGAGAAGCTGTCCACCGGGCCGGTCAGCTCGATCTCCTCGCTGGCGAGGCGGTTGACCTTCTCGGCGGCCAGCTGCTGGATCCAGGGCGAGTACGTCCGCACGTCGATGGTGTTGCGGTCCAGGTCGAAGCGGTAGGCGCGGATCATCGCCGCGCCGCCGTAGTAGCGGTTCTGGTAGTTGGTGATGTGGACGTGGACGTCGTGGCCGGCCTTGTTGGTCAGCGTGGTGCTGCCGGGCGGCCAGTAGTGGCCGTTCAGGGTGAGGAAGATCTGGTCGTTGCCGCTGATCAGCCTGTCCCAGAGGGCGTGCCCGTGGTCGGACAGCTGGGCGGCGCCGCCGTCGTCGGCGTAGGCGAGGTCGTGGGTGGTGAGGATGACCGGCACGGTCGGGTGCTGGGCGATGGCCGAGTTCGCCCAGGCGAAGCCGCGGTCGGACAGCCGCCAGTCCAGCGAGAGCACCATCCAGTCCCGGCCTGCTCCCCGGAACAGGTGGTAGGTGTTGTAGCCGTCCGGGCTGGCGCCCTTGAAGGTCGCCGAGCGGGCGAACCGGGCCGGGTTGAAGGTGTCCAGGTAGGCCGTCCGGCCGCGCTGGTCGTCGCTGCCCGAGCCGACGTCGTGGTTTCCGGCCAGGACGCTGTAGGCCGCGCCGTGGCGGTCGAGGAGGGTGAAGGCCTTGCCCGCGGCGGCGAACTCCTCGGCCTTGCCGTTCTGGGTGACGTCGCCCAGGTGCGCGAGGAAGACGAAGTTCTCGTCACTGCCGTCCAGCACGTGGCGCAGCGAGGCCTCCAGCGGGGCGGGGTGGATCCGGTCGTCGTCGAAGAGGTACTGGGTGTCGGGCATCACCGCCAGGGAGAAGCGGGGGCCGTCCGGGTCGGGATCCCAGGCGCCCCGGCCGTCGTCCGCGGCGGCGGGCGCGCCGAAGGCGTCGGCCGTGGCGGGCTCGTCCGCCGCCGCCGCCGTCGCCGTGGAACCCGCCCCGAGGACCGCCAGCCCGGCGCCGACCAGACCCGTCGCGCGCAGGAAGGCGCGGCGTCCGGCCGCCGCCGGCGCGTCGGAGTCGAACCCGACGGTCCGCGGGCAGCTCGACCCGTGGTCGTCGTGGGGCAGGTCGTTCTGATGGTGGTTCATCGGGGCAGCTCCTCGGGCCGTGCGCGGTGATCGCGACGTTAGGGGCACGACGCGGACCACCGACCGGACGGCCGGCCTCCGCACGGTGAACGCCCGGGGAACGTCCCCCGCGGGCCGCTGCTCCCCGCCCGGCTTCTGCTGCCGGGTCAGTGGCCGCCCTTGGGTTCGGTGCAGCCGCCGTCCAGGTACATGCCGTGCGGGTGGACGTCGGGCGGGGAGGTCAGCAGGCCACTGACGCACAAGATGGCTTCGGGGATTTCGAGGTCGAATCCGGGGGCGCCAGTGGAGGTGCGGACGTTGACCAGCTCGGCGGGGTAGCCGAGGCGCTGGAGGGCCGCGCGGAGGCCGGCTTCGTCGAGGACGGCCGACGTGCCGGCGGGCCGCAGGGCGTCCGCGATCCGTGCCGCGTGGGCCTCGCCGCGGCACTGGGCGTCGGCGAGGAGCCTGACGGTCTGTTTGTAGGCGTGGTTCTCCGCGTACTTGTCGGCCCAGGTACCGCCGTCGCCCGTGGGGGCGGCGGCCGGGGCGGACGGCGGTGTGGCGGCGACGCCCGCGCATTTCGCCGCGACCTCGGGGAAGAGCCGGTCGTGACGGGCCAGGGCCTCGGCCCCGGCCTGGCCGGGCGCGCGGGATTCGGTGTGTGATGCGTTGCTCGGTGCGTTGCTCGGTGCGCTCGTCGATCCGCAGCCGGCGAGCGCCAGCGCCGTCACGGCCGCCGCCAGGCCGGTGGCCGTCCTGCTCCAGGTGTGCCTCATCTGCCTTCTCCCCCTCGGTCGTTGGCCCTCGGCCCGTTGCCCCGCGATCATTGGATGATTGTCGCGCACGAGGGCGGCGGCGGGCGGGTCAGTCCGCGAACGGGCCGGTGTCTCCGAAGGCGAGGCGGGTGAAGTGCTCGGCGATGCGGTGGTGGCCGGCCTGGTCCGGGTGCAGGTCGTCGGGGAGCGGGTGGTCGTCGTGGTCGGCCTGGCCGTAGAGCGAACAGCCGTCCAGGTAGTGCAGGTTGAGGTCGCCGTCGGCGGCGCGGGCGGCGACGATGCGGGCGAGTTCGGTCCGGATGACGGTGAGGGTGAGGCGGCCCGCCGCGGTCTCGGCCGGGTCGCCGGTGGCCCGGAAGCGCAGCGCCCCGGTGCTGAAGTCGACGACGAGGGGCCCCGGGGTGTCCTCCTGGATCGGGCAGAGGATCGGGGAGACGACGAGCAGCGGCGTGGCCGGGTGCCCTTCGCGGACGGTGTCGAGGAAGCCGTGCACCGCCGGGACGAAGGCGCGCAGGCGCATCACGTCGGCGTTGACGAGGTTGATGCCGATCTTCAGGCTGATCAGGTCGGCGGGGGCGTCGCGGATGGCGCGGGCGGTGAACGGGTCGAGCAGGGCGCTGCCGCCGAAGCCGAGGTTGACCAGGTCGACGCCGGCCGCGGCCGCCGCCAGGGCGGGCCAGGTACCGGTCGGGTGGGTGGCGTTGGAGCCGTGGCTGATCGAGCTGCCGTGGTGCAGCCAGCGACGGCGGGTGCCGGCCGGGACCGGGGTGACGGGGGCGTCGGTGTCGAGGGCGAGGAGTTCGGTGGTCTCGGTGTGCGGGAGCCAGATCTCGACGGTCTTGTCCCGTGCGGGCAGACCGGTGAACCGGGCGGTGCCGGGCGGGCCCTGGGTCAGCTCGACGCGGCCGGTGACCATGTCGATGGTGCGCAGGTTGCCGCCGGACACCGTGGTCTGCGCCGCCAACTGCCCGTCGACGAGGAGGTCGTACACCCCGTCGGGCGGGGTGGGCACGCCCACGTAGGCCCGCTTGGTCGGGACGGCGTGCAGGTCGATCGCGGTGGCCCGGGTGCGGAAGGCCAGCCGGACGCCGGTGGGCTGGGACTCGGCGATCGCGAGTTGCTCGTCGGGGATCTGCCGGCGGGCCCGAGCGGGCAGGCGGTGCGGCAGCAGGCCGCGTCCGGTGTGCTCGACGTCGAGGTGGCCGTGCAGCAGGGCCTCGGTGACGGGGGTGGTGAAAGAGGTGTTCATCGCTGTTCCATCGCGTTCCGTGCGGGCCCTGCCCGTGCCATGTGCTTTCTGCCGTCCGGCTATAGTCAGTATGGGATTGCCTAATGAGTTTAGGCAAATGGGATTACGGCATTGGATTCCCCGTCCCGGATTCCCAGGTCGTGGCTGTCGGCGGCGGCCGCGGCCACAGCGTCAGCCCGCCAGGATGACCGTCTCCGCCGGGCCGGAGAAGCCGGCCTGCTGGGCCGGGGCGCCGGTCGCGGCGAGGCGGCGGTGCTCCTGCGGGCTGACGCCGCGGACGCGCTTGAAGGCCGCCGAGAGGGCGAAGGCGTTGCTGTAGCCGACCTTGCGGGCCGCGAAGGCGACGGTGCACTCGGGTTCGCGCAACAGGTCGGCGGCGACGGCCAGCCGCCAACCCGCCAGGTAGGCCATCGGCGGTTCGCCGACCAGGCCGGTGAAGCGGCGGGCCAGGCCCGCCCGCGACACCCCGACCCGCTGGGCGAGGTCGGCGACCGTCCAGGCGGTGGCCGGGTCGTCGTGCATCAGCCGCAGCACCGGCCCGACGACGGCGTCGTGCTGGGCGCGGTACCAGGCCGGGGCGCCGGAGTCGGGGGCGGCGAGCCAGGAGCGCAGGACGGAGACGACCAGCAGGTCCAGGATGCGGTCCAGGACCAGTTCCTGACCGGGCTCGTTGCGCCCTATCTCGGCGGCCAGCAGGTGCACCAGGGTGTCGTCGGCGCCGGTGCCCGCCGGGCGGACCAGCAGGGCGGGCAGGCAGGCGAGCAGGCGCTGGCCGATCTCGTGCTCGGCCTGGTAGGTGCCGGACAGGACCACCGAGGACGCCTGGTCGCCCTCCCGGCCCTGCCCCCAGGTCCGGACGCCGAGCGACATCACTTCGGAGACGTCCACACCGCCGCGCGTGCAGACCTGGCCGGGGCCGACGATCACGTCCACGGGGGTGTCGGGGTCGTCCGCCACCGTGTACGGCTCCGGGCCGCGGACGATCGCCACGTCGCCGGGGTGCAGCAGCAGCGGCGTGCCGCGCTCGGGCAGGATCCAGGCCTCGCCGCGGACCATCGTCACCACCGACAGCGGGGCCCGGTCCTCGATCCGCAGCGACCACGGCGGGGTGAGGATCGAGCGCAGCAGGAACGCGCCGCGGGCCTTGGGGCCGTCGAGGAGTCCCGTCAGAGTGTCCATGGGCCCAAGTGTAGACGGCAAGACATTATTTGACGGTTCGTCATTTGAGAGGGTCTTGAGTGGTCGAGGTGGCCCGAGCGGCCCGGATGCCGGATGATCGGCGCACGGGGGACGAACCGATACGCAGATACGCAGAGACAGTGAGGGGCTACGAAGATGGAACTGGCACGCACACTCGCACTGGTGGCGGCCACCGTCACCTGTGGACTGACCGCCGGGTTGTTCTACGCGTTCGCGTGCTCGGTCATGCCCGCGCTCGCGCGGGTCGAGGACCGCACCTTCATCGAGGTCATGCAGCGCATCAACGTGGCCATCCTGAACGGCTGGTTCGTCCTCGGCTTCGTCGGCGCCCTCCTCACCACCGGCGCCGCCGTCGCCCTCCACCTGCCCTCCGACGGCCACCACGCGCTTCCCGCCACCGTCGCCGCCCTGGTGCTCTACATCGCCGCGATCGGCGTCACCCGCTCCGTCAACATCCCGCTCAACGACGAACTCGCCGCCGGCGGCGAGCCCAGGCGCATCACCGACCCGGCCGCGGTCCGGGGGCGCTTCGAAGCCCGCTGGGTCCGCTTCAACGTGCTGCGCGCCCTGCTCTGCACCGCCGCCGTCGCCTGCCTCGCCTGGGCGCTGATCCTGCACGGCCAGTCCTGACCCCGCGCCCGGCCGGGCCCCCGGATACGCCTTCGAACTCCCGCGACGCGCGCGGGAGTTCGAAGGCGTATCCGGGGCGGGTCACGCCCTAGCCGCAGAGGGCCCCGAAGGTGTACCCGCGCGCCTTGAGGGTGGAGAGGATCGTCGGAAGCGCGGCGGCGGTCTGGCTGCGGTCTCCGCCGCCGTCGTGCAGCAGGATCACCGAGCCCGGGCGGACGTTCTTCAGCACCCGGGACTGGATGGCCGCCGTTCCCGGCCGGGACCAGTCGGTCGGGTCCACCGACCACAGCACGACCTGCTTGCCGAGCGCCGCCGCGCGCGAGCGCACCGCGCCGTTGACCGAACCGTAGGGCGGGCGCAGGCAGCTCGGGGTGCGGCCGGTCTGGGCCCGGATCGCCTTGTCCGTGTTCGCCACCTGGGCGTTGACGGCGGAGGCGGAGAGCCGGCGCAGGTCCGGGTGCGACCAGGAGTGGTTCTGCACGCTGTGACCGGCCCGGGCGACCTGCCCGGTGAGCGCCGGATGGGCGGCGACGTTCTGCCCGATCTCGAAGAACGTCGCGCGCACGCCGTAGCGGGCGAGGATCCCGAGGATCCTCGGCGTGTACGTGGGGCTGGGGCCGTCGTCGAAGGTGAGGTAGACGACCTTTCCTCCTTTGTCGGCCTTGGCGCCCGCCGCCTCGGCGGGCGCGGCCGGCACCCCGACCGCCGCTCCCGCCACCAGGGCGACGGCGAGTGCACCGATCGCGGTCCGAATCCGCCCAACCGCCCTGCGCCTGCCGGAATGTACGGCCATGCCTGCCCCCTGCCCCTGGTGCCGGAACCGCCCTGTACCGACCAGTCTGCGCCGGAGGGCGCCGCGGCCGCGACCGGCCGGGGGTGAATTCGGCCAGCCGCTCGGCGGGTTGACCAGCGGCGGGAACAGGCCGGGCACGGCGACCGCCCCCGGTGGGGATCCACCAGGGGCGGCAACCCCGTTGCGGGGGCAGGCCGTTCAGCGTGAGGCGCGGCCATGCAGGACCAGCGCCCGGGTCAGGGCCGCCAGGCCGCCCGTGCAGAGCAGCGTGCGGAGCATGTTGGTGGCCACCCAGGTGCCCTCGAACTTGGCGCGCACGCCCGCGAAGTCGGTGATCTGGGACGGGTCACCGGCCTGCGCCAGCTGGTTGTTGAGCGGGATGTTGACGCCCATGGTGACCATCAGGGCCACCACGTAGAGCACCGTCGCCCCGGCGGCCCACAGCGCCGCCTGCCGGCGCCCGGCCTTGTGCTGGAGCCAGGCCGCCACGCCCGTCGCCACGAAGGCGCCGACGAAGACCAGGCCGAACATCCCGTTCTCGATCGACTTGTTGATGTGCTGCATCGCCGTGACGTACGTCCGGTCGTCGCCCGCCGCGAGGCCCGGCATCACGGACACGTCGAAGGCGAAGAACAGGCCCGCCATCAGGCCCATCGCGATGGTGGCGCCCGCCAGGACGGGCCCGGCGGCCTTGCTCCGTGCGGCGGGGGCCGCCGAGGCGCCCGGCGCGAGGCCGCCGAAGGAGGATGGAGCGGAGTAGGAAGCTGGAGTCGCGGTCTGGTTCGAGCGCATCGGTAATCCTTCGATTTCTCCCCGGCCCCCGCCCAGCGCGGGGGCCACCACGGTGCCCGGGCACCGGCTTCCGTACCGCTCCCGGGTTCGACCCGGATGGACGGTCAGGAAGTCGGCGAGGCCCGGCACCGACGATCAACGAGACTGACTGACCTGCTAGTTGTGCGGCACGGTGGGCGGCTCACACGTCCCAGACCCCGGACGCGGCGGCCTCGCGGGCGAAGTCGGCGAAGTCCCGCGGCTCACGCCCCAACGCCCGCCGCACCCCGTCCCCCAACGAAGCGTTACGACCGTCCAGGATCACCGAGAACAACTCCGCGAAGTCCCCCGGCAGACCCGCCTCCTCCAACACCCCCCGGTACGCCGCCTCCGACACCGCCTC
>NZ_JBEOUK010000068.1:0-28497 GCF_040304045.1 Kitasatospora sp. NPDC094016
GGCGAATGGCGGGACATCTACGACGCCCTGCCCATCACCCCCGAGGAAACCGCCTTCGGCCACAACTTCGTCGGCTGGAACAGCAGTTACGACACCAGCCCGATCCCCGTCGAGCAGATGCGCGAATGGCGCGACGCCACCGTGGCCCGCATCCTGGCCCTGCACCCCCGCCGGGTCCTGGAGATCGGCGTCGGCACCGGCCTGCTCCTCTCCCAGATCGCACCGCACTGCGACACGTACTGGGCGACCGACTTCTCCGCCACCGCGATCGACGCGCTGGCCGCCCAGGTCGCCCGGCAGGAGCAGCTTGCCGACCGCGTCGTGCTGCACACCCGCCCCGCACACGACACCGACGGCCTGCCCACCGAGACATTCGACACCATCGTCATCAACTCGGTCGTGCAGTACTTCCCATCCGCCGACTACCTCGCCGACGTGATCGAAAAGCTGATGCGCCTGCTCACCCCCGGCGGCGCGCTCTTCCTCGGCGACATCCGCAACCTGCGACTGCTGCGCCCGCTGGCCACCGCCGTGCAGTTGCACCGGGCTGCCGACGGCGCCGATCTGCCCGCCGTGCGGCGCGCGGTGGAGCAGTCCCTGCTGGTGGAGAAGGAGCTTCTGGTCGACCCGGACTTCTTCACCGTCCTGCGGGAGAACGGCGCCGGCATCGGCGCGGTGACGGTGGAGGTCAAGCGGGGCCGCCACCACAACGAGCTGACCCGCTACCGCTACGACGTCACCCTGCACAAGGCGCCGACCACCCCGGCGGACCCGGGCGGGCAGGTCGAGCTGGAGTGGGGGCGGCAGGTCGCCGGCCTGGCCGAGCTGCGCGAGCTGCTCGCACAGCCGCCCGCGGACGTGCTGCGGATCACCGGGGTGCCCAACCGCCGCGTGGTGCGGGAGTCGGCCCTCGCCCGGGCGGTGCAGGACGCGGACGGTTCGCCCGCCGAGCTGCTGGACCGGCTGCACGCCCCGGAGGAGGGCGACCTTCCCGACCCGGAGCACTTCCACCAGCTCGGAGCGGAGTTCGGCCGCCGAGTGGGCGTCACCTGGTCGGCCACCTCGGCCGACGCCCTGGACGTGGTCTTCGCCGACCTGCGGGCCGGGCAGGGCTCCCCGGTCGAGCCGTACCGGCCGTCCCGGGCCGCCGGCCGACCGCCCACGTCGCTGACGTCGCTGACCAACCGCCCGACCGGCGGCCGGGGCACCGGCGCCCTCATCGGCGAGCTCCGTGACTGGTTGCGGGGCCGGCTGCCCGACTACCTCGTCCCGTCGGCGTTCGTCGCGCTGGACGCGCTGCCGCTGACCGCCAGCGGCAAGCTCGACCGCCATGCCCTGCCCGCCCCCGACCTCGGCTCGGCCGGAGCCGGGCGGGCACCGCGCACTCCGCAGGAGCAGCTCCTCGCCGAGCTGTTCGCCGAGGTCCTCGGGCTGGCACAGGTCGGGGTGGAGGACAGCTTCTTCGACCTGGGCGGACATTCGCTGCTGGCGACCCGCCTGGCCTCCCGGGTCCGGGCCGTCCTCGGCGCCGAACTGGAGGTCCGGACGCTGTTCGAGACCCCGACCGTGGCCGGACTGGCAGCCCGCCTCGACGGCTCCGGCACGGCGCGGCCCGCGCTGACCGCCCGTCCGCGCCCCGAGCACGTACCGCTGTCCTTCGCCCAGCGCCGGCTGTGGTTCCTGCACCGGATGGACGGGCCGAGCGCCACCTACAACATGCCGCTCGCCCTGTGTCTGACCGGCGACCTCGACCGGTCGGCCCTGCACGCCGCACTCGCGGACGTGATCGCCCGGCACGAGAGCCTGCGCACCGTCTTCCGCGAGACGGGCGGCGTGCCGCACCAGGTCGTGTTGAGCGCATCGGAGGCGCGCCCGGAACTCCCGGTGGTCGAACTCGACGAGAGCGAGCTGCCCGAGCGACTGACGCAGGCGGCCCGGCGCGGCTTCGACCTGGCCGCCGAGCCGCCGGTCCGGGCGGAGCTCTACGTGCTCGCCCCCGACCGGCACGCGCTGCTGGTCGTGGTGCATCACATCGCCGCCGACGGCTGGTCGATGGGCCCGCTCTCCGGCGACCTGGCCACGGCCTACGCGGCCCGCTGCCGGGGCGACGAACCGCAGTGGTCCCCGCTGCCCGTGCAGTACGCCGACTACACCCTGTGGCAGCGCGACCTGCTCGGCGACGCCGCCGACCCGGACAGCCTGTTCGCCCGGCAACTGGCCTACTGGAAAGACGAGTTGACGGGCTTGCCGGAGCAGCTCCAGCTGCCCGCCGACCGGCCCCGCCCGCCGGTGGCCTCCCAGCTGGGCGACCGGGTCGTGGTCCGGCTGGACGCCGAACTGCACCAGGCTCTGCGGGATCTGGCCGCCGAGCGCGGTGCCAGCATGTTCATGGTGCTCCAGGCCGGCCTCGCCGCCCTGCTCACCCGGCTCGGCGCCGGCACCGACATCCCGATCGGCAGCCCCATCGCCGGGCGCACCGACCAGGCACTGGACGACCTCGTCGGCTTCTTCGTCAACACGCTGGTGCTGCGCACCGACACCGCAGGCGACCCGGGCTTCGCCGAACTCGTCGGCCGGGTGCGGCAGAAGGCGCTCACCGCGTACGACCACCAGGACGTGCCGTTCGAGTACCTGGTCGAGGCCGTCAACCCGGCGCGGTCGCTGGCCCGCCACCCGCTGTTCCAGATCATGCTGGCCCTGCAGAACGCGCCGCTGGGCGAGTTCGCGCTGCCCGGGCTGGAGACCGGCCACCTGGAGGCGCCGACCGGCACCTCCCGGGTCGATCTGACCTTCAGCCTGGCCGAGCAGTACCGCCCGGACGGCGGCCTCGACGGCCTGGTCGGCGCGGTGGAGTACGCGACCGACCTGTTCGACCCGGCCACCGTGGAGCTGCTGTTCGCCCGCTGGGTCCGGCTGCTGCGGGCAGCGGTCGCCGACCCGGACCGGCCGATCAGCCGGATCGACGTCCTCTCCGGCGAGGAACGCCACCAGCTGCTGTCCGGATTCATGGGCGTCGCCGCCGAGCTGCCCGGGGCCGCGGTGCCGGAGCTGTTCGCCCGCCAGGTGCGGACCACCCCGGACGCCGTGGCGGTCGTGGCGCGCGGTACCGAGCTGACCTACCGGGAGCTCGACCTGCGGACCAACCGCCTCGCCCGGGCGCTGATCGGCCAGGGCGTGCGGCCGGAGACCCCGGTCGCGGTCATGCTGGAGCGTTCCGCGGACCTGGTCACGGCGATCCTCGCGATCGTCAAGGCGGGCGGCGCCTACGTGCCGCTGGACTCGCGCTTCCCGTCGTCCCGGATCGAGCTGATCCTGCGGGAGACCGGGGCCGCCCTGGTGCTCACCTCGGAGGCGTTGACCGCCCTGCTGCAGGCCGAGCCCGATCCGTCCGAGGTCGAAGTCCCGTGCGACCCGCGGCAGCTGGCGTACGTGATGTACACCTCCGGCTCGACCGGCCGGCCGAAGGGCGTGGCCGTCACCCACCGCGACGTGGTGGGTCACGCGCGGACCCCCGAGTTCCGCGGCGGCGGACACGAGCGGGTGCTGATGCACTCCCCGACGGCCTTCGACCTCTCCACCTACGAGCTGTGGGTGCCGCTGCTCAACGGCGGCCGGGTCGTGGTCGCACCGTCGGAGCAGCTCGACCTCGACCTGCTCCAGCACACGATCACCTCGACCGGGGTGACCGGACTGTGGCTGACGGCCGGACTGTTCCGGCTGGTCGCCGAGGAGCGGCCGCACCTGCTCGCCGGGGTGCGCGAAGTGTGGACCGGCGGCGACGTGGTCTCCCCGGCCGCCGTCGCCCGGGTGCTGGCGGCCTGCCCCGGCATCGAGGTGGTCAACGGCTACGGGCCGACCGAGGCCACGACCCTGGCCACCTGCCACCCCGCGCGCACCGTCCCCGAGCAGGCCGCTTCGGTGCCGATCGGCGGGCCGATGGCCAACATGCGCGCCTACGTGCTCGACGACCACCTGCGGCCGGTGGCGACGGGGATGGTCGGCGAGCTCTACCTCGCGGGCGTGGGCGTGGCCCGCGGCTACCTCGGCCGGCCCGGCCTGACGGCGGAGCGCTTCACCGCCGACCCGTACGGGCCGCCCGGAAGCCGGATGTACCGCACCGGCGACCTGGCGTGGTGGCGAGCCGACGGGACGCTGGAGTTCGCCGGACGCGCCGACCACCAGGTCAAGCTGCGCGGCCTGCGGATCGAACCCGGCGAGATCGAGGCGGTCCTCGCGGGGTGTCCGGGCGTCGCCCAGGCGGCCGTCGTCGCCCGCGAGGACCGGCCGGGCGACAAGCGGCTGGTCGCCTACCTGGTGCCCGCCCCCGAGGGAGCGCCCGAGGCGGGCGAGCTGTCCGGCCGGCTGCGCCGCGACCTGCCGGACTACATGGTGCCGGCGGCGTTCGTCACCGTGGACGCCCTGCCGCTGACCGCCAACGGCAAGCTCGACCGTGCTGCCCTGCCCGCCCCCGAGTACGGGGCCTCGGACGCCGGGCGCGGCCCCCGGACGCCGCAGGAGCAACTGCTGTGCGGCCTCTTCGCCGAGATCCTCGGCCGGGAGCAGGTGAGCATCGACGACAACTTCTTCGACCTCGGCGGGCACTCGCTGCTGGCCGCCCGGCTGGCTTCCCGGGTCCGCGAGACCCTCGGCCTGGAGCTGGGCCTGCGGATGCTGTTCGAGGCGCCGACCGTCGCCGGTCTCACCGAACGGCTGCTCATGGACGATCCCGACGACGCGTTGGACGTGGTGCTGCTGCTGCGCTCGACCGGGACGGGCACACCGCTGTTCTGCGTCCACCCCGGCGGCGGCATCAGCTGGTCGTACAGCGGGCTGCTGAACCACGTCGGCCCGCAGCACCCGGTCTACGCGATCCAGGCGCGCGGTCTCGGCCGGCCCGAACCGCTGCCGACGTCCTACGAGGAGATGGCGGCCGACTACGCCGACCAGATCCAGAAGATCCAGCCGGAGGGCCCGTACCTGCTGCTCGGCTGGTCCGCCGGCGGGCTGATCGCCCACGCGCTGGCCTGCGAGCTGCAGTCGCGCGGCGAGCGGACCGCGCTGCTGGCGATCCTCGACGCCTATCCGGTGAAGGACGTGCAGTTCGCGGAGGTGCCGGTGCCCACCGAGCGGGACGTGCTCGTCGGGGTGCTCGACGTCGACCCGGACGAGCTGGGCGACCGGGACATCACCTACGCCGAGATCGCCGAGGTGCTGAACCGGCGGGGCAGCGCGCTGGCCGGCCTGAACGAGCGGCAGGTCGAGGTGATCGTCCAGATCATGATCAACAACGCGAAACTGGCGGTCGACTTCGTCCCCGCGGAGTTCGACGGAGACCTGCTGCTCTTCAACTCCACGATCGACCGGACCGAGGACAACGCCGGGCCCGGGATCTGGCGCCCCTACGTCACCGGCCGGATCGAGTCGCACGAGATCACCACCCGGCACAACCGGATGACCCAACCCGGCTCGCTGGCCCAGATCGGACCGATCCTGGCCGCCAGGCTCGCCGAGGCCGCAGGTGACACCGATCGCGCCGATGGCACCGATGACACCGATGACACCGATGACACCGATCGCACCGGTGGCACCACCACCCTTTCCCACCAGGAGGACTGACCCATGACCAACCCGTTCGACGACCAGGACGCCACCTTCCTCGTGCTCGTCAACGACGAGAACCAGCACTCGCTGTGGCCGCAGTTCGCCGACGTCCCGGCTGGCTGGACCATCGTCCACGGCCCCGACACCCACGCCGCCTGCCTGGAGTACGTCGAGCAGTCCTGGACCGACATGCGGCCCAGGAGCCTCGCCGACGCCATGGACGCCCGGAAGTAGCGCGGCCGACGTGACCTCCACCGACACCCTGGGCGGGGCCCGCGGCACCGCGGGCCCCGCCCGGCCCGGCGACCTCGCCGAGCCCCGCGACCTCGCCGCAGACCTGCTCACCCCCGAGGCCCGGCAGGACCCGTACCCGTTCTACGCCCGCATGCGGAGCGAGAGCCCGGTCCACCGCAGCGCAGACGGCGTCTGGTACCTCACCCGGCACGCCGACGTCGAGGCCGCCCTGAGCGACCTGCGCCTGTCCAACGACCGGGACCGGATGACCCGCGCCTGCGTCGCGCTCGGCGGCGACCTGAAGGCCCTCAGCCGGCTCACCGACCGGCTCGGCCGCGTGATGTCCAACACGGACCCGCCGGACCACGCCCGGCTGCGCAAGCTGGCCAACCGCGCGTTCACCGCCCGACGCGTCGAAGCCCTGCGCGACGGCATCCAGCGGATCGTCGACCAGCTGATCGACCGGGCCGTCCAGGCCGGGCCGACCACGGACCTGATCGAGGCGGTCGCCGCCCCGCTGCCGATGTCCGTCGCCTGCGAGCTGTTCGGCATCCCGCCGGAGGACCGCCCGCAGGTCAAGAGCTGGTTCAGCCGCTTCGGCCGGCTGAGCGAGGACATCGACAAGTCGGAGGAGGCGATCGGGCAGTACGAGGAGTACCTCGCCGGCCTCATCCGGCACCGACGGGCCGACCCGGGCGACGACCTGATCAGCGCGCTGGTCGCCACCCAGGCGCAGGACGACCGGCTCACCGACTCCGAACTGCTGTCCACCTGCTTCGTCCTGATCACCGCCGGGGACGAGACCACCGCCAACCTGATCGGCAACGGCACCCTCGCCCTGCTGCGCCACCCCGACCAGCTGGCCCGGCTGCGCGAGGACCCGGGGCTGATCCGCACCGCCGTCGAAGAACTGGCCCGCTACGACACGCCGACCCAGGCGATCGTCCGGGTCGTCGCGCAGGACCTGGAGATCGGCGGGCGGACGCTGCGCGAGGGCGAGCTGGTGTACCTGTTCCTCGGCGCGACCAACCGCGACCCCGAGCGCTTCGCGGACCCCGACCGGCTCGATCTGACCCGCCCCGGCAACCGGCACCTGAGCTTCGGCAACGGCCCGCACTTCTGCCTCGGCGGCCCGCTGGCCAGGCTCCAGACGGAGGTGGCCGTCGGCACGCTGGTCCGCCGGCTGCCCGAACTGCGGCTGGCCGACGGCGCGCCGCTGGAATGGCGGCCCAACCCGCTGCAGCGGCGGCTGAGCGCCCTCCCGGTCACCTACTGACCCACGAACGACTCGACGACGACGAAGGAGAACCGACCATGACCCGAGAGTTCGAGGTCCGCAAGGAGCAGGACCTGCCCGCGACACCCGAACAGGTCTGGGCCGCCGTCGCCACCGGTGCCGGAAACCTCGGCTGGCTGTACCCCATGGAGGTCGAGCCGCGCGTCGGCGGAAAGGTCACCCGGGCCGAGAGCACCGTCGTGGCGTGGGAGCCGCCGCATCACTTCGCCGTCCGGGCGACCGTCGGCGACGAGTTCTCCAACACGCTCAGCTACCGGATCGAGCCGGCCGACGGCGGAACGAGCCACCTGCGGATGGGCATCCACTGGGTGCACGAGGGCGTCTGGGACGAGATCTGGGACAGGAAGGCGGACGTGGCCGAGAAGCACGTCCACTTCTACCAGCACGGCCTCGTCGAGTACCTGCGGCACTTCGCCGGCCGCCCCGCCGTCTACGTCACGGCCCGGCGCCCCGAACCCACCGCCGACCCGGCCGACTTCGCCGCCCTGCGCCGGCGCCTGGGCCTCGCCGAGGACGCGGCCGTCGGGGACCGTTCGACCCTCCACGTCCCGGGCCCGGACGGCGGCCCGCAGGAGGTGGTCGTGGACTGGCTCAGCTCCGACTTCGTCGGCCTGCGCGGCCCGGACGCGCTCTACCGCTTCTTCAACGGCAGCACCTGGAACACGCCGATCTGGCTGGCCCACCACCTGTTCGGCGAGGACGCCGACGAGCAGCGGGCCACCGAGGCGTGGACCGCCTGGCTCAACGACCCCCAAGCCTAGGACCCCCGATGCGAACCTCCACGGAAACACTGCTCTACGCCGCCGAACTCGTCGAGGAGAACGGCGCCTACACCCTCGTCGTCCAGGACGTGAGGCAGGGCACCGTCCAGACCACCCCGGTCCCCAGGCCCATGGTGGACAAGCTCCCGACCCTCCTGTCGGCGCTCAGCGCCAAGCTCAACCCCCCACCGGCACGCGGTCGGTGGTAGGCCTTCTCCGGACAAGCACGGGGGCGGGGCCGGGGCGACCTCCCCGACCCCGCCCCCGTGGCCGTCAGTTCTTCGCGGGGTCGGGCCGCGGGGTGACGAGCGGGAAGACCGGGTCGGGGAAGGTCAGGTAGCCGAACACGGTGTCCGGGGCGCTCGGGTCGCCGGTGATCTGGATGCTGGCCTTGTTGACGGCGGCGTCGAAGTTGGACTTGAAGTCCATGCCCGCCAGCACCAGGCTGTTGAAGGTGTCACGGGTCATGGTGATGGTCGCCGCGGGCTTGCCGGCCAGGTCGTAGGTGCCGTCCGCGTAGACCAGCACGCCGTTGCGCAGCACCGTGGTGCCCACGTCGGTTCCGTTCTTCTGGGCCGGGTCGTCGGTCACGTTCCAGCGCAGCACGATCGGGGTGCGCTGCTGGGCGCCGGCGGTGGGGCCGTCGATGCTCTTGGCCATCGCGGCGAAGAACAGCGACAGGTCCATGCTGCGCACCAGGTCGGACGCACCCGACGAGGTGGGCGCCTGGGCGTGGCCGAGCTGGAGCTCCCAGGCGCCGCTGAGGTAGGCGTTGCGCCAGGTGCCGTTCTGCGCGCCGTAGCCCAGCTGGGTCATGGTCTTGGCCTGGAGGGTCTTGGCCTGGGTCAGCACATCGGCCGGCACCGGGGCGCCGGCGTCGCCGGACGCGAAGATGACGTGGTTGAGCAGTTCGGCGGCCCAGCGGTAGTCGTTCGCGTCGTACGCCTGCTGGGCCAGGGTCACCACGGCGGAGGCACCGCCCATGGCCTTCAGGTAGTTGGCCCCCGCCGGAGTGGGCGGGAGCTTCCACAGGTTGGCCGGGTTGCCGTCGTACCAGCCCATGTAACGCTGGTACACGGCCTTGAAGTTGTGGCTCAGCGAGCCGTAGTACCCCTGCGTGTACCACTGGTCGGCGAGGTTCGGCGGCAGCGCCTGGAGCTTCTCGGCGATCTCGATGCCGGTGTAGCCGGCGTCGATCATCCGCAACGTCTGGTCGTTGAGGTAGCCGTACATGTCGCGCTGGTTGCTGAGGAACTCGATGATGCCCTCGGACACCCAGTGCGGCCAGTGGTGGGAGGCGAACTCGACGTCGCTGTACGGCGCGAAGGCCTGGATCGCCTCGGTGAGGTAGGTCGACCAGACCTGCGCGTCACGCACCTGGGCGCCGCGGATGCTCAGGATGTTGTGCAGGTTGTGGGTGGCGTTCTCCGCCATACACAGGGCCCGGGGCTCGGGGAAGTAGAAGTTCATCTCGGCCGGCGCCTCGGTACCGGGCGTCAGTTGGAAGATCACCGGGACGCCGTCTATGGTCCGCGCGTACAGGCCGTCCCGCCACGGGATCACATAGCCGGACTTCCACTCCGCCTGCGGGGTGGCCCGGCCGTCGCCGATGTTGTCGGTCGGGGGGATCAGCGTCACCTCGCCGGTGGAGACGGTCTGCCCGAGGCCGGTGCCGATCTGCCCGTCCGGGCCCTTGTCCAGGGCCGCGGCGTACATGTACTCGGCGCGCCGGGCCATCGCCGGGCCCGCGTAGACGTTCTCGCTGATGGCGTGTTCGAGGAACCCCGTCGGCGCGTACACCTTGAGGGTGGTCGGCACCTGGTCGTCGAGCTCGGCGAACAGGCCGCGCGAGCCGCCGAAGTGGTCGACGTGGCTGTGGGTGTAGATGAGGGTGGAGATCGGCGTCCGGTCACCGGTGGCGCTCCGGTAGAGCGCCAGGGCGGCCTGGGCGGTCTCGTAGCTGGCGAGCGGGTCGATCACGATCAGCCCGGTGTCGCCGTTGAGGATCGTCATGTTGGAGAGGTCGTAGCCGCGGACCTGGTAGATCGTCCGGCCGCCCGCGCTGATGACCTGGAACAGCCCTGCCTGGGAGGCCAGTTGGCCCTGGCGCCAGAGCATCGGGTTGGCACTCGCCGGAGCCTCCTGCCACTCGGTGCCGGCGAGGAACCCGTAGGCCGTGAAGTCCCACACCACCTTGGAGGGGTTGGTGCGCGAGACGATGACGGGGACGTCCGGAGGGGCGATCAGGCCGCGGGTGGCGTCCTCGAAGTCGCTGTTCGGGGACGGCGCGGAGGTGACGGCGGCTCGGTTCTGGACCGCGATGTACGGGGTCGGCTGGATCGGCTCGGCAGTGCTGGTCATCCACGGCTCCTTGAAAGGCGTTCGATGCTCACCGTGAGCACCGGGTCACGCTAGGCATCCGAACAAGTGACCCGCAAGGCTGCGATCAAGCCAGCGCGGCGTAAATGGAGCCGTTGACTCACCTTGTTCGAAGGGGAGTTGGTCGCATGCGGAGGTCGCATCGAGCGCTGCTGGCACTGGTACCGGCATACGCACGGTGCTCGGTTCGTCACCCGGGCGGGAGCGGCCGTTCGATTCCGCGGCTCGCGAAAATGCCGGTAGCCGCTCCGGACTCCGTTGGCGAGGCGCGCCGCGGCAACGAGCACGTCGCCGTCCTCGGCTCCGCCACCGCCGCCCGTCTGGGCATCACCAACCTTCAGGGCCAACCCGCCGTATTTGTCGGTAGTACGCCCTTCGTCGTCATCGGCATCCTCTCGGACGTCCGACGCCGGCCAGGCCTGCTGACATCCGTGATCATTCCCCGAGCCGCCGCCCAGGACCTCTGGGCGCCGCCCGCCGACGAGTCGGCCAAGATGCTCATCACGACGCAGCTCGGCGCGGCCGCCCAGACCGCTTCCGAGGTGCCCCTGGTTCTGCCCCCGACCACCCCGACTACCTGCGCGCCACCCCACCGCCCGACCCCCGCATCCTGCGGTCCGGAGTGGAGAACGACCCCGGACAGCTCTTCCTGTTCCTCGCGACCGTCTGCCTGGTGATCGGCGCCGTAGGAATCGCCAACACCACCCTGGTCGCCGTCCTGGAACGCAGCGGCGAAATCGGACCGCCCGCGCCGCCGCCCACACCTGCACCCGCACCGGCGCCCAACCCCCCTACGCCCACGAACTGCACGACCAGCCACCCGCGCCTGTCCCGGGAGTCGGCACCGCCCGCGGGTGACGGACCCGCACCCACCCCGGACCGGTAACAGCTCCCACGCCACAACCGGTAGCGTCAGGGGCACACCGGGTGACGGTGTGCCCCTGCGCCCAGACAAGGACCCCCATGACGCGCGTTTCCGTGATCGGCTGCGGCCACCTCGGCATCCCGCACGCGGCGGCGATGGCCGCACTCGGCCACGACGTCATCGGCGTGGACGTCGACCGCGACAAGGTCACCCGCCTCAACACCGGCGAATGCCCGATCTTCGAGCCCGGCCTGCCCGAGCTCCTGGCCGAGCACACCGCCAGCGGCCGCCTGCGCTTCACCACCGACATCGCCGAAGCCGCCGCCTTCGCCGAGCTGCACTTCATCGGCGTCGGCACCCCGATCGACGCCGACGGCCGCTCCTACGACAACAGCCAGGTCTACGGCGCCATCCGCCAGCTCGCGCCCCACCTCACCAAGGCCTGCACCATCGTCGGCAAAAGCACCGTCACCGTCGGTACCGCCGAGCAGGTCACCACCCTCGCTCAGCGCCTCGCTCCCGCCGGAACCGACGTCACCGTCGTCTGGAACCCCGAATTCCTGCGCGAAGGCCACGCCGTCGAGGACACGCTGCGCCCCGACCGCATCATCGCCGGGGTCACCGGCGCCGAGGGCGAGAAGGCGATCCGCGAGGTCTACGCCGCAATCCTGGACACCGGCGTCCCGCTGTTCGTCTGCGACTTCGCAACCGCCGAACTCGCCAAGGGCGCCGCCAACACCTTCCTCAGCCTCAAGATCTCCTACATCAACGCCGTCGCCGACATGTGCGAGGCCGCCGGTGGCGACATCACCCGGATCGTGGAGATTCTCGGCATCGACCCGAGGATCGGCTCCGGCGGCATGCAGCCCGGCCTCGGCTACGGCGGCGGCTGCCTGCCCAAGGACGTCCGCGCCTTCACCGCCAGCGCGAAGCAGCTCGGCGCCGAGGACGCCGTCGACCTGCTGCTCGCCGCTGAGAAGATCAACGAGTCCCGCACCGGCGTCGCCATGGACCTCATCACCGAAGCCCTCGGCGACCAGCCGCTGCGGGGCACCCGGGTCACCGTCCTCGGCGCCGCGTTCAAGCCCGACACCAGCGACGTCCGCGAATCCCCCGCCCTCGCGCTTGCCCTCGCCCTGCACCGGGGCGGTGCCGTCGTCACCGTCCACGACCCCCAGGCCGTCGCCAACGCCATGCTGCGCAACCCCGAGCTCGACTACACCGCGGACCTGCCCGCCGCGCTCACCGGCGCCGGGCTTGTCGCCCTCGCCACCGAGTGGCCCCAGTACCGGCAGGCCGACCCCGACACCCTGGTGGACCTGCCCGCCACCCCGCTGCTCGTCGACTGCCGCACCACCATCGACCCCGACCGCTGGCGCGCCGCGGGTTGGCGCGTCCGGCAGCTCGGCCGCCCGGGGAAGTAGGCGGCCGACCGGCGGACAGACCGACCGGGTCGAAAGAGCCAGGAAGTGACTGGTACGCCCAGGCCGTCGTGAATCCCCGCGGATGCCGCCCGCAGAAGCCGGCGTCCGAGGCGGCGCGGGAACCCGACCGGACAAGGTGACCGATGACGGCCCCGCATCCACAGGCCGGTGCCGTGCCGTGGTGGCAGGGCGGCACCGGGACGGGCGGCCTTCCGCAGCAGTACCAGCCCGGTCGGAGGACGGCGATCTCCGGCCTGGCCTCGTGGGACCAGCGGTCGGTGGCCGTGGCCCGGTTGCGGGTGCAGCGGTCGGGCAGCTGGGCGAGCGCCTGGTGGGAGTACGACTCGGCCAGGTGCGGATCCTCCAACTGCAGGTGGACGATCGAGTGCAGGGCGCAGAGTTCGGTGCGGCCGTAGAACGCCACCCAGGACGGCCGGGCCGCCGGTCCTCGGCCCGGGCGAGGGCGTCGCAGGCGTGTCCGAGGGAGCGTTCGGCCGAGCGCCGAGCGCCGGTCGCCGGGGCCGGAGTGCGCGACAGCCACCCGCGCGTGGGCGGCTGTCGCGAGCGGGGGGCTGCGGCGCCCGGCACAGCGACACCTCACCGGTCATCCGGGCCGAAACGTCCGCCGGGCCCGGGCGCCCCGGCTCGGGGGCACACGCACACCCGAACCGGCCCTGCGCCGGCCCTGCCCGTCCCGCCGAGGCCCGGCCGCTCCGGTGCGCACCAGCGCGGTCAGCCGCCGCTCTTGCGGCGGAAGTTGCGCTTGCCGCCCGCCGCGGCGTGCGCGCCGTGGATCTTCGAATCGCCGTTCGGACCGCCGACCGTGTTCCCGCCCTTGGCGCCGTGTTTGCGCTCCAGCGCGGCGAGGAACCGGGCCTTGACGTCGTCCTGGGCGGCGGCCGCGGGGGCCTCGGCGGCCGGGCCGGCCTCCGGGTTCTCGGGGTTCTCGGGGTTTTCGGGTGACGCTGCGCCGCTGCTCATGCAGGACCTCCTGGTCGGGTGGTGTCGGGTTGATGCCTTCACGGGACACCATGTCATGTCCCAGAACCGGCCACGCCTACCAGGCCCCCCGTGGGCCTCCAGCTGCCCGACCTGCTCGGCGGCGAGCTTGTCCCGGAGGGCCTTCCGGTCGTTCAACCAGGAGCCGAGCGACACGCCATCCCCCTTGTGCGGGCGGGGCGCCTTCGCGTGCCCCTCCCGCTCGACGAACTGCGCGCGGGCCGTCGGCCCTGCTGGAACCGGTCCGTGCGCGAGACTTCGGCCTCGCCTCGGCGGCCTGCTCGGCGGCCACCGGCTCCTGGTCCTCCTCGATGCCGATTGCCGACAGCCGGTCCGGCTCCAGGCCGGGCCAGCCGGCCCGCTGCGCCTCACCCGGCGCCCGAGCTGCTCGCCCTCGAAGACGACGTCATCGGGCGGCTGCGCCGTCGACCCGGCCCTCGGCCCCCGGCCGCCACCGTCGGGCCGCGGCGTAGGTGCGCTGCCGAGCGATCGGCCGGACCGGGCACCACCACGGGTCGATCTCCTCCAACGCGGGCCCATCGCAGAGCCACGACCACCGGAGACCCACTGACGACTGTCAGTGTCAGTGGTGCTCCGTACGCTTCCCGTACACGGCCCGTCCTGGGACGGGACTTCGGCGGGGGAGGGGCGATGGCGGTGCGCAGGCCGGTCGACGGCGAGGTGCGTGTCCACTACGGGCAGATCTACGTCGAGAGCGATCCCGACAGCTTCGGCCCCGGCCTCGCGGAGGCGTTCGCGGGCCAGAGCGCGGGGCTGTGCGGTGCCGCGATACCCGGTGCGCTCTGGCTGACGACCGGGCTGCACACGGGCGGTGTCGGGTTCACCGTCGAGGTGCACGATGAGGCGCCGCCGCTGGATCCGGCCTGGGAGGACGTCGTCGAGGTCTCGTTCCGCCCGGTGTCGGACGAGAGCAGGCTGGTGCAGTGGGCGGGCGAGGCCGTTTGGGAGCTGGACCTGGAGGAGACCGACTACCGGGTGCGGTACTGCGCACACGGCATGGACGAGGGACGGCGGCGGGACACCAGAGCCCAGGACGAGCCGCAGGCGGACCGGTACCTCCTGCAGTTCTGGCCCGTCCCGCCCGAGCCGGACCGCGTCGTTCGCCAGACCACCGAGTCCGCGGCCTACTGGCACGACTACGCCCGTCGGCTCCCGCCCCCGCCCACTCCCGAGGAGCGCGCGGAGACCGAGCGTCGGGCCCGGCACGCGCAGGAGGAGGCCGAACGGCAACGGCAGGCGGCCTACGAGCGGTGGCAGTGGGGAGGGACGGTGCCGAGCGAGGCCCTGCGCCGTGTCGGCGGCAACGTCCATGGCCTGCTGGCCTTCGACGCGCCCCTGGTGCATGCGCTGGACGCCGCGGGCCCGCAGGTCCAACGGGAGGCGGCACTGCTCGCCGCTCGGCGCGCGTGTACGGCGGCAGGCCTCACCGACCTCGACTGGGTCGCCGCCGCGCTCACCGCCCTCACCGACGGCGGCCCGCTGCCGCCGCCGCTCGACGATCCCACGCGCATGTGGGAGACCCTGAGCTCCGATCCGCGCGCTCCCCGCCGCACGGTCGGCCCGGCGGTCCCGCCCGAGAAGGCCCGGTTCGAACCGCCGGTCACGCCCGGGGAGGAACGACTCGTGATCGTCTTCACAACAGTCACCGTCCCGGCGTCCGGCCCGCCGCAGCGGATGTCGCAGTCGCACATGGCCCTCCCCACGCTGCTCGCCGCCGCCGAGGCGGATCCACTCCGGGCAGCCTTGGACGCCGTGTTCGCGGGCGTGGCCACATACGGGGAGGAATACCGGTCCCTGCTGGAGGAGGTCTGGTCGGCCGTCAGCGGGCGGTGACGGGCGGGACCAAGGCCGGGCCGCAGACGTACCTCCTTGGACACTTGAGATGACATCTCATTTGGTCGGCTGAGTAGGCTGCGGGTGTGACGATCGTGGAGCGTCTCGTGCCGGACGAGTTGTGGGAGTTGTTCCAGTTGGTGGTGGTGCCGGAGGCGCCGACTCGGCCGCAGGGCGGGGGCCGGTGGCGCTACGGGGACCGGGAGGTACTGGCGGCGATCGTCACTGGTCGAGGTGCGTGGTCGGCTCGGTGAACATGTGGGCCCTGGAAAGGGGGAGCTGACGGGTCCGAATCCTGTCGGTCGGGGCAAGTACGGGTCGAAGATCCAGCACTCGGCGGGACGCCATCCGCCGCACACCAGCCCAGCTGACCTCTCGGCTTCTCGGAAGCTTCTTGGCATCATCTCGGCATGACCCCGACCCTTCCCCGCACCGTCCGAGCCGTCGACACCGCTCAGCTTCTGGACCTGGCTCAAGAGGCCGCCATGCACAGCTTCAGCCAGCGGCTCCCGGTCGACTGGCTCCGGGAGCACCTCGCCGCAGATGCGACGCACTACCTGTTCCCGACACTCGTGCAGCGGCTCACACACCGGCCTGAGACGCCGCTGCAGTGGAGGTGCCAGCAACTGCTGACCGTCAGCACCGGCGAACAGATCTGGGGTCTGCTCGACGTCCTTCCCGACACCTTCGACAAGATCTCGGAGACCTTGGACACGGGGTCCAAGAAGGACATCGTCAGCCGCATCGAGCGAGCAGTGACGGTGCGTGAGTGGATGGAACGGATGGCTGTCGACGCAGGTTCGTGATGTCCCGGACTGGAGGTGCTGGCAGACGTGAAGCGGCAAGCCTTCGGGTCAGCCCCGGCACCGCCACGGCGGGCCGGGGCTGACCCGTGTCGGCGTGCGTTGTCACCGGCGAATCCGCGTGCCTGATCGTGGTGGTACGCCCCAGGACATGGACGTTCGTCGGTGCTGCGGTAGCCGAGGACCACGCTGGTGCGGGTCGTCTCTCCGGTGTTGGGTCCGGCGGAGTGGAAGGCGGTGCCGTCGAAGAGCAGGATGCCGTCGGCGGGGACCGGGACGGGGGCGGCCCAGGAGCTGTCCGGTCGATCACGTGTGGAGCCGGATGGCGAGGGCTGCTGCGGTGACGGTGCCGAGGTAGACGTAGCCGCGCTTGTCGTAGCGAGTCGCGACAGCTCGCGAGGTCTTCAGTCTGTTGATGGCCCGTTCGACGGTGTTGCGTTTCTTGACCTGCGACTCTGCCACAGCCGGACAGCGTGCGATCTGATTCCGGACAGCGGCGATCTGGATCGAACACTTTCCGCCGGACCGTCACCAGGCCGCCCGCCTGGCGCGATGCTTGGCCCGGCACGGTCAGCGGCGTGCCACACCACACACCGGGAGGGCCGATGCTGAACACGCTCTGGCACGCCGAGCTCAAGCACATCCTGGAAGAGGGCTTCAGGGAGCTGCGCAGCGACAACGCGAGCCTGCGCGCCGAACACACCGCGCTGCGGACCGAGTTCACGGCCGCCGTCGCCGGGAAACTGCAGGAGGTCCGCGACGAGCTGCGACGGACCGTGGAACGCGATCGCAAGGAACTGCTCGAGGCCCGCCAGGAGATCCGGGACCTGCGCCAGCAGCTGGACGACGCCCGTGCCGACCACCCGGCACCGCAGGCGGGCGCCCCCGACCAGGACCCGGATCCGCCACCCCACGCCGGCAGTCGGTGAGATCGGCGAGTTCGGGGTGCTGGTCCATCCAGGTGCCGCCGCCGTCGGGCTGCGGGACGCCGACGCACGGCGCGCGGTGGGAGCCCGGCACGATCCAGGTGCGGCCGGTCTCCACGGTCGCCTCCTCGACGTACACGACGGCGGTGAGCAGGCCGCGGGTGGGCTGGAGGATGTCGCGGTGCAGCCGCACCTGGTGCGCCCCGGGGGTCTTGCGCGGATTGTGCCCGGCCGGGCCTCTCCCGTCCGGATACCAACTGGCGGGTTGGTGACTTCCTATGCTGGTCCCATGGCATGGGACACCGAGAAGACCAAGAGGCTGCTGCTCGACGCGGCCGTGGACGAGTTCGCCGCGTACGGGCCCGAGAGGGCGAGGATCGACCGCATCGCGGCTGCGGCCGGGGTCAACAAGGAGCGGATCTACCCCTACTTCGGGGGCAAGGCGCAGTTGTTCGAGGCGGTGGTCCAGCGGGAGCTGGAACAGCTCGCCGCCGCCGTGCCGATGGAGGAGGTGGACGGGCGGACGGTGGAGCTCCCGGAGTACGCCGGCCGGGTGTTCGACTACCACCTCGCCCATCCGCACCTGCTGCGCCTGCTGCAGTGGGAGGCGCTGTGCGGCGACGCGGGGGTTCCGGTCGCGGGTGAGGAGCGGCGGGCGGCCTACTACGCGGGGAAGGTCGCGGCCGTCTCCCGTGCGCGTGGAGAAGGGGCGGATCCGGTACGGGACGGGGCGGCTCCTCGGCCGGAGGAGCTGCTGTACGCCGTGGTGGCGTTGGCGGGCTGGCAGTTCGCCGTGCCGCAGCTCGCCCGGATGATCCTCGGCGGGGCGGCCGTCGAGGATCGGGGCGCCCGGCGGGCCGCCGTGGTGGAGATGGTCCGCAGACTCGGCCTCTGACCCGAATCGGCCCCATCTCCAACTCGCCAGTTGGAGATGGGGCCGATTCGGGCTAGTGTCCAACTCGCCAGTTGGAAACCCTTCCGCAAGGAGCCGACCATGCCGGTCATGTCCGCACGCCCCGCCGCCGCCCTCGTCCTCATCGAGTTCCAGCGCGAGTGGCTCGACCCCGAGCACGGCCGCCTCAACCACCTCGTCGAGGACCGTGGCCTGCTCGACACCGCCGTCCGTGGCGCGGCCGCCGCACTGGCCGCCGCCCGCGCGCACGGCGTCCCCGTCGTACACGTGCCGCTCGTCCTCACTCCCGGTGCGCCGGAACTGGAGAGTTGGACCCCGGCGCGGCTCGGCCTGCGCGCGGCGATCCCGAAGGCCGGCACCTGGATCCAGGGCAGCACCGGTGTCGCCTTCGCCGAGGCGTTCCGGCCCGTCCCCGGCGAACCGGTCGTGCGCGGCCGGGCCGGGGCGAGCGCCTTCGCCGGCTCGTCCGACTTCGACCTGATCCTGCGCCGACTCGGCGTCACCGACCTGTACCTGGCAGGCTTCGCCACCCACGTGTGCGTCGAATCCACCCTGCGCGAGGCCCACGACCGCGGCTACACCGCGCACGTCATCCACGACGCTTGTGCGGCCTTCACCCGAGGCCAGCAGGATCACGTCCGCGAGCACGTGATTCACCACTTCGGCGCCGAGACCGACGCCGCCGCCTTCGCCGCCTCACTTCACACCGCGATCCCCGCGAACGAACTGCGGTGAGATCGGTCAGGAATCGGAGACAGGCCGTGGACCGCGGGCCTTCGTCGTACACCCCGCCGTCCCGGTTCGCCCAGGCCGAGGCGGTCGTCCGCACCTTGTTCCCGATGCCCAGGGATGCCGCGCGATGACCGGCGGCACCCGCCCTGGTCCGAACGCCGCCGCGCCCCGGCTGGCGCTGGCCCTGTGCAGTGGCCGGCCCGCGCCCGCAGGCCGGGACCTGGGCCGCCCGGTCCTCGGTTCCCTGCCGGTGCGATCCGGCCGGACGGCTGCGCCGGGGGCGTGAGCGGGTGCCCGGAGCCGGCAGCCTGCGGCGACGGTCGCTGCGGGACCTGCCACGAGATCCGGATGCGCCACCACGCGCAGCTGGATCTTTACGCCCCCGCCCGCGCGGCCCAGGAAAGGCCCCGGGCGCCCTGCTGGACCTTGCCCGGCCGTCGGGGGAGGCCGGGCGAAGCCGGACGACTACGCGGTGGGCGCCTGGATGCGCCGCCGGCGCAAGGCTGAGAGCCTCACCGAGGACCAGACCGCCAGGCTCGACGCGCTGGACGAGCTGTGGCGACTGGACCGGACTGGAACCGCTCCTACGGCCGCCTGCTCGCCTACCTCGCCGCCGGCGGCACCCTCGCCGGCCCCGCCAACCGGACCGGCGGCGAGGCCGACCCGGCGTCCCGGCCCGGCGGGTGGCTGCGTAAGCAGGCCGCGGCCCGCACCGAGGGAAAGCTGACCGCCCGGCAGGCCGCGCTCCTGGACGCGCTCCACCGGCACGTCGAGACCGTCGCCGGCTGAGTCGCGTGCCGCTGTGGCAGGGACGATCCCGTGGCTGTCCGGTCCGGGGCCGGACGGGTGCGTTGCCCCGGGCCCGCGGACCTGCTCTCAGGCCACCGGGGCGGGGGTTGCCACCGGCTCGCCTTGCGCGATCCCGTAGGCGGCGCGGGCCTGGTCGATCCGGTGCCGGTGGCGTTCGGCCCAGCCGGTGAGCGCGAGCAGCGACTCGTACAGCTCTCGCGCCATCGGGGTGGCGGTGTACTCGACTCTGGGCGGAACGGTCGGGTAGACGGTGCGGGTCAGCAGGCCGTCCCGTTCCAGGTTGCGCAGGGTAAGGGTGAGCATCCGGCGGCTGATGCCCTTGACCTGGCGTTCCAGTTCGGTGAAGCGTGCCGGGCCCTGGGTGGTGACGAGCAGGATGCCGATGCTCCACTTCCCGCTCACCCGCCCGAGCACCTCCAGTACCGAGCAGGCAGCCTCCGCCGCCGGGGACTCGCACTGCTCCGGGCCGCTGACCTGGGACGTCACACCGGTGTTCCCCTGTGACATGAAAGTGCCTCCTTCCGCTTCCGGTCATGGTTCCAGAACATGATCCCTGTAACAAGACGTGCACCAAGCCGGCCGCCACGGACGACATCCGCCCGCCCGGGCCGTCTTCGGCGCCTCGTCCCGAACCACACGGAAGAGACCCGTCATGAGCCTCGACAGAACCTCTGCTGACAGCAGGTCGGCTCGCCCGCGCGCCCTGGCTCTCGCCATCCTCTGCGCGATGCAGCTGATGATCGTCCTCGACGGCACGGTCGTCACCGTCGCACTGCCCCGAATCCAGGGTGACCTCGGCTTCTCCCAGGGCGCTCTGTCCTGGGTGGTGAACTCCTACCTCATCCCCTTCGCCGGACTGCTGCTCCTGGCCGGGCGCCTGGGCGACCTCATCGGCGGCAAGCGGGTCTTCCTGACCGGCCTGGCCACCTTCACCGCTGCCTCCCTGCTGTGCGGGACCGCCACCGGCCAGGAACTGCTGCTGGCCGGCCGCTTCCTGCAGGGCGTCGGCGCGGCGCTCGCCTCCGCCGTGGTGCTCGGCATGATCGTGGCGCTCTACCCGGAGCCCGGCGGGCAGGCCAAGGCCATGGGCGTGTACAGCTTCGTGTCGGCCGGCGGCGCTTCGGTCGGGCTGATCGCCGGTGGGGTCATCAGCCAAACCCTCGGCTGGCACTGGGTGTTCCTGATCAACCTGCCCCTCGGCGCGCTGGCACTGGCGGCCGGTATACGCACGCTGGCCGCGCACGGCGGCGGCCCGGGACTGCGCGAGGGAGCGGACGCCTTGGGCGCGCTGCTGGTCACCACCGGCCTGTCGCTGGGAGTCTTCACCATCTCGCAGGCCTCCCAAGACACCTTCACCCCCGGTGGACTCGCCCTCTGCGGCGCGGTCTCAGTGGTGCTCCTGGCCGCGTTCGTCCTGCGGCAGGCCAGGGCCGCCCGCCCGCTGCTCGCGCTGCGGATCTTCCGCAGCAGGGAGATCACCGGTGCCAATCTCGCGGTCGTCCTGGTCTTCGCCGCCGGCTTCGGGTTCCAGTTCCTCAACGCCCTCTACCTCCAGCGGGTGCTGGGCTTCGACTCGATGCTCACCGGTCTCGCGTTCCTGCCCGCGCCCGTGGTCATCGGCACCCTGTCACTGCTGTTCACGGCACGGCTCACCGCGCGCTTCGGTACCAGGCGGGTGCTGCTGACCGGCCTGCTGTTCCTCGGCGCCGGACTGCTGCTGCTCGGCCGGGCCCCGGTCGGCGGCGACTACTGGGTCGACGTCGCGCCCACCCTCGTCCTACAGGGCTTCGGCATGGGCCTGGCCGTCCCATCGGTCATCATGCGGGCGATGTCCGGTACCGCGCCCGAGGACGCCGGCCTGGCGTCGGGCCTGAACAACACCGCGCAGCAGGCGGGCGCGGCGGTCGGTCTCGCGGTCCTGGCGACGGTCGCCACCTCCCACAGCGCCACACTGGCCGCCCGGGGCGTCCCGCGGGTCCAGGCCCTGCGGGACGGCTACAGCCTGGCCTTCCTGTGCGCCGCCGGCTTCGTCTTCCTCGCCTGGGCGATCGCCTTCCTCGTCCTGCGGGACGGACCTGGGCCGCAGGAGGCCGACCACCCGGAGCAGCCGGCCCCGCGGAGCATCCCGGCCCGGTAGCGGCAACGCCCGGGCGGGCGCCGCGACGCGGTGCGACATCGGGGGAACGCCGGCCCGCCGGCCCGCCGGCCGGGCGGACAGCCGGAACGGACACGAACGAGAGGTGTGTACATCATGACGGACCGGATCCGAGTGGGAATCATCGGCGCCCACGCCGAGCGGGGCTGGGCCCGCGGGGTACACCTGCCGGCGCTCGCGGGACTCGACGACTACGAGATCACCGCGATCGCCGCAACGAGCGAAGCGTCGGCCCGGGCCGCGGCCCGGGCGTGGGGAGCCCGGCACGCCCTCACCGACCCCGAGGCGCTGATGGCCCACCCCGAAGTCGACCTGGTCACCATCGCCGTCCAACTCCCGCGCCGCGACGGCCTGGTGTCCGCGGCCGTCGCGGCGGGCAAGCACGTCTACAGCGAGTGGCCGCTGGCCGGCTCCGCCGAGCAGGCGGACCAGTTCCGGGCACAGGCGCAGGCCGCAGGAGTACGGCACGCGGTGGGACTGCAGAGCCGGCACCATCCGGCGGTGCGGCACCTGCGCGACCTGATCGCGGACGGGATCGTCGGGGAGGTGCTTTCCACCTCGCTGACGTACTCCCTCTCCACACCGGAGACCTGGTCCGAGCGGTACGCCGCACTGTTCGACGCCACCAAGGGCGTCAACCACCTGGCGGTCGTGGGCGGGCACTCCCTGGACATGTACCGCTTCGTCGTCGGCGGCTTCGCCGAGGTCTCGGCGACCCTGACCACCCGGATCCGCCGGATCACAATGGAGGAGAGCGGCCGGCAGATCGAGGTGAGCTCGCCGGACCAGATCGCGGTAGCCGGGCTGCTCCGCTCCGGTGCCGCCGCTTCGGCGCACCTCATGACGGGCGGCCCGCACGGTGACGGCTTCCGCATCGAGGTGCACGGGCGCGCCGGCCGCCTGGTCCTGCGCTCCCTGGACGACTCGCTGGTCGGCCCCGAGTTCGTGCTCACCCACGCCGCAGGCGGCGGCGAGGCGGTCACGGTGGAGGTGCCCGGGCCGCACCGGCCGAGGACCGCCGACGAGCCTGTCGCGGTGCGCAACGTACGCCGGGTGTACGCCGATCTGGCGCAGGCGATCCGCACCGGCGGCCCGTCGGAACCCGACTTCGGCACCGCCCTGCGCACGCACCGCCTGCTGGACGCGATCAGGACGTCCGCCGAAACCGGCCGGCGGCAGACCCTGGAGGACTGACCGGCACGGCGCACCGGCGCACCGGCGCGCCGCCTTGCCGACACCGACGAGCGCGGCCGAGTGCGGATCGCCGTGATCGACTTCGAGACCAGCCGCTACGAGTCCGCCGAACGGGACTTCCTCCGGATCGACCAGCGCACCCTTCGCGCCCGGTCCGACCTCGCCACCGCCTTCTACAACGGGTACGGTCGGCAACCGACCGAGAACGAGTGGAGCCTCATGCGATGGTGCGGGATCGGCGACGCCGCAGCCATCGCCGTCTTTGCCGCCGCTGCTGGCCACGCCGAGTTCTCCTATGAGGGCCACGCGGCACTTCGCGCCGCCATGGCCGCTACGTAGTCCTTCGTAGCGCGGCGCCGTGCGTGCCGACCAGGCCGTCGAACCCGCCGCCGGAGTAGCACGCGATGCCGAAATCAGCGCCAATTTTCGCAAGTCGAGGGAGCATCCCGGCCGTTTCTGACCACAGCTCAAGCGGGACGGGCTGGCCGGCCTAGTGGTCGACGCGATAGTCGTCGACCGCTGCCTCCACGGCTGTGAAGAAGTCCCCGGGGCTGGAGAACGAAGGTGGGGCTTCAACGGCGATCCGGGTGTCGTCGCGGATCGCGGTCCCCCGCTCACAGGCAGCGGTGCTCACGGGCAGCGGAGTAGGGCGGGGCGGTCCCTGGTGCGGACGGCGGGGAGCCAGGCGGTGGTGGGGCCCGGCAGGCGGATGCGGTACCAGAGGGTGGAGGTGAGGTCCTCCTCGTTGATGACGGGGAGGCCGGTGGGGAGTTGGCAGTCGGCGTCGAGGGTGTCGTCGTGCCAGACCCGCACGGGGACGACGTTGTCGGCGGTGTAGGGGCGCAGGGGGTCGACGGCGAGGCCGAGGCTGCACTGGGGGTCGCGGTCGGTGCGGTCCTGGCAGCCGCGTTCGGCGTTGAAGACCCGGACGTGGGCGGGCTGCCCGGACGGCCCCGGGTGCGGCCACAGGGCGGTGACGGTGGCGGCGACCGTGGCGCAGGAGGCCAGGGCCAGCAGGGCGGTGCGCGGGCGGGGGCGCGGGTACCGGCGGCGGAGGCGGAGAGGACGGAGTGTGCGGCGCGGGCGCTGACCGGGGCGGTCGGAGCTGTCGGGGCGGTCGGCGTGGTGGGCGTGGTGGGCGCGGATGCGGGCGAGCAGGCTCTCCGCGGTGTGCGGGGCGCGGGCGGCGTGGGTGGGGGCGAGGCAGTCGGCGGCCAGGGCGCGCCAGAACGGGGGGACGGCGGCGGCCAGCCGAAGGGCGGCGCGGCCTTCCGCGTACTGCTGGGCGGCGGCGCAGCGGGCGGTGGGGGTGGTGCCGGGGAAGGGCCGGCCGCCGGCGGCGAAGACCTCGTGGATCACGATGCCGAGGGCCCAGATGTCGGCGCTGGTACGGACCTTGACGCCGTGTTCGCCGAGGGGTTCCTGCCAGCGTTCGGGTGGGAGGTAGTCGGGGGTGCCCATCGGGGCGCCGTGGCCGTGGGTGCCGGTGAGTTCGACGGCGAGGCCGAAGTCGGAGAGGCGGACCTCGCCGTCCGTGCCGATGAGGACGTTCTCCGGCTTGAGGTCGGTGTGGACCCAGCCGGAGCGGTGCAGGTGGGCCAGGCCCTCGCAGATGCCGGTGACGATCCGGGTGCCCTCGGTCTCGTCGACGCCGGTGGTGAGCAGGTCGCGCAGGGTGCCCCGGGCGCGTTCCATGACCAGGACGGTCGCGCCGTCGAGCGAGGGCTGGTCGGGGGCGGTCAGGACGAGGGCGTCGAGCAGCCGGACCAGCCGGGGGTGTGGGGCGGTGCGGGCCAACTCGGCTTCGCGCCGGGCGGCTTCGGCGATCTGGCGGGCCTGGCGGGGGGCGAGTCCGGCGGTGGGCAGTACTTTGAGGGCGACGGTGTCGTCCGCGTCGTCGTTCCCGGGGTCGGTTCGGTGGGCGGCGTAGACCGTCGCCCAGGCGCCCTCGCCGATCGGCCCGGTGACGGTCCACTCGCCGACCCGGTGGCCGGCCGGGAGGAGTTCCTCGCTGTCCTCGGGGAAGGGCGGACCCTGCAGCATCGCCGGCCCTCCCTACCGTCCGGACCGGCCGGGGCCGAGCCCGGTGCCGGCTCCGGGTCCAGGGTTGAGTCCCGGTCCGGCGCCGAGTCCGGCGCCGAGTCCGGGGCCGGGCAGGAGCGCGAGGTGCTCCTCGCGGACGATGCCGAACTTCAGGGCGAGCCCCACGACGGCCTCGCGCTTGCCGCCGCGGCGGTCGGCGCGGTCGCCGTCGGGCAGCTCGATGCGGAGCTTCTCGTCGGCGAGGTAGTCGAGGTGTGAGCTGACCGCGCGGGCGGTGAGCCGGGTGCAGGCGGGGTGGCCGTGCAGCCGTGCGACCACCTGGGGGGTGGTGGGCACGGCGGCGGGGGAGTGGTCGCGCAGCCACGGTTCGCAGAGTGCGACCAGGACCAGGAAGTAGGTGGCGGTCTCGTCCAGGGAGTACGCCGTCATGGTGCGGCTCTCCCGGGAGCCGCCGCGGGTGTCCGGGTCCAGGTAGACGTGGTCGGGTGCGAACACCTGGAAGGACAGCGGGGTCTCCCGGCGGGAGGGCAGCACCACGCGGGAGAACTCGAAGGGGATCGGCGCGCCGATCCGCCGTGGCGGCACCCGCAGGTACTCGCCGGCGCCCTCCGGGTTCTCCACCAGGTAGGCGTGGGTGTTGCTGAGGTTGCTCAACTGCCAGTGGTCGTCGGTCGCGTGGATCTCGCCGGCCAGCCGGGAGACCGACTCGTCACCGAGGCACAGATCCACCGGGGTGTGGGCGGAGCCGCGGCCGAAGCGCGCGCTCTCTCCCGGGCCGAGCCGTAGGGTCACCGGGGCGTCGCCGTTGCCCTCCGGCAGGTGGACGACGATCCCGCTCACCGCTGCCCCGTCCCGCGCACCGTTCCTCCGTCCCCGCGCACCGTTCCTCCGTCCGCGTCCTGCTCCCCCGTTTCGCGCGCCGGCTCTCGCCGGACGGACGAACGGTACCTCTTCGCGTACGACAATAAACCGGAGCCGCAGGCTACTTGACAAGGTGGCAGCGGAGTGCACGGATGTTCGGTCAGGGCATCGGCGCCCCCGGACGCAGTGCTGCCACCGGGCGCAGCGCCGCCACCGGACGGTCACCGAAGGCGGCCCACGGTCGCCAGCCGCCGGAGGGGCGGTCCTGGACGCGGGTGCGCAGCCGGCCGTCCTCGGTCACCGCGAAGACGTGCAGCCGTCCGGTGGAGTCGGCCGCGGCCGAGGGCGTGCCGGCGAGCGGCAGGCCGGGCTCGCCGAAATCCTCGCCGGACACGTCCGCCGGTGCCCAGGTGCCGGCGGGGGCGGACTGCCAGCGGTGGGCCAGTCGTTCGCCGCCGGGGGAGAGGGTGAGGGCCTCCAGTCGGCCGTCCGCGCCGGCGATCGTCAGCGGTGCGGCGGTGGACCAGCCGAGCAGCGGCTGCCAGGCGTCCCAGCCGCCGTTGGGCACCGACTGGCGGCGGTGGAAGGCGGCCGTGCCGGAGGGGGCGATCGCGGTGACGTTCAGCCGTCCGGTGCCGTCGCGGGACACCCGTGGGGCGGCGCCGGCGGGTGTTCCGAAGTGTTCCCAGGCGGACCAGGCGCCGCCGGCCGAGGTCTGCCAGCGGTGCAGCAGCGCCGTGCCGCCGGGTGCGAGGACGAAGACCTCCAGCCGGCCGTCGGCGTTGGCGGCGACGACGGGTGGCGCGCCCACCGGGCCGCTGAAGTCCGGGTCCCAGTCGTCCCAGGTGGTCGAGCCGGGCGAGGTCTGGCGGCGGCGGGCGAGCAGCGCGCCGTCGGGGGCGGGTGCGAAGACCTCCAGGCGGCCGTCGGCGTTGCGGGCGACGGCGGGGGCGGCGCCGGCCGGGCCGCCGAAGACCTCCCAGTCCGTCCAGCTGCCGTCCGTCCGCTGGATGCGGTGGTGCAGGTTGGCGCCGTCGGGGGCGAGCGAGAACACCTCCAGTCGGCCGTCGGTGTTGCGGCCCAGTGCGGGTACCGCGCCGGCGGGCGTTCCGAACACCTCCCAGTCCGACCAGGTGTCGGTGTCCGGGTCGGTCTGGACCCGGCGCAGCATCGAGCGGTCGGCCGCGTCGAGGGCGAGCACGTTCAGCCGGCCCCGGACGTCCGGGGCGGCGACCGGGTTGTCCGGGCTCTGCCAGGGCGGCGGGGTGGACCGCCAGTCCAGCGGGGCGAGGTACAGGCCGCGGCGGAACCAGCCGGCGGCGCTCGCCCACCACTGCTGCCCGTCGGTGACGACCTCCACGGCGTGGCCGGGCACATGGCCGGCGCGGTCGTCGAGGGAGAAGCGGAACGGGTCGCGCGAGGCGAGGACGTCGGTGCCCTCGTAGCCGTTGCGCGGTCCGAGGAACAGGTGGTACCAGCCGTCCCGGGCCACCACGAAGGGCGACTCGGTGACCGAGACGCCGTCCGCGGCGGTGGCCGCGTCGGCGAAGGCCACGCCGCCGTCGCCCCAGGTCAGCAGGTCGGTGGAGCGCCGGTAGCAGACCTGGTGGTGCCCGCCGGGGGCGGAGAGCTCGGTGTAGTACATCACCCACTCGGCGCCGATCCGCAGGACCATCGGATCGCGGGCGGCGGTCCCGCGGAACAACGGCCCGGACGGCAGCCTGGTCCAGGTGGACAGGTCGGCGGAGGTCGAGGTCGCGGCGTTGATCGCCGCCCCGGTGCGCCCGCCCGCCGCGTAGAACATCCAGTGGACGCCGCCCGACTCGACGACGTGCGGGGCCCACAGGTGCTCCTCGCCGAAGTACGAGGGGTCGACGGTCAGCGCGTCCGGCTGACTGCTCCACGGCCCGGCGGGGGAGGACGCGGAGGCGTGGGCGAGCGAGACCTCGGCGGCGCTGTCGGGCGCCTGTCCGGGCGGTGCGCTGTCGCCGACGATGCTGAACAGGTGCCAGCGGTCGCCGGCCCGGACCAGGGTGTGGTCGTTGAGGTAGCGGCGGCGGGTGGTGGAGGGGTCGTAGACGTGGGTGAACGGGCCGGCGCCGACCCACGGGTGGGGCCCGGTGGCGTCGGCGGATGCCGCTGGGGCGGTACGGCCCGCGAGCGGGAGCACGAGTGCTCCCGCTCCGGCCGCCCGCAGCAGGCCGCGCCTGCTGATCGGGTGCATCGCTGTGCTCCAGGGGGTTACCGGCGTGGTCAGCCGACGGCGGGTCCGTGGGAGGTGTTCACGACGGTGGGTCCGTGGGAGGTGTTCAGCCAGGCCCAGTCGGACCAGGTGGAGAAGCCGGTCTGCCACTTGTGGTGGACGCCGTCGGTGTTGGAGCCGAAGACCTCGATCCGGCCGTCGGCGTTGTTCGCCGAGCCGATCTCGGTGCCGCCGGTGCCGAAGGTGTCCCACTGGCCGTACGGGGCGTTCAGGCCGGTCTGCCAGATGTGCTGCGCCGTACTCCCGTTGATGGCGAACACCTCCACCCGGCCGTCCGGCGAACGCCCACTGGTGAGCCGGGCGTCGACGGGACCGCCGGTGGCCTCCCAGCCGGACCAACTGGTGGGGTTGGTCTGGTACTTGTGGTAGACGCCGGCGGATCC
>NZ_JBEOUK010000069.1:0-28219 GCF_040304045.1 Kitasatospora sp. NPDC094016
AGCTTCCTGGGCCCCTGCGGCTGCCGGTCCTCGCGGATCTCGAAGGTCATTGCACTCCCCAGCTGGGGTGTTGCAACGATCCCTAGAACTCAAGGGGTGCGCCCGGGGGCCTCCGGGTGCGCCCCACCGCTCCGACGGTGTACAGAGGAAAGGTGCCACTCCGGCAGCGTCCCCGTGACCCGCACCCCCGCGACCGCCCGCGCGACCGCCGCCGCTCCCGGCGGCCCGACCGTCGCGCGCTGACGGCGCTGTCGCTCGCGCTGATCGTCGTGATCACCGCCGTCGACATCCTCTCCCCCGCACAGATCCACCTCGGCCCGCTGCTGATCGTCGCCCCCGCGCTCACCGCCTCCTACGCCGGCGCCCGGGCCACCGCCGGAGTCGCCCTGCTGGCCCTCGCCGCGCTCACCGTCATCGGCATCACCCGGGACGGCATCACCAGCGCCAACATCGAGACCCAGCTGGGCGCACAGCTCGTCGTCTCCGCCCTGATCATCGGACTGCGGGCGCTGCGCGAACGGTACGAGCGCGAGCTGGCCCAGGTCCGCTCGGTGTCCGAGGCCGCCCAGCGGGTCCTGCTGCGCCCACTGCCGGACCGGATCGGGCCGCTGCACCTGGCCTCCGTCTACCTCGCCGCCGAGGCCGAGGCACAGGTCGGCGGCGACCTGTACGCGGCCGCCCGCACCGCCACCGGCACCCGGCTGCTGGTCGGCGACGTCCGCGGCAAGGGCCTGTCCTCGCTCGGCGACGCGGCCCTGCTGCTCGGCGCCTTCCGCGCCGCCGCCCACCTGCACGCCGACCTGCCCGGGCTCGCCGCCTACCTGGACGGCAGCGTCTGCTGGGACCTCGCCCAGCTCGGCGAACAGGCCCGCCGACGCCGCCTGAGCGGCGAGGACCCGGACGAGGCGGCCCCGCCGGAGGACAGCGGCGAGTCCTTCATCACCGCCGTCCTGCTCGACATCCCCGACGACGGCACGGCGGTCCGGCTGATCGACTGCGGCCACCCGCCCCCGTTGCTGCTGCGCCCCGACGGCATCACCACGCTCGCCGCCCGCCGCCCGGCGCCGCCACTGGGCCTGGGCGAGCTCGCCCCGGTCCGCTACGAGGTGGAGACCTTCCCGTTCCACCCCGGCGACCGGCTGCTGATCTACACCGACGGCGTGATCGAGGCCCGCGACGCCGACCGGCGCTTCTACCCGCTCACCGACCGCGTCACCGCCTGGCAGGACGAACGCCCGACCGCCCTGCTCCACCACCTGCGCCGCGACCTGCTCGCCCACGTCGGCGGCCGGCTGGACGACGACGCGGCGATGGTCATCGTCGAGCGGCTTCCCTAGCTCCCCCGACAGCTCCCCCGACAGCTCCCCCGACAGCTCCCCCGACACCCTTGTCGGGAACTCCGGGGCCGACGGCTACTGCGCGAGGTAGCCGCCGTCGACGGGCAGCACCGCGCCGGTGATGAAGGAGGCGTCGTCGGAGGCGAGGAACAGGACGGCCGCCGCGACCTCCGCCGGGGCCCCGAGGCGGCCCATGGGGTGGCGCTTCTCGATCGCGGCGAGGTACTCCGTCCCGCCGGGTTCGTCGTACAGGCGGGCGACGCGGTCGGTGGCGATGGTGCCGGGGGCGACGGCGTTGATCCGGATGCCGCGGTCGGCCCATTCGACGGCGAGGTGCCGGGTGAGGCCGGAGGCGACGAACTTGGCGGGCCCGTAGACCGCCTGGCCGCGCTGGCCGGCCTCGCCGGAGATGGAGGAGACGCAGACGATCGCCCCACCGGGCCGCTCCTGGGCGGCCATCGCCTGGATGCCGTACTTGCAGGTGAGGAACATGCCGCGGCCGTCGACGGCCATGACCTGATCCCACTCCTCGGCGGTGGCCTCGGTGACCTCCATGAGCGGGATCACCCCGGCGTTGGCCACCAGGACGTCGAGGCGGCCGTGCCGTTCGACGGCGGCGTCGACCATCCGGCGGGCGTCCTCGTCACTGGCCACGTCGCCGACCACCGTGCTGACGGCGTGCGGGAACCGGTCGGCCAGCCGGCGCAGCCCCTCGACGTCGATGTCGGTGCCGACCACCGACGCGCCCTCGCGCACGAAGCGTTCGGCGACGGCCCGGCCGATGCCGTTGGCCGCGCCCGTCACCACGCAGGACCGCCCGGCCAGGCGGCCCGCCGACCCCCCTGATGTGCTCTCAGTCACCATGCCACCGGACTCTACCGATTCCACGTCAGGAGGCCCGGCGCATCGATCAGTTGATCAATGCGCCGGGCCGGCCGCCGGACATCGACGGCCCCGGCGCCCCTGGCCTCAGACCGTGAGCACGATCTTGCCGCGCAGGTGGCCGTACTCGCTGAGCCGGTGCGCCTCGGCTGCCTCCGCCAGCGGCAGCACCTGGTGCAGCGGCAGCCGCAGGGTGCCCTCCTCGTGCAGCGCCAGCACGGCGGCGTAGGCGCGCTGGTGGTAGGGCTCGACGCCCTCCGCCCCACCGCTGAAGCGGACGCCGTACTCGGCGGAGCCGGCGAAGTCGACGATCGTCACCACCCGGTCCGCGGAGCCGGTCAGCTCGATGGAGAGCGGCAGCACCCCGCCCTTGCCCGCCGCGTCCAGCGCCCGGTCCACCCCGCCCGGCGCGGCGGCCCGCACCCGCTCCGCCAGGCCGTCGCCGTAGGCCACCGGGATCGCGCCCAGCTCGCGCAGGTAGCCGTGGTTGGCCTCGCCGGCGGTGCCGACCACGGTGATCCCGCGTGCCCGGGCCAGTTGCAGCAGCAGGGTGCCGACCCCGCCGGCCGCGCCGTGCACCAGCAGCGTCTCGCCGGCCCGCACGCCCAGGACGCCGAGCACCCGCTCGGCGGTCTCGGCCGCCACCGGGATCGCCGCGGCCTCCTCCCAGCTCAGCGAGGCGGGCTTGCGGGCCAGCAGGTCGGCGTCGACGAGCGCCTGCTCGGCGTACGCGCCGCCCATGACGGCGCCGAACACCTCGTCGCCGGGCGCCCACGCGGTCACGTCCGGGCCGACGGCCTCCACCACACCGGCCAGCTCGTAGCCGCCGACGTGCGGGAAGGAGACCGGGAAGGCCGCCACCATCGAGCCGCTGCGCACCTTGTGGTCCAGCGGGTTGACGCCCACCGTGCGAACGGCGACCCGCACCTGGCCGGCGCCCGGGGCGGGCAGCTCGACGTCGGTCGGGCGCAGCACGTCCACGCCGCCGTACTCGGAGAAGGCGATCGCCTTGGTCATGGAATGTCCTTGCGGTTTCGGTGAGTTGTTTCTTCCGACGGCTCCATCCTGGACCGTCCGGGGTGGTCGCCAGGCCCGTCTTTCGGATGGTTCCACCTGTCCGAACGGCCAGGCCGCTGCCGCGGCCCCCGGGCTAGGCTGGCCGGCATGGGCGACGGCATCGGCGCCGACAAGGGCGTGCGCGACGAGACGGGCGAGGACGTGGGCGGCAGGGACGGGGACAGCGCGGACGGGGCCGCGGACGAGCGGTGGCGGCAGCACTGGGGCCGCCCCGAGGAGGCGCTGGCGCGGGCCGTCGAGGTGCTGCGCACCCCCCGGCCGCACCTGATGGACCGGCTCTCCGAGGTGGTCGCCACCCTCGTGCCGCACGTGGCGATCGCCCAGCTCAGCGGCGTCTGCACCTACTCCCCCACGCTCGCCTTCGGCCCGCCCGAGCTGACCGCCGCCGTCAGCGGCCTGGAGCTCGCCAAGCTGGCCGAGACGACCACGGCGGCGACGGCCGACGGCCGGGCCTGGCAGGGCGAGGCGCGGTTGGCCGGGCGGGCGAGGTCCGTCGTGGTGGTCACGGCGTCGGCGGCGGGCGCCACCACCGCGGTGCTGGTGCTGGTCCGGGACGGCGGCGCCGACCCGGTGGCGGCCGGGGCACTCGCCGTCCTCCAGCAGCTGTGGGACTTGGTCACCACCCACTCGCACCACCGCGCCACCGACGCCGGCCCCACCCACGCGGTGGCCTCCCGGGCCTCGGCCAACGCCCGGGCCCGGGCGATCGCCGAGTTCACCGGCTCCCACGGCGCCGCGCTCACCGCGGTCCTCGCGCCGCTGCGCTCCGCCGCGCTGGACGACGCCACCGCGCGCCGCGCCGCCACCGAGCTGGCCGTGACGGCGCTGCTCGACCTGCGCCGGGGCGCCGACCTGGACCGGGCGCTCAGCGAGGAGCCCGCCGACGCCGCGTTCGCCCGGCTCGACCAGCAGTTGCGCCCGCTGCTGCGGCACACCCGGGTGCGGCTGGACGTCGCACCGCCGGCGGAGGCCGGCCGGTCCGTTCCGGCGGACACCGCGCACGCCGCCCGGGACGCCGTCCGGGCGGCCGTCCTCGTGATGCTGGAGCAGGACGCCGTGACCAGGCTGCACGTGAGCTGGCGGTTCAGCGGTGACACGCTGCGGGCCGTGGTCCGGGACGACGGCCCCGGTCTGCTGGCCGCCGACGCGCTGGCCGTCCACCGCACCGCCGACCGGATCGCCGCCCTCGGCGGGCGCTGCGCCATCGAGGCCGTCCCCGGCTGGGGCACCACGGTGAGCGTCGACCTGCCGCTCGTCCTGCCCGAACAACCGCGCACCACCGACCCGTTGGACGGCCTCCAGCCGCGCGAGCTGGAGGTGCTCGACCAGCTGGCCCAGGGTCGGCGCAACCGGGACATCGCCGCGACGCTGCACATCAGCGAGTCGACGGTGAAGTTCCACGTCGCCAACATCCTGGCCAAGCTCGGCGTCTCCTCGCGCGGCGAGGCGGCGGCCCTGGCCCACCGGGCCGGGATGCCGGGCACCCCGGCCCTGCACGTGGCGTCCTGAGGAGAACCGCGAGATGACCGAAACCCCCGAAACCCCCGGGCCGACCGGGCCGACCGCGCCCTGGGACCCGACCGCCCCCGGCGTGCTGCGCCTGCCCTCCGGCCGGCTGCTGCGCGGGCGCGGCCTCAGCCGCCCGCTGCCGCCCGGCCCCCACCCCTCCTTCGGGCTCTACCTGCTGGGCCGCCCGCCCAAGCCGTTCCCGTGGGAGGGCCGTTGGGTGCACTGGCCCGACTTCCGGCTCCCCGCCGACCGGGCGGACGCGACCGACGCCTTCCGCGAGGTCTGGCGGCGGTCGGCGACCGAACGCGTCGAACTCGCCTGCGCCGGCGGCCGCGGCCGCACCGGCACCGCCCTCGCCTGCGTCGCGATCCTGGACGGCGTCCCGGCCGCCGAGGCCGTCGCGTACGTCCGGGAGCACTACGACCGGCATGCCGTGGAGACGCCCTGGCAGCGGCGCTTCGTGGAGCGGTGGGCCTGAACGGCCGTCCCGGGCGGCCAGGAGCCGGCATCCCGGCCCCGGCGGCACGACCGGGCCCGTGCGCGACGGGTTCGAACTGGCGTGTCCGGCGCGCCGGGGGGTGATCGCGCCACGGGAGTGATCCGTTCGGGCTCCGCGCGCCCTACCGGGGGCCACGGGCCGAAGGAATGATGAGCGGACCGCACGTGATCCAGACGACCCCGCACACCTGCCCCCGGCCGGTGGACCTGCGGTGGAAGGAGCCCACGTTGTTGCTGCTCATCTCCCCGGACAGCGTCGAGGAGGCCCTCGACTGTGCGAAGGCGGCGGAGCACCTCGACATCGTCGACGTCAAGAAGCCGGACGAGGGCTCGCTCGGCGCGAACTTCCCGTGGGTCATCCGGGAGATCCGCGACGCCGTCCCGGCGGACAAGCCGCTCTCCGCCACCGTGGGGGACGTCCCGTACAAGCCCGGCACGGTGGCCCAGGCCGCGCTCGGTGCGGCCGTCTCCGGCGCCACGTACATCAAGGTCGGCCTCTACGGGTGCACGACGCCCGAACAGGCCGTCGACGTCATGCGAGGGGTCGTCCGGGCCGTGAAGGACTACCGGCCGGACGCGTTCGTCGTCGCCTCGGGCTACGCCGACGCCCACCGGATCGGCTGCGTCAACCCGCTCGCGCTGCCCGACATCGCCCGCCGCTCCGGCTCCGACGCGGCCATGCTCGACACCGCGATCAAGGACGGGACCAGGCTGTTCGACCACGTTCCGCCCGAGGTCTGCGCGGAGTTCGTCCGGCTGGCCCACGAAGCCGATCTGCTCGCCGCGCTCGCGGGCAGCGTCAGGGCGGCGGACCTCGGCACGCTGACCCGCATCGGCACCGACATCGTGGGGGTGCGCGGGGCCGTCTGCGAGGGTGGCGACCGCACCGCCGGAAGGATCCGCCCGCAGTTGGTGGCCGACTTCCGGGCGGAGATGGACCGGCACGCCCGGGAGCACGCGGCCGTCGTCACCGCCGCGAGTTGACCGCCGGCATGCCGACGAGCCGGCCCGGCCGCCCGCCCGGGCCCGACGGCGGGTGCTTCGCCGTCGTCGACCCGGCGACGGGCGAGGCCTTCGCCGAGGCCCCCGACCAGCAGCCGGACACGCTGGACGCCGTCGTCGGCCGGGCCCACGAGGCCTGGCGCGGCTGGCTGGCCGACCCCGCCGCCCGCGCCGCCGCGTTGCGCGCGGCAGCCGACGCCGTGGAGGCGGCCGGAGCCGACCTCGCCCCGCTGCTCACCCGGGAACAGGGCAAACCCGTGGCCGAGTCGGCCGCGGAGGTCGCCCGGACGGCGGCCCGGCTGCGCTACTTCGCCGCCCTGGCCCCCGGGCCCCAGCCGATCGCGGACGGCCGTCCGGTGCGCAGCGAGATCCGCTGGCGGCCGCTGGGGCCGGTCGCCGCGATCGTCCCGTGGAACTTCCCGCTCCAGCTCGCGGCGGCGAAGTTCGCGCCCGCGCTCGCCGCGGGCAACACGATGGTGCTCAAGCCCTCCCCGTTCACCCCCCTCGCCACCCGGCTGCTGGGGTCCGTCCTCGCCGCCGCCCTCCCCGAGGGCGTCCTGACGGTCGTCACCGGCCGCGAACCCCTCGGCGCCCGGCTCGCCTCCCACCCGGGGATCCGCCACGTGACCTTCACCGGCTCGGTCCCCACCGGACGGGCCGTCGCGGCGGGCGCGGCCGCCTCGCTCGCCCGGGTCACCCTGGAACTGGGCGGCAACGACGCCGCCGTCCTGCTGGACGACGTGGACGTGGACCGGATCGCGGACCGGCTGTTCTGGGCGGCGTTCCGCAACTGCGGGCAGGTCTGCATGGCGGTCAAGCGCGTCTACGCCCCGGCCCGGCTCCACTCCCACGTGGTCGAGGCCCTCGCGGAGCGGGCGAAGAGCGTCGTCGTCGGAGCCGGACTCGACCCGGGCACCCAGCTGGGGCCGGTCAACAACGCCCCCCAGCTGGCCAGGGTCGAGCGCTACACGGACCGGGCCCTGGCGGACGGCGCCCGGGCCGCGGCCGGTGGCCACCGGCTGGACCGGCCGGGCTACTTCTTCGCCCCGACGGTCCTGGCCGACGTCCCCGCCGACAGTCCGGTGGTGACGGAGGAGCAGTTCGGCCCGGTCCTGCCGGTGCTGCCGTACCGGAGCGTCGACGAGGCCGTCGAGGCGGCCAACGACACCGGCTTCGGGTTGGGCGGCTCGGTGTGGGGGACGGACCTCGACCGGGCCGAGGCGGTGGCCGACCGGCTGGAGTGCGGGACGGCGTGGATCAACCACCACGCCGAACTGTCCCTCGCCCAGCCCTTCGCGGGCATCAAGGAGAGCGGTGTCGGCGTCGCGGGCGGGCCGTGGGGGCTCTACGGGAACCTCAGGCCGTTCGTCGTGCACCGGCCCGAGGAGGCCTGACGATCCGGAGGAGGCGTGACGGTGGCGATGAGGTTCGACGCGGCGGTACTGCGCTCGTACGAGGGCGGGTTCGCCGTCGAGGAGGTGGTCCTGAACGGGGGGCCGGCCGACGGCGAGGTCCTGGTGCGGATCGCGGGCTGCGGGATGTGCCGCACCGACCTCGCGGTCCGGCGTTCGGCGGGCCGCTCGCCGCTGCCGGCGGTGCTCGGGCACGAAGGGGCCGGGGTCGTCGTGGAGACCGGCGGCCCGCACACCGGGCTGAGCGTCGGCGACCACGTCGTGCTGAGCTTCGACTCGTGCGGACACTGCCGGAACTGCCTGGGCGCGGCCCCCGCCTACTGCGACTCCTTCGCCGCGCTCAACCTCTTCGGCGGGCGCGAGGAGGACGCGGCGCGGTTCACCGACGCGGCCGGGGGCGAGCTGGCCCCCCGGTGGTTCGGCCAGTCCTCGTTCGCCGAGTACGCGATGGTCCCGGCGCGCAACGCCGTCCGGGTCGACCGCTCGCTGCCCGTCGACCTGCTCGGGCCGCTCGGCTGCGGCTTCCTGACCGGTGCCGGGGCGGTGTTCAACTCCTTCGGTGCCGGCCCCGGCGACACCGTCGTGGTCCTCGGCGCGGGGGCGGTGGGCCTGGCCGCGGTGATGGCGGCCACGGCCGCCGGGGCGGTGACCGTGGCCGTCGACCGGTACCCCGAACGGCTCGACCTCGCCGAGCGGTTCGGCGCGATCCCGCTGCGCGCCGGACCAGCCGACCACGCCTCCGGGCCCGGCCTTGTCTCCGGACCCGACCTGGCCTCCCGGCCCGGCCTGGCCGAGCGGATCCAGCGGCTGACCGACGGCGGCGCCCAGTACGCGCTGGACACCACGGCCTCCGCCCCGCTGATCAACGAGGCGCTCCGGGCCCTGCGCCCGACCGGCCACCTCGGGCTGGTGGCCCGGCTCCGCACCGCGCTGTCGCTCGATCCGGGGACACTGGACCGGGGCCGGCGGATCTCCCACATCTGCGAGGGGGACGCGGTGCCGGCGCTGCTGATCCCCCGGCTGACCGGGCTGTGGCAGGCCGGGCGGTTCCCCTTCGACCAGCTGATCCGCCGGTACCCGCTCGCCGCCGTCAACGAGGCCGAACGCGACTGCGAAGCGGGCCGGGTGGTCAAACCCGTCCTGGTCCCGGAGCGGAGCGCCCGCTGAACGAGGCGCTCCAGCCTCCCCGCACTACACCCGGGGCTTGTGCGCGAACACCCAGCGGTTGCCCTCCAGCGCGTCGTTCGGCTCGGGCAGGGGGCCGCGTCCGTGCTGGTGGGTGAAGTCGAAGGGGGTGTGGACCGAGGTGATCCAGCCCTTGCCGGCCAGGGCGCCCGCGGAGTCGGGCCGCGGCTCTGCGTCGAACAGGTCGAGCAGGTCGATGCCGATCTGGTGCTTCGTCGAGGTGTAGAGCGGGCTCTCGCGGTACTCCAGCAGGCTCTTCTCCAGCTTGACCTCGTACGCCATGGCACTGCCGCCCGCGCTCAACCGGCCGACCGTGTCGACGAGTCGCGCCTCGACACCGCTGGGCAGGTAGAACAGCAACCCCTCCGCCAGCCAGACGCTCGGTACGGCCGCGTCGAAGCCGGCCTCGGCCAGCGCCGCGGCCCAGTCGGCGCACAGATCGGCGACGACCGGTACCCGCGCCGCCTTCGGGGAGGCCGACAGCCCGCCGAGCACCCCGTGCTTGAAGGCCAGCACGCCCTCCCGGTCGACTTCGAAGACCGTGCAGCCGGGAGGCCAGTCGAGCCGGAACGCCCGCGTGTCCAACCCGGCGCCGAGCAGGACCACTTGGCGGGCGCCCGAGTGCGCCGACCGGAGCAGGAAGTCGTCGAGGACCCTCGTCCGCAGACCGAAGTAGCGCGCGAACCGCCCCCACAGCGGGTTCGCGTCCCCGTCCGGCACCTGGTGCATCCGGACCGGCCAGCCCGCGCACGCCGGTGCGGCGAGCACGAAGTGCTCCGCGTAGACGTCCTGCGCCAGGGTGTCGTGCCGGTGGGTCTCGATCGCGCGTGCCGCGGCGACCAGGAGGGCCGTCAGACCGACACCGCCCTCCACCCCCTCCACACCGGTGCTCCGGTGCGCCGTACCGACCATGTGTCCTCCCCTTGAAGCGAGTTGAGAACGCGAACAGCGAGGAATGCGACTGCCTCCTCACTATCCAGCCGCTCCTCGCCCGCCCGGGAGAGGTCCCGCCGGATCCACCCGACCGGGTGAATCCCGCCGTCGCGGCGCCCGGACGCCCCCCGGGTGTGCTGCTCACCGACCGCGCCGGGCCTGTTCGCGCACGTGCTCGGGGTACCAGCGGGTGATCCGGAACGCCAGCACCAGCAGGATCACCGGGATGACCCAGGTCAGCCAGTCCTTCGCCGAGCCGACGTGCGGGGCCGCGCGCCCTCGCCCGCTCGCGCCCCCTCCCCGAGGCGCCGGAGCGCTTCGGGGAGGTGCGGGGACGTACGGGGACGTACGGAGCGGGGTCAGGTCTTGCGCAGGGCCGGAGCCGGGGCGCCGATGAGGAGCCGGCGGACGGCGTCCCAGGCGGTGCGCTGGGCGGCGGCGCAGGCGCGGGTGTCGGCGCCGAGCAGGCGGAGCCAGGCGCCGCTGTCGTGCGGGAGGACGCTGACGCCGTGGAGCAGGCCGCTGCCGGCCAGGGCCTCGTACAGGGTGTCGGCGACCTGCGCGGCGGGGGCGAGCGGCGTGACGACGTAGAGGCTGGCCATCACGTCGTGGCCGGCCAGGACCGCCGGGCCGGTCACGCCGGACTCCGGCGGCTCCAGCCGGACGGTGTCGAGGGCGATCAACTGGCCGTCGGGGCGCCGCACTTCGAGGTCGGAGGCGAACACCTGGTAGGCGTTGCGCTCGCCCCGGGCGAGGCGGCCGGCGAGGACGGTCTCGCCGGCCAGCACGGTGGCGGTGGGGTCGACGGTGAGGACGGTGCGCTGGTAGAGCCGGGAGTCGACGAAGGGGATGACGGGCTCGGGCAGGTACTCGACGTAGGCGCGGGGGCCGGCGTCCAGGTTGACCAGCTGCGTCGCGTAGTCGAACTCCATCCGGTAGACCTTGGTGGCCGCCTGGGTGGTGAGGTGGGTCGCGGTGTCGGCGCCGCAACGCAGGTCGGTGCGGAGCCGGTCGGCCTGGAGGATGCCGCCGCCGGTGGACATCAGGAAGGTGACGGCGAGGTCCGGGCGGGCCGGGTCGAAGTAGAGCGGGCGCATGATCTGCAGCGGCGACTTCTGGTAGTGGCCGGTGAGTTCGGTGCGTTCGCCGATCCGCTCGAAGGCGAGCTCCAGCAGGCCGACCTTGCCGGGACGCCCGACACCCAGGGTGTCGGGCGTCCCGGCGTACCGGCGGACGGCGTACGGGACGCGGGCCGGCTCGTAGTGCCGCGGATCGAGCCGGGGCACGGCGGCCTGTCCCGCGGCCGCTTCCCCCGCGGCCACCGTGACGGTCATGCCGGGACCTTGCGGAAGGTCTCCAGGAAGGTGGCGATCTCGTCCAGCCCGTGCCCGGTGAGGCAGTTGGTGAGCACGACCGGCCCGCCCTCGCGGACGCGGTGGGCGTCGGACTCCATGATGCCGAGGTCCGCGCGGACGTACTGGGCGATGTCGATCTTGTTGATGACCAGCAGGTCCGACTCGGTGATGCCCGGGCCGCGCTTGCGGGGCATCTTCTCGCCCTCGGCGGTGTCCAGGACGAAGAGGAAGAGGTCCACCAGGACGGGGCTGAAGGTCAGCGTGAGGTTGTCGCCGCCGGACTCGAACAGCAGGGTGTCGACGTCGGGGAAGCGCTCCAGCATCTCGGCGCCGGCCGCGAGGTTCATCGTCGGGTCGTCCCGGACGGCGGTGTGCGGGCAGGCGCCGGTCTCGACGCCGACGACCCGCTCGGGATCGAGGACGCCGGCCAGGGTGCGACGCACGTGCTGCGCGTCCTCCTGGGTGTAGATGTCGTTGGTGATGACCGCCGGGCGGTGGCCGTTGGCGATCAGCACCGGGACGAGGGCCTCGATGAGCGCCGTCTTGCCGGAGCCGACCGGCCCGCCGATGCCCACGCGGAGCACGTTCTCGGTCATTGCTGTCTCCTTCTGATGCGGTGTGACGTTGGTTCTGCGTCCGGGAGGAACGGGAGCTGCGACACTTCGGTGCCCGCCCGCACCTCCCGGACGCGGTTCAGCTGGCGAACAGCCGGGCCTCGGCCCGTTCGTGCCGTCCGGACATCGCGTCCGCGACCGGCACGCACCCACCCAGGTCGTCCAACTCGCGGGTGAGGGCGGCCCGTACGGTCTCCTCGATCACCGGCGCCGCGGCCCGCAGCACCACCTGCGCCTTGCGGTGGTCGGTCAGCCGCAGTCGCAGGGCGGCGCCGACGAAGCTGGTGCAGAAGGCGAACAGGTCGCTGGCGACGGCCTGGTCGACGGGCACGGCGGCGGAGGCGTAGGCGACTCCGGCGGCCACCGCCTGGGAGCCGGGCGCCTGCTTGGCGGCGACCAGTTCGGCGTACCGGTCCAGCGGCTCGCCGCCGATCGACTCCCTTGCGATGTCCAGGAGTTGGCGCCCGGTCCGGGTGGAGGCCAGGCGCAGCTCGCGGTTGAGCTTGGTGGCGTGCAGCCGCTGGTCCACCTCGACCAGCAGGTCCCAGTCGCCGGCCTGGGCGGCGCCGTGGGCGAGGGCGAGCGCGGTGGCGTCGCCCGGGCCGACCGAGTGCCGCAGCAGGTCGGTGAGCAGCTCGGGCATGGTGTCCGAGCTGACGGCCTTGGCCTGCGCGTAGCCCTCCAGGCCGTGCGAGAGGGTGTAGAAGCCGCTGGGGAAGGCGGAGTCGGTCAGCTGGAGGCTGACCAGCAGGGCGTCGAGGCCTCCCCCGGCCCCGGAGGAGCCGGGTCCTGCACCTGGTCCGGGAGAGCCGCTCACGCGAGGTAGAACAGGTGGTTGAGCGGGAGTTCGCGCGCGGGCTCGATGGTGGCCGGCTCGCCGTCCAGGGTGACCTTGTAGGTCTCCGGGTCGACGGCGATCTTCGGCAGCGCGTCGTTGCGGACCATGTGCTGCTTGCCGACCGAACGGCAGCGCCGTACGGGCAGGACCCTGCTGTCCAGCCCGAGTCGGGCCGGGACGCCGAGGTCGATGGCGGCCTGCGACATGAAGGAGACCCGGGTGGCCTGCTTGGCCCGGCCGAGCGCGCCGTACATCGGGCGGTAGTAGACCGGCTGCGGGGTGGGCAGCGAGGCGTTCGGGTCGCCCATCAGCGCCCAGTTGATGACGCCGCCCTTGATGACCATCTTGGGCTTGGCGCCGAAGGAGTTGATCGGCCAGAGCACGATGTCGGCGAGCTTGCCGCTCTCCAGCGAGCCGATGTGGTCGGCGGTGCCGGAGGCGATGGCCGGGTTGATGGTGAGCTTGGCGAGGTAGCGCAGGACGCGGAAGTTGTCGTTGCGCTCGGTGTCGCCGTCGAGCTTGCCGCGCTGGTCCTTGCAGTGGTGGGCGGTCTGGAAGGCGCGGGTGAAGGACTCCCCGATCCGGCCCATCGCCTGCGAGTCCGAGGAGAAGATCGAGATGACGCCCTCGTCGTGCAGGACGGTCTCGGCGGCGATCGTCTCGGCGCGGACCCGGGAGTCGGCGAAGGAGACGTCCTCGGGGATGTCGTGGCTGAGGTGGTGGCAGACCATCACCATGTCCAGCAGCTCGTCGACCGAGTTGACGGTGTAGGGCAGCGTGGGGTTGGTGGAGGACGGCAGGACGTTGGGCTCGCCGGCGATCCGCATGATGTCGGGGGCGTGGCCGCCGCCCGCGCCCTCGGTGTGGAAGGTGTGGATGGTGCGGCCGTCGATGGCGGAGAGGGTGTCCTCGAAGAAGCCGCCCTCGTTGAGGGTGTCCGTGTGGATGGCCACCTGGACGTCGTACTCGTCGGCGACGCCGAGCGCGCTGTCGATGGCGGCGGGGGTGCTGCCCCAGTCCTCGTGCACCTTGAGGCCGCAGACGCCGGCCTCGACCTGCTCGCGCAGGGCGCCGGGCAGCGAGCCGTTGCCCTTGCCGAGGAGTCCGACGTTGACCGGGAGGTCCTCGACCGCCTGGTACATCCGGTGGATGTTCCACGGGCCGGGGGTGCAGGTGGTGCCGTTGGTGCCGTCGGAGGGGCCGGTGCCGCCGCCGATGAGGGTGGTGATGCCGTTGCTCAGCGCCTCCTGCACCTGCTGCGGGGCGATGAAGTGGATGTGGGTGTCGATGCCGCCGGCGGTGGCGATCAGGTGCTCGCCGGAGATCACCTCGGTGCCGGGGCCGATGACCAGCTGGGGGTGCACGCCGCTCTGGGTGTGCGGGTTGCCGGCCTTGCCGACGGCGGTGATGAAGCCGTCCTTGACGCCGATGTCGCCCTTGACCACGCCGAGGACGGCGTCCATCACGACGACGTTGGTGATCACCAGGTCCAGCGCGCCCTGGGCGGAGGTGGCGGCCGGGTCCTGGGCCATGCCGTCGCGGATGCCCTTGCCGCCGCCGTAGACGGCCTCGTCGCCGTAGTGGCCCTGGTTGAAGTCCTTCTCGATCTCGACGACGAGGTTGGTGTCGGCGAGGTGGAAGCGGTCGCCGACGGTGGGCCCGAAGAGATCGGTGTACTGCTTGCGGGACAGCGTGGCCATCAGCGGTCGCCTTCCTTGTGGTCGAGGTTGGTGCCCTTGAACCCGAGGGCGATCGCCCGGTCGATCGCCCGGGCGCGGGTGTCGGCCGACCTGATGCCGCCGTCGACGAGGTTGCTGAAGCCGATCAGGCGGCCGTGGCCGCCGAACTCGGCGAGCGTGACGTCCTTGGTGTCGCCCGGCTCGAAGCGGACGGCGGTGCCGGCCGGGATGTCCAGGTGTTTGCCGTAGGCGGCGTTGCGGTCGAAGTCGAGGGCGCGGTTGACCTCGAAGAAGTGGTAGTGCGAGCCGACCTGGATCGCCCGGTCGCCGGTGTTGCTGACCGTGATGGTGACCTGGGCGCGACCGGCGTTGATCTCCACCGGGTCGTCGCCGTACAGGTACGTGGCGCCACCAGACATGGCGGGCCCTTCCTCTCTGTCGGTTCGGTTCTTTCGGTTCAGTGGTGTGCGTGGCCGTGGGTGTGTCCGTCGGCGGCACCGTGGCCGTGGCCGTGGCCGTGCCCGTGCGAGTGCCCGTGGCCGTGCGAGTGCGAGTGATCCCCGCCGGGGCCGTGGCTGTGCGCGTAGCCATGCCCGTGCTCGGCGTCGAGGCCGGCCAGGATGCCGTCCTCGCCGTGGCCGAGCAGGTGCAGGGCCGCCGCGGTGCGGGCCGCGACGACGCCGGCGATCGCGGACGGCCGCAGCAGCGGCCCGCCGTCCCGCACCCCGGGCAGGTCGGTGCGCAGTGCCGGTCCGAACGAGGCCGGTACGGCCGTCACTTCGCGGGCGCCGAGCAGCCGGCAGCGTTCGGCGCCCTCGGCGAGGTCGGGGTCGCCGCCCGCGAAGGCCACCTCGACCCAGCGGTGGTGGCCGTACTGGCGGACCAGCCGGGCGATCCGGAACAGGTCCGCGTCCTCGAACGGGCCGGCCGCCGGGGCGGTGACCAGCACGGCGCCGTCGGGCCCGGGGGCGGCGGAGGCCGCGGCCCGCAGCCAGCCGACGAGGTGGTCCTTGCCGCCGAACGCCCCGGTCAGGGCGAGCCGTCCGCGCCCCTCCCCGGCTGCCAGCCAGCGCAGCGCCCGGGCGGTGTCGGCCACCAGCTTCGGGTCGCGGCCCAGCGTCATCGGGACGACGCACACCGGGCCGTCGGTGGCGGCCAGCGCCGAGCGGACGGCCTCGCCGAGCGCCCGGCCGGCGGCGGCCGCGGCGTGGACGGCGGGCTCGCGCTCCACCAGGGCGGCCAGGTCCCGGCCGCCGTCGCTCTCGTGCCCGCCGGCCAGCACCACCGTGGCGGCGGGCGCCGGGGCCGAGGTCGGGGCCGGCGTCGGACCGGCCGCCGTTTCCGCCTGACGTACAGTCATGGCTCAGGCACCCACCGGGTCGTGGCAGGAGACCAGCTTGGTGCCGTCCAGGAACGCGGCCTCGACCTGGAGCAGCGGCAGCATCTCGCGGACGCCGGGCATGACGTCCTCGCCGCTGACGACCTGCTTGCCGATCTCCATGCACTCGGCGACGGTGCGCCCGTCCCGGGCGCCCTCCATGATCGCCTCGCTGATCAGCGCGCAGGCCTCGCTGTAGTTCAGTTTCACACCGCGGTCGCGGCGCTTGCGGGCCAGATCGGCCACGACGTAGATGTACAGCTTGTCCATCTCACGCGGGGCGAGATTCACGGGAATCACTCTTCCTTTCCGAGGGAACTCCGCAGGAACTCCGAATGAACACGCCTGTCACGAACGGGAATTCGGGCCACCGAAACCCGGTCAGACTCTGCGCAGCCGGGGAATGGCCGGCACCGCCGCCAGGAACAGCATGGTGGTCAGGACGAACGGCCAGGTGAAGGCGTGGCCGCCGAACGGCGCGGTGGCGGCGGCCAGCGCCGGGGTCAGGACGGTGGCGGCGGCCGCGCCGAGGACGGCGTAGGCCGCGCTCCACCCGCCGGGGGCGACGAACACGCCGCACAGCGCCATCGCGACGAGCACCCCGCTGTACCCGAGCAGCCCCTGGCCGACGGCGTCGGCGGGCGCGCCGAGCGCCCAGGCGGTGAGCAGCCCGGTCGCGCTGCCCGCGCAGGCCAGCAGGCCGGCCGGGCGGCTGGCCGCGAAGATGCCGGCCAGGAACAGCAGGCCGACGTACCACTGGGGCATGAAGAAGATCTGGCCGATGTTGGCGAAGAACCCGTGCCACAGCTGGTCCCAGGTCAGCCCGGTCGGGCCGGCGGCCGGCCCGGCCAGGGCCGTCGGGGCGCCGGCGCCGTGCCACAGGTGGCGGAAGCCGGGCGCCGCGGCCGTCGTCGCGGTGGCGACCAGGCAGAACGGCGCGGTGAGCGCGGGCAGTTTCCAGGTGTCGAGCACCGCGCCGAGGCCTGCGGTGACCACCACGGCGACGACGGCGCCGAGGACGGCCGCCGCGACGGTGGCGGGGTGGTCGGGGCCGAGGAAGACCGCGCACCCCAGCGCCACCAGGCAGCCGTTGTAACCGTGCAACCCGGCCTCGACGGCGTCGCGCGCCAGCCGCAGGCCGTACGCGACGGCGGTGCCGACGGCGCTGCCGAGCAGGCCGTAGACGCCGTAGCGCCAGCCGGCCGCGAAGAGTGCGGCCACGAAGAACAGGCCGCAGACGGCGGACGGCATGAAGTCGACCTGCGCGACGCCGCGCAGGACTTCGACGGCTAACTTGAGGGATATCGGGCGGGCGGCCTCCGAGGCCCCCGGCCCACCCTTTTTCTGACCCATACTTCGCACCAATTCCCGGTACGGCTTTCCACGGCATGGCGAATAGTCCCGCAAGGCTGCTCGACTTTCCTTGCGAGCACGCCCGGCGATTCCTCCGGAACCGTACTCCTGCGGAATGCCGGTCGGCGCGGACACGACCGGTTACACCCGTATGGCGAAGGGTGATCATCATGCCTCTGAGCTGCAACAATATGTTGATTGCGCAGGTCAACCGCCCCCCTACGGAGAGCTATTCTTTGCGAAGTTTTACTTGCCGCAGACGAAAATGAGAAGGTGGTCATGTCAAGGAATTCGACACGAAGCCACCCCGGTCAGGCAATTCGGACATCCGGCGCCACGAAAAGGCGGCGCAGCACCGCGGGAATGTGGCGGAAATGTGTATGTGCCGCGTCGGAAAGCGGCCGGGCCGCCGGGACGTGAGCCTGTGCGTACGAGGCCGGCCGCCGGGCCCCGGCCGCGCGGGAGGGGCCACCGGCCGCCCGCGGTCGGTGGTCGGCGGCGGCCCCCGGGATGCCTGCGGGCTATCGGCAGCGAGGCGGTCGGACTATCGTTAGTTAGCGAAAGCTATCGAAGTACTCTCCGACTGGCGGCCCCCGGCCTGCCACTCACCTGGGGGCAGCGGTGGCGACGAAGATCCCGAACAACGGCAGGGGCAGGCGCGTCCGCACGGTCCGCGGGGCCGTGGCGGCGGACCATCCGCGGTACAAGTGGGTCGCACTCTCCAACACCACGCTCGGCACCCTGATCGCCACCATCAACGCCTCGATCGTCCTGATCTCCCTCCCCGCGATCTTCAACGGCATCGGCCTGGACCCGCTCCAACCCGGCAACGTCAGCTACCTGTTGTGGATGCTGATGGGCTACATGCTGGTCACCGCCGTCCTGGTGGTCACCCTCGGCAGACTGGGCGACATCCACGGCCGGGTGCGGATCTACAACGCCGGCTTCCTGATCTTCACCCTCACCTCGGTGGCCCTCTCCCTCGACCCGCTGCACGGCGGGCCGGGCGCGCTGTGGCTGATCGGCTGGCGGGTGGTGCAGGCGATCGGCGGCTCGATGCTGATGGCCAACTCGGCCGCGATCATCACCGACGCGTTCCCCGCCCACCGGCGCGGCATGGCGCTGGGGGTGAACATCGTCGCGGGCATCGCCGGCTCCTTCATCGGCCTGGTGCTGGGCGGGCTGCTGGCCGAGTGGAACTGGCGGTCGATCTTCTGGGTCAACGTGCCGATCGGCATCCTCGGCACGGTCTGGGCCTACCGGTCGCTGCGCGAGACCGGCGTACGGCGGCCCGCCCGGATCGACTGGTGGGGCAACGTCACCTTCGCCGTCGGCCTGACCGCCCTGCTCGCCGCGATCACCTACGGCATCCAGCCCTACGGCGGCCACACCATGGGCTGGACCAGCCCCTGGGTGCTGGGCGGGCTGGTCGGCGGCGTGGCGCTGCTCATCGCCTTCTGCGCGGTCGAGTCCAGGGTCGCCGAGCCGATGTTCCCACTGGCGCTGTTCCGCGACCCGGTCTTCGCCGGCGGCAACGCGGCCACCCTGCTGGGCTCGATCGCCCGCGGCGGCCTCCAGTTCATGCTGATCATCTGGCTGCAGGGCATCTGGCTGCCGCTGCACGGCTACGACTACGCCGACACCCCGCTGTGGGCGGGGATCTACCTCGTCCCGCTGACCGTCGGCTTCCTGGCCGCCGGACCGGTCTCGGGCTACCTCTCCGACCGGGCCGGGGCCCGGCTGTTCGCCTCCGGCGGGCTGGTGGTGATGGCCCTGTCCTTCGCCGGACTGCTGCTCCTGCCCACCGACTTCGGCTACCCGTGGTTCGCCGTCCTGGTGTTCCTCAACGGCCTGGGCGGCGGCCTATTCGCGGCCCCCAACACCTCGCTGATCATGTCGAGCGTGCCCGCCGAGGCCCGCGGCGCCGCCTCCGGCATGCGGGCCACCTTCCAGAACGCCGGCATGGTGCTCTCGATCGGCGTCTTCTTCTCGCTGATGGTGGCCGGCCTGGCCGGCTCGCTGCCGCACACCCTCACCGCCGGACTGACGGCGCAGGGCGTGCCCGCCGCCGACGCGCACACCATCGCCTCGCTGCCACCGGTCGGCACGCTCTTCGCCGCGTTCCTCGGGTACAACCCGATCCAGCAGCTGCTGGGCCCGCACGTGCTCGGCATGCTCCCGGCGGCCGACGCCCGGACGCTGACCGGCCGGGAGTTCTTCCCGCAACTGATCTCGGGCCCCTTCCACGACGGCCTGGTCGTGGTGTTCTGGCTGGCGATCGCCATGTCGCTGGTCGCCGCGGCGGCCTCGCTGGTGCGCGGGCGGACCGGGCCGCGCCGCCCCCGGCCGGGCGCGGCCGGGGCCGCCGAACGGCCCGGTGCGAGCCGGCCCGCAGCGCACGGGAAGGCCCGCAGGCCATGACCGGGCGCGATGCCGCGACCGGCGCCGACTCCGTGAACGACCCCGACGCAGACGCCGAGGCCGGGAGCCGCGGCGCGGCCGGGGCCGGTCTCTCCGCCGAGGCCCTCGTCCGGCTGCGCCTGGCGATCGGCCGGCTCAACCGGCAGATGGCCCGCGCCTCCGGCGGCCAGGACCTCACCGTCGCCCAACTCTCCGCCCTGGCCCGGGTGGAGGTGCACGGCCCGCTGCGGCTCGGCGAACTCGCCGCGCGGGAGGGGGTGGCCGTGCCGTCCGTGCTCCGTACGATCGCCCCGCTGACCGCCGAGGGCCTGATCGCCAAGACCCCCGACCCGCTGGACGGCCGCTCCCAGTTGCTCGAACTCACTCCGGCCGGCCTGGCGGCGATCACCCGGATCCGCCGGGAGCGCTCCGCCCTGCTGGCCCGCCGCAGCACGCGGCTCACCCCGCAGCAGTGCCATCAACTGGAGGCGGCCGTACCACTGTTGGAGCTGCTGCTGGACGATCCCGACGCGGCCTGCCCCGGCCCGCCCTGACCCTACCCGCCCCTCCCCTGCCGGCGCGGCTCCGCCGACCGGGGCAGCGCCCTCGGGGCGCCTACGCCGTCTCGCGGAGGAATCCGGTGAGCAGCTCGAAGGTCTCCTCGGGGCGCTCCAGGCCGGGGAAGTGCCCGGCCCAGGGCAGTTCGAGCCGGCGGGCGCCCGGGATCCGCGCCGCCACGGAGTCGGCGATCCGCCGGAAGTCGTCCAGGTCGTGGCCGCCGGTCACGACCAGGCAGGGCGCCGCGATCCGGGAGAGGTCCGCCTCGTCGTCGGTGGGGCCGATCCCGGCGTCCGCCTGCACCTCGAAGGCGCGCCGCTGCATCCGGCGGACGAGTTCGCGGGCCTCGTCGCCCGCCTCCGGGCCCAGCCAGCTCTCGACGTTGAGCTCGACGGCGCCCTCGACGTCCCCGGTCGCGAGGAGTTCCCGCTCCCGCGCGGCGAAGGCCATCAGAGCGTCACCGGCGACGTGCCCGGACGCCCCGGAGCAGAGCAGGACCAGCGCGGTGACGGCCCCGGGGCGCAGCGCCGCCACGTCCATGGCGATCTTCCCCCCGTACGAGGCGCCGATCAGCGCGGCGCTCTCGACGCCCAGGTGGTCGAGGAGCGCCAGCACGTCCTGCGCGTCGCTGTACGGGGCGTCGGCCGGAGGCGTGTCGCCGAAGCCCCGGAAGTCGCCCCGGATCACCCGGTAGCCCGCGTCGACCAGCCCCTGCCACTGCGGGTCCCACATCCTCCGGTCGCACACGGACGAGTGCAGCAGCACCAGGGTGGGGCGGTTCCCCGGCAGGTCATGAGATACGTCATGGGAGAGGATCATCCGCGGATCGTATCGACGCCCATGGGGGACGCCAACCGGTTCGGCGACAGCGGGAGTAAGCGCTTTGGGCCGCTTCCGGGCTCTAGGTGGGTGAGGAGGTGCTCATGGGAGGCACGAAGACCGACCGGGACGAGGAGTTCCAGGCGTTCATCGTCGGGGCCTGGCCACGGCTGCTGCGGACGGCGTACCTGCTGGCCGGGGAGCAGTACGCGGCCGAGGACCTGGTGCAGTCCGCGGCGGAGAAGGCCTGCGCGGCCTGGGCGAAGGTGCGACGGGCCGGCGATCCGCACAGCTACGTGCGGCGGATCCTGGTGAACGAACACGCCCGCCGCTGGCGCCGTCGCGCGCCGGAGCTGCTGGTGTACGCGGTGCCGGACGAGGCCGGAGCGGAGGACTGCTACGCCCGCTCCGACCAGCGCGGCGCGCTGATGACGGCGCTGGCCGCCCTGCCGGCCCGCCAGCGCGAGGCCGTGGTGCTGCGGTACTGGGAGGACCTGAGCGACACCCAGGCCGCCGAGGCGATGGGCTGCTCGGCCGGAGCCGTGCGCAGCCACGCGGCCAAGGGGATCGCGAGACTGCGGGGGGCCGCAGCGCTGAAGGAAATCAAGGGCATGACGAGCATCGGAGGTGCGGTATGAGCGCGGGCGGCAACGGCGGGACGGTCGGTATGGGCGCGGCGGGCGACGACGGCGACGTGTGGGTCGGGCTGGGCCTGGCGGAGGTGGCGGCCGGGGCCAAGGTCGGCCCGGCGCCGATGGCGGACATCATGGCGGGCGGCCGCCGGATCCGGCGCCGTCGCCGGTCGGTGGTCGGCGCGCTCGCGCTGGCCTCGGTGGTGGTGCTGGGCGGCGGGACGATGGCGGGTCTGCACAGCTCCCCCGCGAGCAGCGGCACCCAGTCGCTCGTCCCGGCCAACGGCGGTCCCGGCGGCGGCACCGGGGGCGGTCCGGCCGCCCAGCCGTCCGGCTCGGCGACGGCCGAGCGGGATCCGTTCACCCCGCGGCGAGTGGTGCTCGCCCAGGACATCGCCCCCGACGGCAGGACGTGGACGCTCTTCACGGCGCTCTGGCCGGCCGCCCCGAAGGAGCGGGCGTACGAGCAGGCCGTGGCCGTCTGGGAGGAGCGCCACGCCATCGACCCCTCGCTCGACAAGCCGACGGAGGAGTACGTCCAGCGCTACTGGCAGCCCAACGAGGACGTCGTGAACGACTACGTCACCCTGGACGGGGTGCGCCAGCCGTACGACAACGCGGGCAGCTACCCGGCGCCGGGCCACGTCCCCACGGGGATGGCCGACACGTTCAGCGGCGGTCTGCTCAGTGCCCGGGACAAGGCCGGCACCCCGGGCACGCTCCCGATCAAGCTCGCCGTGATGGCCCTCGGCCCGGACGTCGGCAAGGTCCTGGTGACCTGGTCGGACGGCACGGTCATGGAGCCGTGGCTGAAGACCGTCGGGGACTCCCCGTACCAGCGGCTGGTGGTCGCCGAGCAGCCGGGCAAGAAGGTGACGTCGTGGCAGTTCTTCGACAAGAAGGGCGCCAAGCTGCCGGACGCCGGCGAGAAGATGCTGACCGAGTAGCGGTCACCGCGACCGGCTGAACACGACCAGCCGGACACGACCGCCCGACCAGGCCCGCGGGGCCGGCCCGCACCCCCGTCGGGCCGGCCCCGCGTCGGCGCGCGGGACGGTCGGCGCGTGGGGCCGTCGGTGCGCGGGGCCGTCGGCGCGCATCGCGGAAACGTGGGAGACAGTGCTCCCCCGGTCGGGGGAGGCCATCGACGAGCCGCCCGAGCAGACTGGCGATCACACCCGGGGAGGACTTCCCGACCTCCCCTTGATTGCACCGGAGTTGACTCGTGCGTGAGCAGATGCGGCAGCCGCTTTCCTCCCGGCCTTCTTCCTGGCGTTCGTCCCGGCTTTCCTCCCGGCGCCCCCAGGACGGTCGGCGCGGGGTCGTCGTGGCGGCGGCCGCCGCGGTGGCCGTCGGCGCCCTGACCGCGGGCACCGCCCTGGCACCGTCCACGGCGGCCGCCGCCCCCCGCCCGGACACCGTCCAGCAGGGGCTGAACGCGCTGGTCCGTGACGACGGCCTGCCCGCCGCGCTGGCCAGTGTCCAGGGCCGTGACGGCCGCACCCGCACCTACACCGCGGGGGTCGGCGACGTCACCACCCGCGCGAAGGTGCCGGTCGACGGCCAGGTGCGGATCGGCAGCAACACCAAGACGTTCACCGCGGTGGTCGTGCTGCAACTGGTCGGCGAGGGGAAGATCGGGCTCGACGAGCCCGTCGAGTCCTACCTCCCCGGCCTGGTCCGCGGCGACGGCATCGACGGGCGCCACATCACGGTCCGCCAGCTCCTCCAGCACACCAGCGGGCTCCCGGACTACGAGGGCTACATCGACGAACCCTCCCTCCAGCACCGGTACTTCGAGCCGCGCGACCTGCTGGACATCGCCTTCCAGCACAAGGCCGACTTCGCCCCGGGGGCGGGCTTCAAGTACAGCAGCACCAACTACGTGCTGGCCGGCCTGGTCGTCCAGAAGGTCACCGGCCGCCCCATCGCCGAGCAGATCGACCAGCGCATCATCAAGCCCCTCGGCCTGCGGCACACCTACTACCCCGCCCAGGGCGACCGGACCATCCGCGAGGCCCACCCCCACGGTTACCTCAAGGACGCGACCGACGGGCACCTGATCGACTTCACCGAGCTGGACCCCTCCGCGGGCGGGGCGGCGGGCCAGATGATCTCCACCAACTCCGACGTCAACCAGTTCTTCACCGCCCTCCTCGGCGGCCGCCTCCTGCAACCGGCCCAGCTCGCCCAGATGCGCACCACCGTCCCCATCGGCGACACCGGCGCCGCCTACGGCCTGGGGCTCATCAGCCGACCGCTGTCCTGCGGCGGCGTCTACTGGGGCCACGGCGGCGACATCCCCGGCTACGAGACCCGGGGCGGGGCGACGGACGACGGCCGCGCCGTCAACATCGCGGTGACCACCGTCCCGCCGGACGCCACCGGCTCGGAGCACGTCGAGAACGTCGTGGACACGGCGCTGTGCCGCTGACCGAAGTCCGCTGAGGGAGTGCGAAGTCGGCGGGTCCGACTTCCCACTCCCTCTGATCGGGACGGGCGCCTTCTCCTGCCTGACGCGGCACTAGACCGCGGGGACCATCCCGAGCAGCTCGCTCAGGCGGCGGACCGTGGCGGGCGACTCGCGGTGCAGGCCTGCGACGTCGAGGCCCTCGTCTCCCAGGATCATCAGCAGCGCCTGCTCCCCGATCGCCAGCACCACGACGTAGCCGCTGTTGCAGCGGGTGACCACGTCGCGCAGGCCGCCCACGCCGACCTCGGCCGCGGTGCGCCGGCCGAGGCCGAGCATGGCGGCCGACAGGGCGGCGGCCGACTCGGGGTGGACGGCGGCCGTGTCGGCGGCCACCAACAGGCCGTCGGTGGTGGAGATGACACTCTCCGAGATGCCCATGACCCGGTCACGGAGGGACTTCAACTCGTCGACCAGCACGGCGGTCGGTGTCTGGCTGCTCATGGTGCGCTCTTCTCGCTCTGCTCGGTCGTCTCGGTACGCGCGGTGTGCTCGGCGCGGTGTGCGTTCGGTGGACCGTCGGAAGCGGCCGCCGCTCCCTCGGATCGGGCGGGCGGGCCGCCGGGGCGGCCCGGACCACTCGCGCCGCGTCCGCTGCGGACGCGGCGCGGCAGCGGCCCGGTAGCGGACGGCGGCGGTTCGCTCGTCGGCATGCGCGGGGCCACGCTCGGCGCCAGGGGAACCGGGTGCGCCGGTTCCCGGTGGAGCAGGTGCCGGGCGTCCATCCGTACGACGTCGAGAAGCACCGCGAACACACCGCGTCCCAGGGCGAAGCCCAGGTCGCGCGCGGTGCGGCGGCCGGTGGCGGCGGCCAGGATCTCCCGGTAGCGGACCGGGATCCGCAGCGCGCCGGATTCGGCCCGGGCGGCAGGACGGATCCGGATCCGGGCCAGTTCGCCGGGCGGTCCCCAGAGGCGGGTCAGCAGGGCCGTCCGCCGGGCGGTCTCCTCGAAGAGCCGCTCCGGCTCGATGCCCGGGCGCAGCGCGATCCCGGCAGGCGGCGCCGCCTCGGCCGTCTCCCAACTGCCGGGCGGGCTCAGCACCAGGGCGAAGGCCCCGTCGAAGGCGGCGGCGGCGCAGACGGCTTCGAGCTCGGCGGCGCCGATCGACCCCTGAGCCACCAGGGCCGCGCCGAGGTCGCCGCCCCAGGTCGGGGGAGCGTCGGCCGGCCGGCCGACGGACGCGGCCGTCTCGGCGGACGCCCACTCCTCCTCGCCGACGCGCCGGGACTTCAGCAGCAGGGTCTCGGCGGTCGGGGCCCCGGGGGTCTCGATCGCGGTGACCAGACCCTGCTCCAGGTGGATCGTGCCGCCCGGTGCGCTGGAGACGGTGACCGAGCCGGTGAACTCCGTCCGGCGCAGCGCGAGCAGCAGCGCGGGCACGTTGCGCGCGGTGGGTGGAGCCGGCGTCGTGGGAGCCGCGGGCATGGCGGGCGGCGCCGTGTCGTGGGACGGGTCGGTCATGCCAGCAAGTCCTGCGCGCGGTCGGCGGTCTGGCGGACGGCCAGCGCCAGGTTGGTCCGCTCCCGGTCCAGCACGGTGGCCAGCAGCAGGGGGTCGCCCTTCCGGGACAGCACCTGGACGACCTGGTGATGGCGGGTGCTGGTGACCACCAGGCTCTCCAACTCGCTCTCCGCCCCTGCCTCGTACAGCCGCTCGCCGATCAGGTTGGTCAGCTCGGCGAGTTCGGCCCCGGTCCCGAGCAGCCGGTGGTCCCCGGCGGACTGGTAGCTGAGACCTGTGACGGCGTCGACGAGCGCGGCACCGACCACTCCGGGGGAGCCAAGCACATCGGAGAGGGAAGCCTCGAGTGCGCGCACCAGTACCCCTTCACGTTCTGAACCCCGGTAGCGTACTTTATTCCATCATTTTCACGAGGCGACCACAACCGGTGGCTTCTTGCTATTTTGTTCCCGCACACGGGAGTTCTGCCCGGAAGTCACGCAAAGGACGAACAGCGCATGAATATTGACGACGCACTCAAGGACGCGATGGCCATCGAGGGGGCCATCGGAGTGGCCGTGGCCGACTACGAGAGCGGCATGTCACTCGGGCACCTCGGCGGGGGGCAGCAGCTCGACCTGGAGATTGCGGCCGCCGCCAACACCGAGGTCGTTCGTGCGAAGATACGCGCCTTGGCCGCGCTGTCGATCGACGATGTCATCGAGGACATCCTGATCACCCTCGGCACCCAGTACCACCTGATCCGCCCGCTGACCCGCAGTCACGGCTCGCTCTTCCTCTACCTGGCGCTGGACCGCTCGCGCGCCAACCTCGCGCTCGCCCGGCACGGCCTCAAGCGCATCGAGGCCGCTCTCGACGTCTAGCCGGGGCCGGGCCGACTGCCCGGGCGTCCGCGCCCCGTCCGGAAGGCCCGTCCGGAAGGCCTGCCCGAAGGACTGCCCGGAGGGCCCGCGCGGGCCGCGCTTCGCGCATGGAATTCCGGGTGGAACAAATGCGGGGCGTGACGAACCGACTACGGAGATCCGTCCGTGGGAAACGGGCCGCGAATATCGCGGGTGCACGCCGACCACGGAAATGCGTGACTTTCCGATGACTGGGCGTCATATTCGCCCCGGCTGTTCCGGCCTGCGACGGAGCGCCGGAATACCGTGGTCGAACCGCCGGAGCGCCGACGTTTCGGCGGTGCCGCGGAATCGGCTCGACCGCGCCCCGCGCGGCACGAAGGCGCGCCGCCGAGCCGCCGCGCCGGACGGCAGGGGAAGCCGGGGAGCCCGATGGGTACCGCCGACGCCTGGCGCCAACGCCGTTCAGTCGGCCTTCGACAGCTTTGCCCATCGGCGACATGCTCACGGCCGACCCCCCGACAGCACCCGGCCCCGCCCTGACCGAACGGCGCCGGTTCTAGAGCTGCGTGGCGCCGCCGTCGACGAACAGTTCCGCGCCGGTGGTGAAGGAGCTCTGGTCCCCGGCCAGGTAGAGAGCGGTGGCGGCGACCTCCTCGGGTCGGCCGACGCGGCCGAGCGGGGTCGTGGCGACGGCCTGATCGACCTGGGGGGACGCGGCCCGCAGCTCGTCGGCGCCGGGGGTCGCGACCGGGCCCGGGGTGAGGGCGTTGACCCGGATGCCCCGGCCGGCGAGTTCGGTGGCCCAGGTGCGGGCGAGGCTGCGGATCGCGGCCTTGGTGGCGGCGTAGACGCCCAGGCCCGGGACGCCGCGCAGGGCCGCGCTGGAGGAGAGCAGGATCACCGAGGCGCCGGCCGACAGCAGCGGGAGCGCCTTCTGCACGGTGAAGACCGTGCCCTTGAGGTTCACGGAGGTCGTGCGGTCGTACTCCTCCTCGGTGATCTCGCCGAGCGGGCCGAAGTCCCCGAGGCCGGCGTTGGCCACGACGATGTCGAGCCGGCCGCTGCGCTCGGTGATCCCGGCGAAGAGCCGGTCGAGGTCGTCGAGCTTCGACACGTCCCCCCGGACGCCGATGCCCCGGCTGCCGACCTGCGCGACGGCGGCCGCCAGCTCGGCCTCGCGGCGGCCGGTGAGGTAGACGGTCGCCCCCTCGGCGGCGAAGCGGCGGGCGATGGCCAGGCCGATGCCGGTGGAGGCGCCGGTGACGAGGGCGGTCTTGTTGTCCAGCTGTCCCATGAGATGCTCCGAATCTTGACGTAACTATTCTTGTTACATTTTTGGGCGCAAAAACCGGCCCAGGAAGCACTGCCACGGCCGAGGCTAGGCGGCCTTCAGTACGTCGCGCAGCACGTCCTCCAGCGTGGTGCCCGCCAGTTCGCGGCGGAGGGTGGCCTCGATCCCGTCGTAGACGGCGGCCATCACCGGGGCGATGCCGTGGCCCACGACGCACTCGGGGTCGGGCGTGGCGGGGTGCAGGGCGAAGATCGGCCCGGGCTCCACCGCCTCGTAGACGTCGAGCAGGGTGATCGCCGACAGGTCCCGGGACAGCGTCCAGCCGGCCCCGGCGCCCCGCCGCGAGTCGACCAGGCCCGCCTTGCGCAGCTGGGCCAGCAGGCGGCGGATCACCACGGGGTTGGTGTTGACGCTCGTCGCGATCTGCTCGGAGGTGGCGACCTCGTGGCCCCGGCGCTGGTACAGCCCGATCCAGGTCAGGGCGTGGGCGGCGACGGTCAACCTACTGTTCGCGCTCATGCCGCCCCTCGCTTCTCTCCATGACGTAACCGTAATAGTTACATCGACCGGCGGCAAGCCCCGGCGGAGTCGAGTGAGCCCGGCTGCGGTGGCGGCGCCCGAGGCGTCCGTGCTCGCGCCGGCGCCGGTGGGCCTGCTGCCGATCGCTGTTCCGGCGGCGGCCGGACCGT
>NZ_JBEOUK010000070.1:0-26312 GCF_040304045.1 Kitasatospora sp. NPDC094016
CGATGGTACTGCAGGGGGGACCCTGTGGGAGAGTAGGACGCCGCCGAACAATCATTCACAGAGAACCCCCATCCGGGAGACCGGATGGGGGTTCTTTGCATTTGCGGAGATTCAGCCTGGTGGCCGGCTCCGCTCCGATGGGCAGCGACACAGCGACACAGCGACATGGCAACACGGCGACACAGCGGTGGCGCGCAGGACGGGCAGGGCCCGGGCGGGGTGTCGAATGCCTGTTCGCGGGGGCGCGTCGGCGCGGGTGGATGCGGGAAGAACAGGGGGAGAGGTCGCCTCTCGGATGCCGTGGAGGACCGATGCGCCGGAACGGACGGGTGGCGGATGCCCTGCTCGCGTTGCTGAGCCGGGACTGGGTGGGAGTGCCGGTCGCGGTGCTGGTGCTGGTGGTGGGCGTGGGGGTCGGGCTGGTCGGGGGCGGTGCGGGATGGCTGGTGGCGCTCGGGTGCTTGGTAGTGGCTGCGGGCGTGGTGCTGGCGGTCGGTGCGGCGCGGCATCTGGTGCTGGTCGGCCGGGGCGCGGGGGCGGGCGGGGCGCCGGGGCGGCTGGTCGGGGTGGGCGGGCGCCGGATGCACGTCCTCGCCGAGGGGGTTGCCGGGGACGGGCCGACGGTGGTCTGGATGCCGGGCGGGCACGCGCCGGGCGAGGAGTTCGGACAGCTGCACGCGATGATGGCGGCCCGGACCCGCTCGGTGCTGGTCGACCGGTTCGGCTCGGGCTGGAGTGATGTCGGGCCCTTCCCGAGGACGACGGCGGCCGAGGCGGAGGAGCTGGTGGCCGCGCTGGAGGCGGCGGGAGAGCGGGGCCCGTACGTGTTCGTCGGCCATTCCTTCGGCGGGCTGCTGGTCGCGAATGCCGCCAGACGGCGGCCGGACGTGGTGGCCGGACTCGTGCTGCTGGATCCGACGCCCCTGGAGGTCATCGCCTTCGCGCCGCCCAACCGGCTGGTCGCGGGCATGCGCCGGGACTTCCTGCTGACGGCGGTGCGGCACCTGTTCGGCGTTCACCGGGGCCGTGGCCGTGGTGGTCGGACCGGCCACTTCTGCGCCGCCGCGTCGATCTTCGCGGAGCTCTCGCCCACCGGCCTGGCGGAGGTGGGCTGGGAGACCGTGGTCTACGACGGGGACCTCGGCGACCTGCCGCTGGTGCTGGTCATACCCCGCGACCTCACGGGCGGGGACACGGTGCTGGCGGCCGCCAGGGACGCCGCCGAGGCCGAGCGGATCGGTCGCTTCTACCTCGGGGCCCGGACCCGCTACCTGGCGGCGTCGACCGCGTCCCGGGTGGTGCACACGCCGGCGGGCACCGGCCATGACTTCCCGACCGAGGAGCCCGGGTTCGTGGTCGGGGTGGTCGCGGATCTGCTGAGCGAACTGCGCGGCCTCAGCCCATGACCGTGCGGGCGGAGCCGGTCCGGATGGGGCGGCGGCGGGAGAACGCGCCCAGGTCCACGACGTTGCCGGTGTGCTCGCAGCGGTAGCGGACCGGGTCGCCGTCGTGGTCGTGGCCGGCCTCGACCAGGTCGATCAGGGTCGCGAGGTAGCGGCCCACCAGCGGTGCGTTCTTGAACTGGTTGCCGCTCGTGCCCATGGCGACGTAGTAGCCGTCGAGGGCGGTGCGGTCGTAGATCGGGGTCCAGTCGTCGGCGACGTCGTACACGCCCGCGACGCCGACGGGCCGGCCGGGGACGGTGATCCCGGGGAAGCGGCGGGCCGCGCGGGTCACCTGGGTCCGGAAGCGGTGGGCGGTGGGGCGCGGGTCGGCCTCGTCCGGGTCGTCGATCCACTCCGGTGGGTCGCAGGCCGGCTGGGTGCCGCCGATGAGCAGGCGGCCCCCGGCGGCCGGGCGCAGGTAGGTGCCGAGGTCGAGGTCGGCGACGACCGGAAGCGGCCCGGAGCCGGCGGCGGGGCCAGTGGTGGAGCCGGCGGTGGGGCCAGTGGTGGAACCGGTGGTGGAGCTGTCGGGTGCGGCGATCTGGTGGACCTCCTCGCGCATGGGGCGTACACCGACGGTGAAGTCGCCGCCGACACCCGCGAGCCGGTTGACGCCTCCGGACCAGGGGCCGGCGGCGTTGACCACGACCGGCGCGGTGATTCGGGCCCCGTCGGCCAGGCGGAGGCCCGCGACGCGGTCCGCGTGCCGGTCGACGGCCACCACGGTGCGGTGGAACAGGAAGCGCGCACCCAGCTCGCCCGCCGCGTCGGCGAGGTTCTGGGCCGCGAGCTGCGGGTCGTCGACGAACCCGGCGTCCGGGGTGAACAGGGCACCGAGCTCGCCGGCCGGGCCGTCGAAGAAGGCGTCGTCGTCCACGGGCTTCGGCGGCCAGTACCGGCCGGCGTCGATCCCGGGCAGGCGCCCGCGCAGGGCGGCGGTGTCCCACCGTTCGTACGGGACGCCGGCCAGGTCGAACAGGGCCGCGGTGTCGGCGGGTTCGGGGAAGGGCGCGTCGAGCAGCACGGCGCCGGTGCGGCGGAAGGCCGCGAGCGGGCGGCGGTCGGTGGTGAGCCGGAGGTGCTCGGGCCAGGACGCCCACAGGTGGAGGGACTCCCAGGCCGTGGCGACGCCGTCGAAGGTGGAGTAGTTGAACCGGACGATCGCGCTGGACGCGCCGGTCGATCCGTGGCCGGCCGCGCCGGCCTTGTCCACGACGACCACCTGCCGTCCGGTGCGGGCGAGTTCGAGGGCGACGGCGGTGCCGATCACCCCGGCCCCGACCACCACCGCGTCGGGTCGGTCGACGGTCATCGGGACCTCCGGGAGGGCGGTGGGCCGGACAGGCGGGGGACGGAGGCGAGGAGCTCCCGTGTGTAGGGGTGCTGCGGGTCGCGCAGGAGGGCGTCGGTGGGGCCCGTTTCGACGATCCGACCGCGCTGCATCACCGCCACCGTATCGGAGACGTAGCAGACCGCGGGCAGGTTGTGGCCGATGAACAGCATGGACAGGCCGAGCCGTTGCCGGAGTTCCCGGATCGTGTTGAGGACGGACGCCTGCACGGAGACGTCGAGGGCCGAGGTGATCTCGTCGGCGATCAGGAGGCCCGGCCCGACGGCCAGGGCGCGGGCGACGGCGACCCGTTGGCGCTGGCCGCCGGACAGCTGCCGGGGCAGGCGGCCGGCGAGCCGGGGGTCCAGCCCGACGAGGTCGAGCAGCTCGGCGACGCGCTCGGCACGGGCCGGCCGGTCGAGCCGCTGGAAGACGGTGGCGGCCTCGACGAGGGTCTGGCGGACGGTCATCCGGGGGTCGAGCGCGGTGTCCGGATCCTGGAGGACGATCTGGACCAGTCGGCCGAGCCGGCGCCGGGCGCGGACGGTGCGGACCCGGACGTCCTGGCCGTCGACGAGGACCCGGCCGCCGTGCACGGGGGCGAGCCCGACGATCGCGCGGGCCAGGGTCGACTTCCCCGAGCCGGACTCGCCGACGAGCCCGAGCGTGGTGCCGGCCGGGACCTCCAGCGAGACGTGGTCCACGGCGGTGACCGGGCCGCGCGGGCCGTGGTGGCGGACGGTGAGGTCGCACAGCCGCAGGCCGGTCATGACGGGTCCGCCTTCACCTGGTGTTCCGGCACCTGGACCGCTTCCACCGGCTGGGGGTTCCAGCAGGCGACCTGCTGGAGCGCGTCGACGCCGTCCAGGTGCGGAGTCTCCCGGGCGCAGCGGTCCAGCCGGTACGGGCAGCGGGGCTCGAACGGGCAGCCCGGGGTGGGGGCGATCGGGTCGGGCGGCGTGCCCGCCACGGTGGGCAGCGGCCGGTCGCGGTCCGCGGTGAGGTCCGGTACCGAGGCGACCAGGGCCCGGGTGTAGGGGTGCCGGGCGGCGGTGGCGAGCCGGTCGGCGGGAAGGGCCTCGACGACGGAGCCCGCGTACATCACCAGGACGCGTTCGCAGAATCCGCTCACGAGCGCGATGTCGTGGCTGATGAACAGGACGGCGGCGGAGGTGTCCCGCCGCAGGTCGGAGAGCAGTTCGGTGATCTGACGCTGCACGGTGGTGTCGAGGGCGGTCGTCGGTTCGTCGGCGATGATCAGGCCGGGCCGCATCATCAGACCGGCGGCGATCATCACGCGCTGGCGCTGGCCGCCGGAGAGCTGGTGGGGGCGTGACCGTAGCAGGGCGGGGGGCAGGGCCACCCGGCGCAGGGCGTCCTCGGCGTCCCGCAGGGCCTGGGTGCGGCTCGTGCCGAGGTGGGTGCGGGGTGCCTCGGTGAGCTGGGTGGCGATCCGGAGTGACGGGTTGAGCGCCGTGGCCGGGTTCTGGAAGACCATCGCCAGGCCGGTCGCGAGGTGCTGGTCGCGCTGCTTCGGCGTCATGGCGTCCAGGTCGGCGCCGAGCAGCCGGAGGGTGCGGTGGGAGACCCGGGCGCGTGCGGGGAGCAGGTCGGCGATCGCGAGCGCGGTGAGCGACTTGCCGGAGCCGGACTCGCCGACGAGTCCGACGATCTCGCCCGGTCGCAGGGAGAGGCTCACGCCGCGGACCGGCCGGATCACGCCGTCCGGGGTGGGGAGTTCGACGCTCAGGTCCTCGACCTGGAGGACGAGGCCGTCCTCGGCGGGCCCGCTCGGCGCGATCGGCCCACCCGGCGCGACCGGTCGCCGTGGTGTACGGCCTGCCGGGCCGCGCCGGGCGGCGCTCCCCGCCAGGACCTCGCCGAGCAGTTGGAACGTCACCGCCGCGTAGAGGATGGCCAGGCCGGGGGCGAGGGCGGGCAGCGGCTGGGCGTAGATCCGGTCGAGCCCCTGGTTGAGCAGCTGCCCCCAGTCGTAGCCGGGCGGTTGGACGCCCAGGCCGAGGAAGCTCAGCCCGGAGAGCGCGACCAGGGAGGTGCCCGCCGCCGTGGTCGCGCTCAGCAGCAGCGGTTCGGCGATGTTGGGCAGGACGTGCCGCCACAGCAGCCGGTGCCGGCGCAGGCCGAGGACCCGGGCGGAGGCCAGGTGGTCGGTGCCCGCGACGGCGGCGGCGAGGGTCTGGGCGAGCCGGGCGAAGCCGGGTACACCGGCGACGGCGAGGGCGAGCATCGCCCCGGCCGCGCCCGCGCCGAACACGACCGCGAGGAAGAGCGCGACCAGGAGTGCGGGGAAGGCGAGCAGGAGGTTGATCAGTGCCGCGAGCAGGCGGCGGGCGCGGGGGCCGACGACGGCGGTGGACGCGCCGAGGAGGATGCCCGTGCCTGCGCCGATCGCGGTCGCGGCCAGCGCGAGCAGCAGGGAGGGCCGGGTGGCGGTCAGGACCCGGGCGAGCAGGTCCCGTCCGAGGTTGTCGGTGCCGAAGGGGTGGGCGGTGGAGGGGCCTTGCAGCACCGCCGCGGGGTCGGGCAGGTCGGCCGCCGCGCCCCAGACGGGCGGGCCCGCCAGCGCGAGCACGATCAGGGTGGCCAGCATGGCGGTGGCGGCCCAGGCCATCGGCGAGCGGAGGTACCCGGTGGGTAGGGGCATCGGGGCCTCAGCTCTCCCGGATCGTCGAGCGCGGGTCGAGCAGCGCCAGCAGGATGTCGACCAGGAGCGCGGCGAGCAGGACGGTGGTGCCCAGGATCAGGACCATCGCCTGGATCACCGGGTAGTCCTGCGAGCTCACGGACTGCGCCAGCGCCGAACCGATGCCGGGCCAGGCGAAGACCTTCTCCACCAGCACGGTGCCGGCGATCAGGGCGGGCAGCAGGCCTCCGGCGACGGTGAGCGCGGCGGTGGCCATGTTCGGCGCCGCGTGCCGCAGGTAGCGGCGTGGCGGTGACAGCCGCTTTCCGCGGGCGGTGCGCAGGTAGTCCTCGGACAGCACTCTCAGGGCCTCCACCCGGACGATGCGCACCAGGACGGCGGTGGGCGCCACGGAGAGCGCGAGGACCGGCAGGACGAAGGACCCGGCGCCCGCCGTGCCGGCCACCGGCAGCAGTTGGAGGCCGACGGCCAGCAGCGCGGAGAGCCCGGCGGCCAGGACGAAGTCGGGGATCCCGGCCAGGCCGGCGGTGAACGTGGTGAACGCCAGCTCGCTGCGCGGGTGCCGGCCGTCCCGGGTGCGGACGGCGGCGAGCAGACCGCAGGGCAGGGCGACGGCGAGGGTGACGAGGAAGGCCAGGCCGGCGATTTCGAGGGTGGCCGGCAGCCGGGTGCGGACGAGCTCCGCGACCGGTGTCGAGGTGACCAGCGAGGTGCCGAGGTCGCCGTGCACGAGGCCGTCGACATAGTGCCGGTACTGGGCCAGGAAGGGTTCGTCGAGCCCGAGTTGGTGGCGGCGTGCGGCCACCAGGGCGGGGGAGGCGTCGACGCCGAGCGCCGCGCGGACCGGGTCTCCGGGCACCAGGCGGATCATCGCGAACGAGGCGGTGAGCACGACCCCGAGCGAGAGGAGCAGCCGGGCGGTGCGCCGGCCGAGGAACCTCGTCCACGGGTGCCGCAGGAGACGGGGCACGAGGTGCCGCGACAGACGCGGCGGAGGAGGCGGAGGCGGCGAACGGCGGGGTACGGTCACGCGGGATCCCCCGGTCATCGGTGCAGGCGGATGCTGGTGGGGATGACCTGGCCGCCGAAGGTCGTGGCGAAGGTGGTGCTGCGTCCGCACACGGTGCTGCGGCCGTCGGCGATCGGCAGGGCGTCGGCGGAGCGGAAGAGCGCGGCGGCGGCCCGGTTCCAGGTGGCGCAGCCCGCGGTGTCCGGCTCCCGGAGGGCCTGGGCGACCAGGGCGTCGTATTCGGGATTGGCCACGCCCGCGAAGTTGAGGCCCTGGGCGGGCGTCGGACCGGAGAAGAACGGGACGAAGCCGACCGGCAGGGCGAAGCCCGGGGAGGTGCCGACGACGACGTCGAAGTCGCCGGTCTGGTACATGGCGTTGACGAGGGCGGGCAGGCTCTCGGTGACCAGCTTGACGTCCGCGCCCAGTGCCGTCCAGGACCGGGCCATCAGCTCGGCGACGGGCGAAAGCGTCGGGCCGAGGTCGGGGCTGGTGATCAGGCGGAGCCGGAGTGGTCGGCCGTTCTTGGTGAGCCGGCCGTCGGCGGCGCGGGTCCAGCCGGTGGCGCGCAGCGCCTCGGTGGCGTCCTGTGCGGGCAGGTTGGCGGCGGCGAGGTCGGCGTGGCAGACGGCGCCTTGCGCGCCGAAGTCGGTGGCGGGAGTGCCGGTGCCGCCGACGGCGACGTTGGCGAGTCCTTGGCGGTCGAGTGCGGACACCAGGGCCCGGCGCAGTGCCGGGTCGGCGAGGGGGCGGCCGGGGCGCTGGTTGAAGAAGGTCAGCCCGATGACGGTCGCCGCGTCGGCGGTGGCCAGGCCGTGGCCGGTGAGCCGGGTGCGGTCGGGCCCGTTCACGCTCGCGAGGTCGATGCCGCCGGTGAGCAGCAGGTTGGCGGCGGTGGAGGCCTGGGGCACCACGGAGATGACGATGCGGGCGGGGAGGCCGTCGGCCGCGGTGGTGGCTCCGGCCGGTCCCCAGGTGTAGCCGTCGCGCACGGTGAACTCGTACGGCCCGCCCGGGGTGTAGTGGGTCAGCACGTACGGTCCGGTGCCCTGGGTGGAGCGGTCCAGCGACTGGGGCCGGTCGAGGCCGGCGGGGCAGACGATCGGCAGCAGCCCGAGCGTGCGGGTGAGGAACGGGAAGGGGGCGGTGGTGGTCGCCGTCACGGTGCCGGTCGAGTCGTCGGCGCTCGCGGTGTACGGGACGGTGGGCAGGACTGTCTGGGCGCCGGCGAGCTGGTGGGCCGGGTCGCCGGCGTAGGTGAGTGCGCGGGCGACGGCCGTGGCGGTGAGGGGGGTGCCGTCGGAGCAGGTGGTTCCCGGGCGGAGGGTGAAGGCGGCCGTGGTGGTGGTGGCCTCCCAGGAGGAGGCCAGGCCGGAGACCAGGGTGGCGTCGGCGGCGACGTTGACCAGCGAGTCGTAGGCGTAGCGGGCCGGAGCGGCGCCGAAGGCCGTGTACGGGTTGAAGCTGGGCGTCTCGCTGGCGGCCGCGATCCGTACGGTCCCCCGGTCCACGAGGGGACCGGTCGTGGAGGAGGGGGCGACGCTGCCGCAGCCGGTGAGGGCGCCGGTCGCGACGGCCGCGGTGGTCAGGGCAGCCGCCAGCGGGACCGGCAGGGGGCGACGGGGCATGGCGTCATGGTGCCACCGAGTGCTGACGCTGGCGAGTCAACTCACCTGTACGGCAGGACTGTTCGAAAGGTCTGGGCCGTGTGCCGCCTTGGCGGGCGGAAGGGGGCGCGGGTGGCGGGGGCCGATCCGGTTCACACGTTCGGGGGAACTCGACGGGCTCCGATGAATCAAAAAGCATATGAGCGGATTATCGGGTGGGCATTTGTTCGTTAATCCGAGCTACAAAAAAGGGCTGAGAGCACTCGCATGAGTGAAACCGCATGAGAAGGTTTGGCTTCGATGGACCCGGCTCGACTACGGTGAAGCGAGAGCGGGCGGTTGGTCCATCGAGTACGGAATTCGTCCCGGCGGAAAATCCGGCGGGAGCGTCGAATTCCGGACTCGGGTGCTTCCGTCCGCCTAGTCGTGCGGTGCTCCGGTGCGTCCGCAGTTGCCCGGGGTCCCTGTCATACGTCCGCGTAGAGAGGATGGAGCATCATGCCGCCCCTAGTACCGCCCTTCCTGGTCGGCCTCATCGTCGCGCCACTGGCCAAGCGTCTCCTCAAGCCGCTGGTGCGAGGCGTCGTCAAGACGTCCGTCGGCCTTGTTCTTGAGGTGAAGAAGGCGGCCCACGAGGCCGGGGAGAACATCCACGACCTCGCGGCCGAGGTGGCCGCCGAGGTGGTGGCGGCGCAGGCCTCCGCCGGCGACGGCGGGGCCCCCTCGGGTGACGGCCGGCGCCCCGCCGAGGTCGCCGTCCCGCACGGTGAGAAGGACGAGGCCGCCGCCCGGGCCGAAGCCGAGGCGAGGAGCCCGAAGATCCGCGCGACCGCCGGCGTCGGCAAGGCGCACTGACGGTCTGCCCGGCGACCCCGGCCGCCGTGTGAGCGCACTTTCCGACGGACAGATGGATATCGGAATGAGGCTCCCGCGCGGCGGCCGACTGCGGGCCATTCGGTAGCAGCAGTTTCCCCTCAAGAATTCCCGCCCCTGTCGCGGCAATCCCGTCCCTGCCCGTGACGGTTGTTCTCGCGACCTCCGCAAACAGGTGATCGTACACATGCCCTCTCTGCTGGGTGCCGCAGCCGGATACCGCTCCGTGGACGTGGACGTGGACGTGCGCCCGCGCTCGGTCATTCCGGGCCGGCAGCGCTGGGACGTCAAGCTGGTCCTCGGGCGGCCCCGGACGGCCGAAGTCCTCGCCGCGGCCCTGCGGCGCGTCCCCGGGATCAGCGAGGCGCAGGCCAGCCCGGTCACCGGTGGGGTCCTCGTCCGGCACGACGCGCGGGTGAGTGCCGCGGACGTCGGCCGGATCGTCCGCAAGGCCGTCGCCCTGGTCATGGAGGGGCCGACCGGGACGGGAAGCCCGGCGTCGGCCCGGCCGGACGCCGCACCGGCCCCGCGTCCGGACCGCGGCCTCGTCGTGCGTCCGGTCCTCGCCGTGGGCGGCGGGGTGGCGGCCGGCGTCGCCTTGATCCGCGGGTCGGCGCTGAGCAGGCAGCTGGTGGCACTCGGCGGGGTCGCGACCGCGACCGTGGCCGTCCTCCGGAAGGCCTGGCGGAGAACGGCCGACACGGCCGGTGAGCTGTCCGGGGCCGGAGCCGAACGGCACCCCCTGCTGGAGATCGTCGGACCGCACCGGCGGCGGCTCCTCCGTGCCTCCGCGCTCTCGATCGCCTGCCAGGTCTCGGAGATGGCGCTCGCCACCTTCCTCGGCTGGACGGCCCTGGTGCTCATCAAGGGCCAGGCCGCGCCGCTGGTCAGCCTCGGCCTGACCACCGCGTCCGCCCAACTCTGGGGCCTGGCAGGGCTGGTGACCATCGCCTGCGCCGCCGTCGCGGGCCTTTCCTACACCTCGAACCTCCAGTGGCGCGGGCTCGGCCAGGACATCGAGCACGACTGGCGGAGCCGCACGTACGAGCACGTCCAGCACCTCGAACTGCGGCACCTGGAAGGCGAGCGGACCACCCGGATCGCCGGGGTGCTCACCGACGACGTCCGCCAGCTGGGCGCCTTCTTCGCCACCTCGGCCAACGACGTGCTGCAACTGGGCACCAGCCTGGCCCTCCTGGTACCGGTGTTCCTCCTGCTGGCACCGCAGATCGCCTGGATCGCCTTCCTGCCCATCCCGGTCATCGCCTGGCTGTCGCTCCGCTACCAGGACAAGGCCACGGCCGACTACGCCGCCTCCGGTGAGCACCGGGCCGGGCTGCACAGCCAACTGGTGAACACGCTGGAGGCCGGCGCCACCGTCAAGAGCTTCTGCACCGAGGACTACGAGGCCGAGCGCATCGACCGGCTGAGCGCGGCGGCCCAGGAGAGCAACGAGCAGACCGACCGGGGCACGATCCGCCACGCCGAGACCGTCCGGGTCTGCACGACCAGCTCGATGGCCGGCACCCTGCTGATCGGCGGCCGGTCGGTGCTCAACGGCAGCCTGCCGTTCGAGGTGTTCAGCCCGCTGATCGGGCTGCCCCAGATGGTGCTGCTGCGGATGAACCGGCTCGGCGGCATCGTCGACCAGTACCAGCGCACCCTGGCCGCCTACGACCGGGTCCACCACCTGCGGGCCCTGCCCGTCGAGGCCGACGGCACCGGCGGACCGCTCGGCACCGGGAAGGTGCGGGGCGAGATCGTCCTCGACGACGTGACCTTCGCCTACCCCGGCCGCCCGCCGGTGCTGGAGGACCTCTCGCTGACCATCCCCGCCGGTCAGGTGACCGCCCTGGTCGGCGCCACCGGCTCCGGCAAGACGACCGTCGCCAAGCTGCTGATGCGCTTCCAGGACGCCGAGTCCGGCGCCGTGCTGCTCGACGGGCGCGACGTGCGCGACCTGCCGCGTCGGGACCTGCGCGACGCGGTCGGCTTCGTCGCCCAGGATCCGTTCCTCTTCGACGGCAGCATCGCCGACAACATCCGCTACGGCAGCTTCGCCGCCTCGGACGAGGCCGTGGTCAAGGCGGCCATGATGGCCGAGGCGCACGCCTTCGTCGCGGCGCTGCCGGACGGCTACGACACGGTGATCGGCGAACGCGGCGCCGCGCTCTCCGGCGGCCAGCGGCAGCGGATCGCCCTGGCCCGCGCGATCCTCAAGGACGCGCCGGTCGTGGTCCTGGACGAGGCCACCTCCGCCGTCGACAACGAGACCGAGGCAGCCATCCAGCGCACGCTCCGCGGCTTCGCGGCGGACCGGACGATGGTCATCATCGCCCACCGGCTCTCCACCGTCCGCCACGCCGACCGGATCTACGTCATGGACAAGGGCGGCGTGGTCGCCGAACAGGGCACCCACGACGAACTCCTCGCCCGGCACGGACTCTACGCATCCCTCTGGCAGCTCCAGGCCGGCGAACTCGCCGCCTGACCGCAGAAAGCCGCGCCACCCGCCACCCGCCCGCCGACCGCGTGACGCCACCGCGGTCGGCGCGCCCCGGCGCGTCCTCACGCCTGCCCACATTCCTGGAGGTACCCCCATGTCCCGTCGCGACGGCGACACCCTTCCCCTGACAGCCGCCCAGCGCGAGATCTGGCTGGCCGAACAACGGGCCCGCACGGCGATCCCGGCCTACCGCATCGGCGAGTGCCTGGAGATCCACGGGCCGGTCGACCCGGACCTGTTCGAGACCGCGCTGCGCCGCGTCGTCGACGAGGTCGACGCCCTGCACGTGGGCTTCGTCGACGGCGCCGAGGGCCCGCACCAGGTCGTCCGCGCGCACACTCGGTGGCAGCCCGCGCAGGTCGACGTCAGCGCGGAGGCCACGCCGCTCGCGGCGGCCCGGGAGTGGATGGACCGGGACCGGCTCCGGCCGCTGGACCTCGCCCGCGACCCGCTCTTCCGCTACGCGCTGATCACCCTGGCACCGGACCGGACCGTCTTCTACCAGAGCTACCACCACCTGGTGATGGACGGGTTCGGGTACACCCTCGTCGGGCGTCGCGTGGCCGAGGCGTACACGGCGCTCGCCGAGGGGCGGCCGGTGCCGCCGTCGCCGTTCGGCTCGCTGGACGAGCTGGTGGCCGGCGACGCGGCCTACCGCGACTCGGAGCAGTACCTCGCCGACCGTGCCTACTGGACCGGACGGTTCGCCGACCGGCCGGCGCCCACCCGGCTGTCGGACCGCCTGCCGGACGGCCCGTCCGCCCGGTTCCGGCGCACCCTGCCGGCCGGACCGCTGCGCCCCGAGACGCTGCGCGACGCGGCCGAGCGCCTGGGCGTCCGCTGGTCCCGCGTCGTGCTCGCGGCGACGGCGCTGTACGCGTACCGGCTGACCGGGGCCCGGGACGTGCTGCTCGGCCTCCCTGTCACCGGCCGGGTGGGCGACCCGGTGCTGGCGGCGACGCCCGGCGCGGTGTCGAACCTCGTGCCGCTGCGTCTGTCGGTGCGGCCGGACCTGCCGTGGTCGGAACTGGTCGAGCAGGTGGACCGGGAGGTCGCCGCCGCTCTGGCGCACCAGCGGTACCGCAGCGAGGACCTGTTCCGGGACCTCGGGCAGGCCGGCACGATCGAGACGGCGTTCCCGCTGATCGTCAACATCATGTCCTTCGGCTCCGAACCGAGCTTCGCCGGGCGGCCCGCCACGGTGCACGCGCCGCTGGGTACCTCCGCCGACGACCTGGCGGTCTGGGCCGTGGGCGGGCGCGACGAGTACGGTCCGAGGATCGAGCTCGGGGCCTACCCGGAGGTGTGCACGGAGAGTGAACTCCTCGCCCACCAGCGGCGGTTGCTCGCCCTGCTGGACACCCTCGCGGACTGCGACCCGCAGCAGCCGGTCGGCCGCATCGGCCTGGTCGGGGCCGACGAGCAGCGCGAACTGCTGGCCCTCGGCGCCGGAACCGGTGCCGGTGCCGGCATCACGACGGAAGCCCCGGCGGACCTGCTGCCCGAGCACTTCCGGGCCCGGGTGCGCGAGACGCCGGGCGCCGTCGCGGTGGTGTCCGGCGAGGAAACGCTGACGTACGCCGAACTCGACGCCCGCGCCAACCGCCTGGCGCACGCCCTGATCGCCCGGGGCGCCGGACCCGAGCGGTCGGTGGCGCTGGCCCTGCCGCGCTCGGCCGCGCTGGTGGTGGCGATCCTGGCCGTGCTGAAGACCGGGGCGGCCTACCTCCCGGTGGACCCTGAGCACCCGGCCGCCCGGATCGCGTACCTGCTCGACGACGCCCGCCCGGTGCTGCTGGTGACCGACGCCCGCACCGCCGGCCGGCTGCCCGAATCCGGCCCCACCGAGCGGCTGGTGCTCGACGACCCGGCCACCGCCGCCCGGCTCGCCGACGGCCCGGCGGCGGAACCCGCGGTGGCCGTCGACCCGCGCCACCCCGCCCAGCTCGTCTACACCTCCGGCTCCACCGGGCGGCCCAAGGGCGTGGTGTCGACGCACGGCGCCCTGGCGCACCTCTTCGTCCACCAGTGGCGGGAGCTGTTCCAACCGCTGCTCGGGGACGGTGCCCGGGTGGCCCTGACCACCTCGGCGGCGTTCGACGCCTCCTGGGACCAGCTCTTCGGCCTCTTCGCCGGACACCAGCTGCACCTCCCCGGCCAGGACACCTGGGCGGACCCGGACGCCTTCGTCGACTACGCCGTGCGGCACCGGATCGACTTCGTCAACGCCACCCCGTCCTATCTGCACGTCCTGCTCGCGCACGGCCTGCTGGCCAACGCGGAACAGCGCCCGGCGGTGCTCGTGGCCGGCGGCGAGGCCGTCCCCGACCAGCTGTGGGCGCAGCTGCGGGACGCCGACGGCGTGGCCTGCTTCAACTTCTACGGGCCCTCCGAGTGCACCGTCGACGCGGCCGTCGCGCCGGTGGCGCCGAGCCCGCGCCCGGTGATCGGCCGCCCCGTCGCGGGCGCCCGGCTGTACGTGCTGGACACCGCGCTGCGACCGGTGCCCGCCGGGGTGCCGGGCGAGCTGTACATCGCCGGTACGGGCCTCGCCCGCGGCTACCTCGACCGGCCCGGGCTGACCGCCGGACGGTTCGTCGCCGACCCGTACGGGCCGGCCGGCGCCAGGATGTACCGCACCGGCGACCGGGTGCGGTGGGGCGCGGACGACCGGCTGGAGTTCCTCGGCAGGTCGGACGACCAGGTGAAGATCCGCGGCTTCCGGATCGAGCCGGGCGAGATCGAGGCCGCGCTCGCCACCCACCCCCGGGTCGCGCGGAGCGCCGTGGTGGCCCGGACCGATGACGAAGTGCGGCTGGTCGCCTACGTCGTCCCGACCGCCGGGGAGCGGGTCGAGCCCGACGGGCTCCGCGCCCACCTGCGCGAACGGCTGCCGGAGCACCTGGTGCCCGGCGCGTTCGTCCTGCTGGACGGGCTCCCGCTGACGCCCACCGGCAAACTCGACCGCCAGGCGCTCCCGGCCCCCGGCCCGGCGCCGGTCACCGCCGGACGGGCCCCGCGCAGTGCGGCCGAGCAGGTGCTCGCGGGCCTGTTCGCCGACGTCCTCGGCGTGTCCGGGGTCGGCGCGGACGACAGCTTCTTCGACCTCGGCGGGCACTCGCTGCTGGCCACCCGGCTGATCGCCCGGGCCCGTTCGGTGCTCGGCGTGGAGCTGGCCCTGGCCGACCTGTTCGACGCGCCGACCGTCGCGGGCCTGGCCGCGGCCGTGGACCGGGCCGGCCGGGCACGGCCCGCGCTGTCACGACGCGAGCGGCCCGACACGGTGCCGCTGTCCTTCGCGCAGCGGCGGCTGTGGTTCCTGCACAGCATGGAGGGGCCCGGCGCGACCTACAACGTGCCGCTGGCCCTGCGGCTGTCCGGGGACCTCGACCGGCGGGCCCTGGAAGCCGCACTGGCCGACGTCGTCGAGCGGCACGAGAGCCTGCGCACCGTCTTCCCGGTGGTCGACGGCGAGCCGTGCCAGCGGGTGCTGGACCTCGACGCCGCCCGGCCCCGGCTGCGCGTCACCGCGGTCGCCGCGGGCGACCTGCCGCGGCGGCTGGCCGAGGCGGCCCGGCACGGCTTCGACCTGGCGGCCCAACCCCCGCTGCGCACCGAGCTGTTCGAGCTGGGCGCGGACGAGCACGTCCTGCTGCTGGTGGTGCACCACATCGCGGGCGACGGCTGGTCGATGGGCCCGCTGGCGCGCGACCTGACCGCCGCGTACGCCGCGCGGGCGGCGGGCGGGAAGCCCGAGTGGGCCCGACTGCTCGTCCAGTACGCCGACTACACCCTGTGGCAGCGGGAGCTGCTCGGCGCGGAGAGCGACCCGGACAGCCTCCAGAGCCGGCAGCTCGCCTCCTGGTCGCAGCGGCTCGCGGGGCTGCCGGAACGGACCGAGCTGCCCTTCGACCGGCCCCGGCCGCCCGCGATGTCCTTCCGGGGAGCGCACCTGCCGGTCCGGCTCGACGCCGAACTGCACCAGGGCCTGCGCGAGTTGGCCCGGGGCGGCGGCGCCAGCCTGTTCATGGTGCTCCAGGCCGGGCTGGCCGCCCTGCTCGGCAAGCTGGGCGCCGGCACCGACGTGCCGATCGGCACGCCGATCGCCGGGCGCACCGACGAGGCCGTGGACGAGCTGGTCGGCTTCTTCGTCAACACGCTGGTACTGCGCACCGACCTCTCCGGCGACCCGACCTTCACCGAACTCCTCGGCCGGGTCCGGGCCGGCGCGCTGGCCGCGTACGCCCACCAGGACCTGCCGTTCGAGCAGCTGGTGGAGGCGGTCAACCCGACCCGGTCGCTCGCCCACCACCCGCTCTTCCAGACCATGCTCGCCCTGCAGAACGCGCCCACGGGCACCTTCGACCTGCCGGGGCTGCGGGTGACGACCGACCTGGTCCACACCGGAACGGCCAAGTGCGACCTGACCTTCATCCTGACCGAACGGCCCGGCGAGGACGGCCTGTCGGGCGTGCTGGAGTACAGCACCGACCTCTTCGACGCGGCCACCGCGGCGGACCTCGTCGAGCGCTGGCTGCGCCTGCTCCGGGCCGTGGCCGCCGATCCGGACGGCCGGATCGGCCGGATCGACGTGCTGTCGCCGGAGGAACTGCGCGAGCTGCTGCCGTCCGGTGCCGGTGCCGCGGACGACGCTCCGCAGAGCACCATCACCGCGCTCGTCGAGGAGCGGGTGCGGGCCGACCCGGCGGCGGTCGCGGTGGTGTGCGGCGAGGCCGCGCTGACGTACGGCGAGCTGAACGCCCGGGCCAACCGGCTCGCGCACGCGCTGATCGGCCGGGGTGTGGGGCCGGAGCACCTGGTGGCGCTGGCGCTGCCGCGCTCGGCGGAGCTGGTGGTGGCCGTCCTGGCCGTGCTCAAGGCCGGCGCCGCGTACCTGCCGGTGGACCCGCAGTACCCGGCGGCCCGGATCTCCTACCTGCTCCAGGACGCCCGCCCGGCCGTGCTGGTGACGACCGGTCGGATCGGCGACCTGCCCGGCGCGGAGTCCGTGGACCGGCTCCTGCTGGACACCGCCGACCTGGACGGCCTGCCGGACACCGACCCGGTCGTCGCCGTCGACCCGGGCCACCCGGCGTACGTCATCTACACCTCCGGCTCCACCGGCAACCCCAAGGGCGTCGTGGTCCCGCACCGCAACGTGGTGCGGCTGTTCGGCACCACGCGGGCGCTGTTCGACTTCTCCGCCGAGGACGTCTGGACGCTCTTCCACTCCTACGCCTTCGACTTCTCGGTCTGGGAACTGTGGGGCCCGCTGCTGTACGGCGGCCGGCTGGTGGTCGTGGACTACGAGACCAGCCGCTCGCCCGGCCGGTTCCTGGAGCTCCTCGCCCGCGAGCGGGTGACGGTGCTCAACCAGACGCCGTCCGCCTTCTACCAGCTGATGCAGGCGGACGCCGAGCACCCGTGTGAACTCGCCCTGCGCACGGTGGTGTTCGGCGGCGAGGCCCTGGAGCCCGCCCGCCTGGCGCCCTGGTACGAACGGCACCCGGACGACGCGCCGCGGCTGGTCAACATGTACGGCATCACCGAGACCACCGTGCACGTCACCTGTGCCGCGCTCGACCGCTCGGCCGCGACCGCGGGGGCGGCCAGCGTGGTCGGCGCCGCCATCCCCGACCTGCGCGCCTACGTGCTGGATCCCCACCTGCGGCCGGTGGCCCCGGGCGTGCCCGGCGAGCTGTACGTCGCCGGCCCGGGGCTGGCGCGCGGCTACCTGAACCGGCCCGGCCTGACCGCCGGGCGCTTCGTCGCCGACCCGTACGGGCCGGCGGGCAGCCGGATGTACCGCAGCGGCGACGTGGTGCGCCGGGCTGCGGACCGCAGCCTGAGCTTCGTCGGCCGGGCCGACCAGCAGGTGAAGGTGCGCGGCTTCCGGATCGAGCTCGGCGAGATCGAGGCGGCGCTGGCCGCGCACCCCGGCATCGCCCAGACCGCCGTCCTCGCCCGGCAGGACCGCGCCGACGACACCCGCCTGGTCGGGTACCTGGTGCCGGCCGCCGACGCGGCCCCGCGCCCGGCCGAGCTGCGCGCCTACCTGCGCGAGCGGCTGCCGGAGCACATGGTGCCCTCGGCGTTCGTCGAGCTGGACGCGCTGCCGCTGACCACCAACGGGAAACTGGACCGCCGGGCGCTGCCCGCACCGGAACTCGTCTCGGCGGGAGCGGGAGCGGGAGCCGGCCGCGCGCCGCGCACCCCGCAGGAGCAGATCCTCTGCGAGTTGTTCGCCGAGGTCCTCGGGGTGGCCGAGGCCGGCGTCGAGGACGGCTTCTTCGACCTCGGCGGGCACTCGCTGCTCGCCACCCGGCTGGCCGCCCGGGTCCGCGCGACCCTCGGAGTCGAGCTGGAGCTGCGCACCCTGTTCGAGTCCCCGACCCCGGCCGCGCTGGCCGCCGCCCTCGCCGGCGCCCGCCGCGCCCAGCTGGCCCTGGCGCCCTACCCGCGCCCGACGGGGGCACCTGCCGGCCGTCAAGGCCGGGGGAGGACCCCGCTGTCGTTCGCCCAGCGCCGGCTGTGGTTCCTGCACCAGCTGGAGGGTGCCAGCGCCAACTACAACATCCCGCTGGCCTGGCGGCTGACCGGACCGCTCGACCGCGAGGCGCTCACGGCGGCGCTGGCGGACGTGGTGGCCCGGCACGAGAGCCTGCGCACGCTCTTCCCGTCGGTGGACGGCGTGCCGTACCAGCAGGTGCTGGACGTCGTGGCGGCCCGCCCCCGGCTGCACCTGCGCCGCACCACCGAAGCGGAGCTGGACGCCGTCCTGGCCACGGCGCTGGCCTGCCGGTTCGACCTGAGCACGGACCTGCCGCTGCACACCGAACTGTTCGAACTGGCGCCGGACGAGCACGTCCTGCTGCTGGTGGTCCACCACATCGCGGGCGACGGCTGGTCGCTCGGCCCGCTGGCGCAGAACCTGACCGCCGCCTACGCGGCGCGCCGGCGAGGCGAGGAACCGTCCTGGGAGGCGCTGGCCGTCCAGTACGCCGACTACACGCTGTGGCAGCACGAGCTGCTGGGCGACGCCGCCGACAGGGACAGCCTGTTCGCCCGGCAGGCGGACTACTGGACCGGGCAGCTGGCCGGCCTGCCGGAGCAGCTTCAGCTGCCCACCGACCGGCCCCGCCCCGCGCTGGCCTCGCACCGGGGCGACTTCGTGCGCACCGGACTGGACGCGCGGCTGCACCAGGGCCTGCGCGAGCTCGCCCGCGCGCACGGCACCAGCCTCTTCATGGTGCTCCAGGCGGGGCTCTCGGCCCTGCTGACCAAGCTGGGCGCGGGTGAGGACATCCCCGTCGGCAGTCTGATCGCGGGCCGCACCGACCAGGCACTGGACGAGCTGGTCGGGTTCTTCGTCAACACGCTGGTGCTGCGCACCGACACGAGCGGGGACCCGACCTTCGCCGAGCTGCTCGGCCGCGTCCGGGACACCGCGCTGGCCGGCTACGCCCACCAGGAGCTGCCGTTCGAATACCTGGTCGAGGCCCTCAACCCGGTCCGGTCGCTGTCCCACCACCCGCTGTTCCAGGTCATGCTGGTGCTCCAGAACGCTCCGCGGGCCGACTTCGCCCCGCCCGGGCTGGAGACCGGCGAGGTCAAACTGACCACGACCACCTCCAAGCTCGACCTGATCTTCTCGATGTCCGAGCGGCACTCCGAGGACGGCGCCCCCGAGGGGATCGACGGATTCGTCGAGTACGCCTGCGACCTGTACGACCGGGCGACCGTCGAGACGGTGATCGCGAGGTGGGTGCGCCTGCTCACGGCGGCGGTCGCCGACCCCCGGCGACGGCTCAGCCGGCTCGACCTGCTCTCCGCCGAGGAGCGGCGCGCACTGCTGCCGGGGCCGGTACCCGCGGAGACGGCCCAGCCCACCGGGCTGCCCGCGCTGTTCGAGGCCCGGGCGCAGGAGCGGCCGGACGCGGTCGCGGTGGTGTGCGGCGAGTCCGCGCTGACGTACGGCGAGCTGAACGCCCGGGCCAACCGGCTGGCCCACGCGCTGATCGGCCGGGGTGTGGGGCCGGAGCACCTGGTGGCGCTGGCGCTGCCGCGCTCGGCGGAGCTGGTGGTGGCCGTCCTCGCCGTGCTCAAGACCGGCGCCGCGTACCTGCCGGTCGACCCGGACCACCCGGCCGCCCGGATCGCCCACCTGCTCGACGACGCCCGGCCCGCGCTGCTCCTGACGGACCGCCGAAGCGGCGACCTGCCCGGCGCGGAGTCCGTGGACCGGCTCCTGCTGGACACCGCCGACCTGGCCGGGCTGCCGGACACGGACCCGGTGGTCGCCGTCGCACCCGACAGCGCCGCCTACGTCATCTACACCTCCGGATCCACCGGGAAGCCCAAGGGCGTGGTGGTCCCGCACCGCAACGTGGTGCGGCTGTTCGACGCCACCCGGCACTGGTTCGACTTCTCCGCCGAGGACGTCTGGACGCTCTTCCACTCCTACGCCTTCGACTTCTCGGTGTGGGAGATCTGGGGACCGCTGCTGCACGGCGGCCGACTGGTCGTGGTGCCGTTCGACGTCACCCGCGCACCGGAGCGGTTCCTGGAGCTCCTCGCCCGCGAGCGGGTGACGGTGCTCAACCAGACGCCGTCCGCCTTCTACCAGCTGATGCAGGCCGACGCCGAGCACCCGCGTGAACTCGCCCTGCGCACCGTGGTGTTCGGCGGCGAGGCCCTGGAGCCCGCCCGCCTGGCGCCCTGGTTCGAGCGCCACCCGGCGGGTGCGCCGCGGCTGGTCAACATGTACGGCATCACCGAGACCACCGTGCACGTCACCTACACGGAACTGGACGGCGCGCACACCGCCGGCCCGGCGAGCGTCATCGGCACCGCGATCCCCGACCTGCGCGCCCACGTACTCGACGCGTACCTCCAGCCGGTGCCCCCCGGTGTCGTCGGCGAGCTGTACGTGGCGGGTGCCGGGCCGGCGCGTGGCTACCTGAACCGGCCGGGCCTGACCGCCGGGCGGTTCGTCGCCGACCCGTACGGGCCGGCGGGCAGCCGGATGTACCGCAGCGGGGACCTCGTGCGCCGACGCGCAGGCGTACTGGAGTACGCGGGCCGGGCGGACGACCAGGTCAAGGTGCGCGGCTTCCGGATCGAGCTCGGCGAGATCGAGGCGGCCCTCGCCCAGCACCCGCGGATCCGCCAGGTCGCGGTGATCGCCCGGCAGGACCGCGCCGACGACACCCGGCTGGTCGCCTACCTGGTGCCCGTGGCCGGGGCGGCCGTCGAGCCGGACGAGCTCCGCGCCCACCTGCGCGAGCGGCTGCCGGACCACATGGTGCCGGCCGCGTACGTTGCCCTCGACACCCTGCCGCTGACCGGCAACGGCAAGCTCGACCGGCGGGCCCTGCCCGAGCCCGACACCACCGGCGCCCCGGCCGGCCGGGCTCCGCACACCCCGCGGGAACACGTCCTCGCCGGACTGTTCGCGGAGGTGCTGGGGGTGTCCCGGGTCGGCGCCGACGACGACTTCTTCGCCCTCGGCGGGCACTCCCTGCTCGCCACCCGGCTGGCCGCCCGGGTCCGCGCGACCCTGGGCGTGGAGCTGGAGCTGCGCACCCTGTTCGAGACCCCGACGGTGGCCGGGCTGGCCGCGGGCCTGGGCGGGGCCGACCGGGCCCGGCTCGCCCTGGGCCGCGCGGAGCGGCCCGACCGCGTGCCGCTGTCGTACGCGCAGCGGCGGCTGTGGTTCGTCGACCAGCTGGAGGGCGCCAGCGCGATGTACCACATCCCGCTGGCCTGGCGCCTGACCGGCGACCTGGACCAGGACGCGCTGCGGGCGGCGCTCGGGGACGTCGTCGCCCGTCACGAGAGCCTGCGCACGGCCTTCCCCCAGACCGACGGCGTGCCGTACCAGCAGGTCCTGGACGCCGAGACGGCCCGGCCGCACCTGTCCGTCACCCGGACCGACGAGGCGGGCCTGCCCCAGGCGATGACCGAGGCCGTGGGCCGCGGCTTCGACCTGGCGGCCGAAGCGCCCGTGCGCGCCGAGCTGTTCGAACTGGCGGCGGACGCGTACGTGCTGCTGGTGGTGATCCACCACATCGCGGGCGACGCCTGGTCGCTGGGCCTGGTGTCCGCCGACCTGTCCACCGCGTACGCGGCGCGGCTGCGCGGCGAGGAACCGGCCTGGGCGGACCTGCCGGTGCAGTACGCCGACTACACCCTGTGGCACGACCGGCTGCTCGGGGACCGCACCGACCCGCAGAGCCTGTTCGCCCGGCAGGCGGACTACTGGACCGGGCAGCTGGCCGGCCTGCCGGAGCAGATCCGGCTGCCCGCCGACCGGCCCCGCCCCACGGCCGTCACCAGCAGGGGCGGACACCTCGCCGTCGAGCTGGACGCCGAACTGCACGAGGCACTGGTCCGCCTGGGCCGCGAGCGCGGCGCGAGCGTGTTCATGGTGCTCCAGGCGGGGCTCTCGGCCCTGCTGACCAAGCTGGGCGCGGGTGAGGACATCCCCATCGGGAGCCTGATCGCGGGCCGCACCGACCAGGCGCTGGACGAGCTGGTCGGGTTCTTCGTCAACACGCTGGTGCTGCGCACCGACACGAGCGGGGACCCGACCTTCGCCGAGCTGCTGGGCCGGGTCCGGGACACCGCGCTGGCCGCGTACGCCCACCAGGAGCTGCCCTTCGACCACCTGGTCGAGGCACTCAACCCGGCCCGGTCGTCGGCCCGTCAGCCGCTGTTCCAGACGCTGCTCGCGCTGCAGAACGCGCCGCGCTCCGCCTTCGAACTGCCCGGCCTGGCCACCGAGATCGTGCTGGTGCAGTCGCCCACCGCGATGTTCGACCTCTCCTTCCACCTGCTGGAGCGCGGCGGCACCGGCGGGGCGCCGGAGGGCGTCATCGGCCACGTCGAGTACGCCACCGACCTGTTCGACCGGGCCACGGTGGAGGCCCTGCTCGCCCGCTGGCTGCGGCTGCTCGCGGTGGCGGCGGCCGAGCCGGACCGGCCGCTGAGCCGGATCGACGTCCTCACCGCGGAGGAACGGCACGAACTGCTGGCCGAACGCAACGACACCGGGTGCCCGTACCCCGGCACCGGCCCGGCCGTGCTGTTCGAGGCGCAGGTCAGTGCCACCCCGGAGGCCGAGGCGGTGGTGTTCGAGGACACCGCGCTGACCTACCGGGAGCTGAACGCCCGCGCCAACCGGCTGGCCCACGCGCTCATCGGACGCGGGGTGGGGCCGGAGCAGACCGTCGCCCTGTGCCTGCCGCGCTCGGCGGAGCTGGTGGTGGCCGTCCTCGCGGTGCTCAAGACCGGCGCCGCCTACCTGCCGGTCGACCCGGACTACCCGGCGGCCCGCATCGCGTACATGCTGGAGGACGCCCGGCCGGCCGTCGTGCTCGACGACCTCGCGGCCGTCGACGCGCCCGGGACGTACCCGGACACCGACCCGCTGGTCGCCTCGGACGCGCGGCACCCGGCGTACGTCATCTACACGTCCGGCTCGACCGGCCGGCCCAAGGGCGTGGTGATGCCCTCCGGTGCCCTGACGAACCTGCTGCACTGGCACCACCGCGCCGTCGGCGGCGGGACGGGCACGCGCACCGCGCAGTTCACCGCGCTCAGCTTCGACGTCTCGGTGCAGGAGATGCTCTCCGCGCTGCTGTTCGGCAAGACCCTGGTGGTGCCGACCGACGAGCAGCGCCGCAGCGCCGAACTCCTCGCCCGGTGGCTGGAACACCACCGGGTGGCGGAGCTCTTCGCCCCCAACCTGGTGATCGAGGCACTGGCGGAGGCGGCCGAGGAACACGGGCGGGACCTGCCGGACCTGCGGCTGATCGCGCAGGCCGGCGAGGCGATGCGCCTCGGCGGCGGCCTGCGGCGCCTCCAGGCCCGCGGGCCCGGCCGGGTGCTGCACAACCACTACGGCCCGGCCGAGACCCATGTGATCACCGCCTTCCCGCTGCCGGCCGACCCCGCCGACTGCCCGCTGCCGGTGCCGATCGGCCGTCCGATCGCCAACTGCCGGGTGTACGTGCTGGATGCGGCCCTGCGGCCGGTCGCCCCCGGCGTCACCGGCGAGCTGTACCTGGCCGGGGCCGGGCTGGCCCGCGGCTACCTCAACCGGCCGGGCCTGACGGCGGGCCGGTTCGTCGCCTGCCCGTTCGAGGCGGGCAGCCGGATGTACCGCACCGGCGACCTGGTGCGCTGGCGCGCCGACGGCGAGCTGGAGTTCGCCGGCCGGGTGGACCACCAGGTGAAGGTGCGCGGCTTCCGGGTCGAGCCCGGCGAGATCGAGGCGGAGCTGGCCGCCCACCCCGGCGTGGCCCAGGTCGCGGTGCTCGCCCGTGAGGACCGGCCGGGCGACACCAGGATCGTCGCCTACGTCGTGCCCTCGGCCGAGACCGGGACCACGGCGCCGGTGCTGGCGTCGTACCTGCGCGAGCGGCTGCCGGACCACCTGGTGCCGTCGGTGTTCGTGCTGCTGGAAGCGCTGCCGTTGACGCCGAACGGGAAGTTGGACCGGGCGGCTCTGCCGGCACCGGAGGTGGGCGCCGTCGGTGGTGGCCGGGCGGCGCGGACGCCGCAGGAGCAGATCCTGTGCGAGCTGTTCGCGGAGGTGCTGGGCCGGGGCCAGGTCGGTGTCGAGGACGACTTCTTCGAGCTGGGCGGGCACTCGCTGCTGGCGACCCGGCTGGTCTCCCGGGTCCGGGCGACGCTCGGGGTCGAGCTGGAGCTGCGCCGCCTGTTCCGGACGCCGACACCGGCCGGGCTCGCGGCCGGGCTGCACGACGCCGCCACCGCGCGGCAGGCGCTGGTGCCCCGGCCGCGCCGGGAACCGCTGCCGCTGTCGTTCGCCCAGCGCCGCCTGTGGTTCCTGCACCAGTTCGGGGCGCCCAGCGCGACCTACCACATGCCGCTGGCACTGCGGCTGACCGGCGACCTCGACCGGGAGGCGCTGGGAGCCGCGCTGACGGACGTGGTGGCGCGGCACGAGAGCCTGCGCACGGTGTTCCCGCACACCGGCGGCGTCCCGCACCAGCGCGTGCTGAGTGCCGCGGAGGCCACGATCCGGATCCCGGAGCGCCAGGCCGGCGAGTCGGAGCTGCCGGGGCTGCTGAGCGAGGCGGCGGTGCGCGCCTTCGACCTGATGGCGGACCTGCCCGTCCGGGCGCAGCTGTTCACGCTCGCCCCGGACGAGCACGTCCTGCTGGTCGTCCTGCACCACATCGCCGGCGACGGCTGGTCGATGAGCCCGCTCTCCCGCGACCTCGCGACCGCGTACACCGCCCGCCGGCGCGGCGACGCCCCGGGCTGGGCGCCGCTGCCGGTGAGCTACGCGGACTACACCGTGTGGCAGCACGAGATCCTCGGCGAGGAGTCCGACGCGGACAGCGCGTTCGCCCGCCAGGTCGGCTACTGGAGCCAGGCGCTCGCCGGGCTGCCCGAGCAGCTCGCGCTGCCCGTCGACCGGCCCCGGCCGGCGGTCATGACCTACGGCGGCGACCTGCTGGATATCCGGCTGCCCGCCGAACTGCACGCGGGGCTGGCCGAGTTGGCCCGGCGGTCCGGGAGCAGTCTGTTCATGGTGCTGCAGGCGGGCCTGGCGGCGCTGTACACCCGGCTGGGTGCGGGGACGGACATTCCGATCGGCAGCCCGATCGCGGGCCGGACCGACGAGGCGCTGGACGACCTGGTCGGGTTCTTCGTCAACGCGCTGGTGCTGCGCACCGACACGAGCGGTGATCCGACTTTCGCCGAGCTGCTGGGCCGGGTGCGGGAGACGGCGCTGTCGGCCTTCGCGCACCAGGACGTGCCGTTCGAGCACCTGGTGGAGGCGCTGAACCCGGCGCGGTCGATGTCGCTCCACCCGCTCTTCCAGACCGTGCTGGCCCTGCAGAACGCGCCGATGGGCGACTTCGAGCTGCCCGGGCTGACGGTCTCCGGGGTGCCGGTGCCGACCGGGACCTCGCGGGTCGACCTGACCTTCGGCCTCGCGGAGAACCGCGGGCCCGACGGCACGCCGGCCGGGCTGACCGGCGCGGTCGAGTACAGCACCGACCTCTTCGACCGGGGGACGGTCGAGGCCCTGGTCGCCCGCTGGGCCCGGCTGCTGGCGGCGGTCGCCGCCGATCCGGACCGGCCGATCGGCGCGATCGACCTGCTGTCCGCCGAGGAACGGCGCGAGCTGCTGCCCGCCGTCGACGGTGCGGCGGCCACGGCGAGCCTGCCGGAGCTGTTCGCGGCACAGGCGGCGGCGACGCCGGACGCGCTCGCGCTGGTGTGTGGTGACGCGGACTTGACGTACCGCGAGCTGAACTCCCGGGCGAACCGGTTCGCGCATGCGCTGGTCGCCCGTGGGGTCGGTCCGGAGCAGGTCGTGGCCGTGGCGCTGCCGCGCTCGGTGGAGTCGGTGGTGGCCGTCCTGGGTGTCCTGAAGGCCGGTGCCGCGTACCTGCCGGTGGATCCGTCGTACCCGGCGTCGCGGATCGCGTACATGCTGGAGGACGCCTGCCCGGCGCTGGTGATCGACGATCCGGCGCTGGTGGCCAAGGCGTCCGAGGCATCCGAGGTGTCCGCGGTGTCCGCCTGGCCGGACAGCGATCCGAAGACCGCCCTCGACGCCCGGCACCCGGCGTACGTGATCTACACCTCGGGGTCGACGGGTCGTCCCAAGGGTGTGGTGGTGAGCCACAGCGGGGTGTCGGGTCTGGTGGCGGCGCAGGTCGATCGGCTCGGCGTGGCGCCGGGCAGCCGGGTGTTGCAGTTCGCCTCGCCCAGTTTCGACGCGTCGTTCTGGGACCTGTGCAGCGCCCTGTTGACCGGCGCCGCCCTCGTGCTGGCCCCGGCCGGGGCTCCGTTGGAGGCTCTGACGGACCGTCGGTTCGACGTCACCCA
>NZ_JBEOUK010000071.1:0-23783 GCF_040304045.1 Kitasatospora sp. NPDC094016
CGCCGACCAGGCGACGGCCGAACCAGTGATCGTCGAACCACCCACACCCGCCCTGACCAGTTAATCAGCACCTCCCGCACACCAGGGGAAGCCCACCAACCGTGCAGACTGGTCAGCCCTGTGTGCCTTGCGTGGAATCAGTGAGTGGTGATCAGCCGCGGCGGCTGTGCTCTACTTCGATCTGTCCTACCTGCTGTCCGGTTACCAGTTCCCGCAGTTTGGCGCGCGTTTCCGGGTCCGTCGAGTACACGACTGTGCCGATCATTCCGCGTGTGAGCAGCACCTTGTAGGTGTTGCGGATCAGGCGGTCGATGTCGGCATCGCTGGTGGACTTGCGGAATACGGGGTCCTTGGACGCCGTCCGGTCGGTGACCCACCGGTCGGTCCGCCAGACGAGGTCCGGCCCGAGGATGACACCGCTCCAGTCGTACTCGAAACCCTGGGCGGTGTACACACAGCCGACCTGGCCGAACCCGGCCGGATCGGTGGCCCACAACGCGGCCGGCGGGGCACCGGCGATCGAGCGGTCACCGTACACGTTCCACGGCCGAGCCCAGTCACCAATGCGCACGTCGAGAGGGAGCGGGTCCCCCGGAGCCACCTTCGTCGTCCACTTCCAGCAGTACCCGGCCGACATGCGGGAACCGTACCCCTCGGCACGCCGGGCCTCGAGGAACGCCTCCAGCTCCTGGGGGCTGTCGACCACCTCCAGGACGACCTTGCCGTCGGGCTCCCAGCCGACAGGGCCACCGGGCTCGAGGTTCAGCAGCCGTACCACCCAGTTCAGGTAGGCGTCACTGCCGCCGCAGCGGAACTGGCTGTCCAGCTCCACTACCTGGCACTTCAGGCCCTTCACCGCGGCGGCGGCCCGGATCTGGGCCACAGTGCCCATCTCGCCCGGCCGGACGACCTGGTGCTCGTCCAGCAGGAACACAGGCACCCGGGCGGCGTCGATCAGCTCCTCGATCTGGGCCTTCCCTGTGCGCTGGGCAGCCCGCGTGTAGCGGTTGGCCGACGTCTCCCGGATCCGGTGGGCCTCGTCGCAGATCAGGACGTCCAGCCCGTTGCGCTCGGCGGTCATGAAGCTGTTGAAGTACTTGAACAGCTCCTGCACCTGCTTCTTCCGCGCCCCGGCCATCCGGCGCATGGTGATGGTGAAGGAGCTGGAACCGGTCGCGTGGAGGGCCGTGACGCCGCGCCGGTACAGATCGCCGAGCAGGGACAGCGCGATGACGCTCTTCCCGGTGCCGGGGCCGCCCGTGATGACGACGACCTCCTTGTGATCGGACTGCTGCGCCTGACGGACCGCGCGCAGCACCAACTCGTAGGCGACCCGCTGCTCGTCCAGCAGCACGAACTGCTCCCGCTCGCGGACCTCGTCGGCGGCGACCGCCATCAGCTGCTTGGACGGGGCCACCTTGCCCGCGAGCAACTGGTCCGCCGCCCCGGCGCCGGAGACCGGCTTCAGCTTCGAGCGGAGGTACTGGACGAACTCCCCGCGGCGCTCGGCGGTGAAGAGCCGGCCACGCTCGTCCTGCGGCACCTCGTAGAGGCCCTGGACGCCGAACTCCGTCGCGTTGTGGAGGAAGGCCACGCCGGACAGCCGCTCGGGATGGGCGGCGAGCGCCCCGTTGAAGGAGATGAGGTAGTCGCAGTAGCCGCGGACCTGCTCGATCGGGTTCAGCACCGGCCGGGTGTACGCGTCGACCCGGCAGAGCAGCGGCTCGCCATCCTCCGGAAGCGCACTGCTCCACTGCTTGAGCTCGACCACCACGTACGACGGTTCGCCCGTGCTCGGGTGGACGCCGGCGAGTATGACGTCGGCGCGTTTGCTGTTGAGGGGCAGCGAGTACTCGAGGAGTACCTCCACCATGCCGAGTCCGGCGTCCAGGAGCGCGTTGGTCAGAACCGGGATGCTCCGCTCCCAGGAGCGCACCTCGGGCGGGCTCGGCTTGTGGCCGTGCTTGTGAACGAACTGGTCGATGAGACGCACGAACAGTGATCCGGCCAGGCTCTCGGCAGCGACCGCGGACGCGGAGTCGCGGAACAGCAAGACATGCTCCCAGGCAGCACGAAGTGACTCGTGCGGGTGGGGGCATGTCCCGGAAGGGAAGCCCGGCGGGCCGCGCTGATGACTGGGCCAACCTATAACGGAGTGCCTGAGCGGGTGTCCGAACACTTGGGCTTCCAGTGGCGCGTGACGGATCCCCGATGTCTTGTTCGACCAGTGACCGGGTCCTCTCCCGCGGGGTGAGGTCCGCCACGTAGGCGGGCAGTGGGAAGACGACGAGCCAGTCGGCGTCAGCGGCGATGAGTTCCCGTGACGGCTTGGTCAGGTGGAGGCGGACGTTGTCCCGGACCAGCGCGATCGGGCCAGCGAGAGCTGGAGCCGGGTGCAAACGAGCAGGTCCCGGAGATCCGGGCGGGGCCTCGGGCGCCCAGGCAACCCCTTCGGCCGGACTCCGATCTCTCCGAGCTGGCGGCAGGCCCGGTGCCACCGCTGGTCGGCAAGCCGACCGCCTGCCCGGGAGGTCCTGCACGGCTGGACCTTCGCCCGGGTCGATCTCTTGACGGGTGTGCCGTCGATGAGCATTGTGTACCGACGGCCGCTTCTGCATCTAGGATCTGCGGTACTGTTTGCGGCCCGACAGGCTTCCCGCTGAGGACATGCCCCCCACCCGCACGAATCACTCGTGGTCTGGTCTGGGGGAGTCCCTTCGTGCCCATGCTCCTGCTGAAGTTGTCGGCGCAGGATCTGCTCACTCTGAACTCGCGTCGCCGGATGGTGCCGCATCTCGCCGAACGGTGGCGAAAGTTCCGGGAGCACGAGGCTTCGGAGACGGAGCGGTTCGCGTGGGCGGAGAGTCTGATTTGTCTGGCGAACGATTTGGTTGCCGCTGATCGTGGCAATGTGCAGATGGTCGTCGAGTGCGCCGCGACTGCCGACGAGGACATCAAGGGGAGCAGTCCCAGGCTCGTGGACGTCGTCCTGGTGGGCCGCCATCCACGCGAGAATCGGCCGGCCGTCCAGTTGGTGGAGCTGAAGCGTTGGTCGACGGTGACCAGGGTCGAGCGGGCTAGTGCGGACCACGTCTACGTGGCGGGCCTGGCGAAGCCCAAGAGGCACCCTGCGCTTCAACTGCGCGAGTATTATCATGCGTTCACCGGCAGCCGGGGCCCCTTCGGTATGGTCGACATCGAGTGCGGCGGCTTTGCCTACCTGCACAACGCCACCGAGGACTCGGTCCGTCCGCTGATCGACGTGGACGCACCGACGGGTGCCTACGCGCAGGTGTACACCGGTGATCGTCGCCGCCAGTTGCTGACCGACTTGCAGGGACACTTTGCCGCCGACGGCGGCGGCACCGAGGCCGAGCTGCTACTGCAGGGTATCGGCGTGCGCAACGCACCGCTGCTCGACGCGATGATGTGGTCCCGAGGCACGGACACGGTCTTCACCCTGCGCGGGCGGCAGAAGGAGGTGGCTGATCAGATCCTGGAGACAGCTGCCAAGGTACTTCCCTCGTCGAAGCAGTCCGCGCTGGTTCCGGACGAGCGACGAGCAGTCTTCCTGGTGACCGGTGGCGCAGGTACCGGTAAGAGCGCTATCGGCCTGCAGATCAAGGCGGAGCTGGAGGCCGCTGGCCGGAACATCAACTACGCCAGCGGGAGCAGGGCCTTCAACGCGGCGATGCAGGAGCACGTCGGTGTCGGTGACCGGGAGTTCAAGGAGACCTTCACCTACTTCTTCGATTACGTCACGACGCCCGACCCGCTGCTCGATGTTCTGATCTGCGATGAGGCCCACCGACTCCGTGACCGCTCCGAGAACCGGTTCTGGCCGCCGGAGAAGCAGGGGTCTCGGCCGCAGGTGGACGAACTCCTCGATGCGTCCCGGCTGACGGTCTTCTTCCTCGACGAAGGCCAGGTCGTTCGTCCGAAGGAGGTCGGTACGGTGGACCTGATCCAGCAGGCGGCTGATCGGCGCGGAGCCAAGGTGGTGCGGTACGGCCTCCGCGAGCAGTTTCGATGCGGTGGCAGTGACGCGTACGTCCGTTGGGTGCACGCGCTGCTCGGTATGTCGGATGACGAACCTGAGCACTGGACGCCGGACGGCTTGATGCATGTCGAGGTGGTGGACACGCCGGACGCGCTCAGGGACATCATTCTCGGCGAGGAGAGCGCCGGGGCATCCGCGCGTATGGTTGCCGGCTACTGCTGGCCTTGGACCGAGCCCCTGGGCCGGGAGAAACGCCTGGAGCGGGATGTCAGGATCGGTGACTGGCACGAGCCGTGGAACGCGAAGAGCGACAGCTTCTGCGCGGACGGCGTCCCGCCCGGTGTCAGGTGGTCGATGCACAAGAACGGCGTCGGCCAGATCGGCTGCGTGTACACCGCACAGGGTCTCGAGTGGGACTGGTGCGGAGTGATCATGGGCGATGACATGGTGCGCCGGGACGACCAGTGGGTGTTCCGCCGAGGCAAGGAGACGGAGAAGTCGGCGCAAGGTGTAAGACGGGTGAGAGTCCCAGGATCGCTTGATCCGAAGGTCAGTGCGAGCAGTGTCGGTGACGAGGAGTTCGCCCGCCTGATTCGGCACGCCTACCACGTGCTGATGACTCGGGCGAGCCGGGCGACGGTGCTCTATTCCACGGACGAGGAGACCCGGGCCTACCTCAAGGGCCTTGTCGGGGAGACCGAGATCCACGGATTGCGGCCGACTCGGGAGAGCTTGCCATGGCATCACGCCCGTCCGAAGCGGGGGCGGAAGAAGCCCAAGAACGACCTTCGGTTGTTCTGACGGAAGGTGTGGAAAGGTGGAAGTGGCGGGCTCGCCGGGCCCGCCACTGACCTGCGTCAGAAGAGCAGGTGCGCCACCGAGGTCAGCGCCGCCACCAGTATGTTGGAGGCGGCTCCGACGGCGATGTCGGTGAGGATCTTGCGGATCCGTCCACGACGCGCAGGCTTGTACTCGATCGAGGTCATGCGGCCATCCCCAGGTAGTGATATCGGAATGGCAGGGGGCACCCTACCGGGTAACCACGCTCACGTCAGATGTCGACCATCTGACGGGCACAACCATTCGTCAATCGCCGCCTGTTGAGGGCGCACGGAACCTAGGCCTCGTACCCTCCGGGAAGGTGCGCAGCGCAGTGATCCTACCGCCTGGGCAGATCGGTGGCGGGGGTCAGGGAGCGGAGCTTCTCCCGGGTCGCGTGCAGCCATGGCCCGAGCCGGTGTCCACGTCGTGGTGGGGTGGTTGGTTCGGTGGGGGAGGGGAGGCGGGACTGGGCCTGGTTGTGTCGTGCCCATGGTGGGGTTCGGCAGGCTACCGTGGGGCCGGATGTGAGGGTGCGGCGGTGTTGGTTGGGTGCCGCGGTGGAGCAGGGGGTGTGGGGTGTTGGAGCCGGTGTCGTTGTCGGCGGTGGCCGCTGTTTTCGGCGCCGTGGGTGCGAGTGTGGCGAACGAGGCCGGTAAGTGGGCCTGGGAGTCGGCGGGTGCGTTTGTCCGTCGGGTGACGGGGCGGGATGTGCCGGCGCCGACCGATGCCACCGAACGGGCCACTGTGGCACAGCTGTTGCTGGATGTGGCGGAGTCGGATCCGGTGCGGGCCAGGGCGCTTCGGGCCTGGCTGGGCGGCCAGGGCGGGGGCTGGTCCGGGCCGTTGGCGGCGCCTTCGCTGCTGCCGCCCTCCGACCGCTTCTTCACCGACCGGCGCAAGGTGCTGGCACTGTTGGACAAGGAGGCCGGACGGAAGGCGGACGGCACGCCCCGCGTCAGTGTCCTGTACGGGCCGCCGGGGATGGGCGTTAGTGCCGCGGCCGTTCACTGGGGTGCGCTGCAGCGGAAGCGGTTTCCGGATGGGCAGCTCTACGCGGACCTCTCCGGCGGGTCGCTGGCCACCGCACCCGATGCGGCCGCCGTGCTCCGGCAGTTCCTGATCCACCTCGGCATGCCGGCGGACCGGGTTCCGCCGGCCGCGCAGGACCGGGTCGAGCGGTTCCGGTCGCTGGTCGCCGAGCGGCAGTTGCTCGTCGTGCTGGACCACACCCGGTCGGCGGCCCAGGTCCGGCCGTTGATCACCGGGGCTCCGGGCGTCGTCACGGTCGTGGTGGCCCGGCGTCCGCTCACCGGTCTCGATGCCGTCCCGATTCCGGTGGGGCCGCTGTCCGACAAGGACGCCAGGCGGCTGCTCACGGACCTCGCGGGGAAGGAGACGGTCTCCGCCGCCGGACCCGCCCTGTCGGATGTCCTCGAACGGTGCGGCGGATCGCCCTTCGCCCTGCGTGCCGCGGCTCCCCGGCTGGCGTTCATCCCCCAGCAGCGCCGGGGCGGCCGGGGCGGTGGTGGCGATGGCGATCCCCACGGGGGTGATCCGGTGCGCGTCGCCGTGCAGGAGTCGTACGAGGCGCTGGAGCCGGAGGAGGCCCGGCTGTTCCGGCTCTGCGCCCTGCGGCCGTGGCCGGCTGTCGGTCCCGAGCTGGCCGTGGCGGTCGCCGGACCCGACGGACCCGCGGTCGAGCGCGCCGGTGTCCTGCTGGCGGGGCTCGCCGAGGCCGGTCTGGTGGAGGCTGCGCCCGAGGGCCGCTACCGCTACCGGCCCGCGGTGCGCCGGTTCGCCGAGGAGCAGGCGGCGCGGGTGGACGGTCTGGCCGCGTGCGCGGGTGCGGTGACGCGTGCCGTGGAGCACCTGCTGCGCTTCGCCGTCCGGGCCGACTACGCGGCGTTGCGGGAGCGTTGGCACGTCGGGCCGCTCTACCGCGAGCTCGGGCCCGGTGACTACCCGGACGCCGGTGCGGCGTTGGCCGCCCTGGCCGCGGAGGTGGGCAACCTGGTCGAGGCGGTGCTCGCCGCCGAGGAGTTGGCCGCGCCGGCCATGGCGTGCGAGCTGGCGGAGGCGTCGTGGGCGGTGCAGCTCAAGGCCGGTCGGCACGAGGCCCTGTTGCCGGCGCTGCGAGCCGCCGTGCGGGCAGCGGTCGCGCACGACCCGGACTCGGCGATGGCCGGCCGGATGCACACCCAGTTGGCGTTCGCCCTGATGGAACTGGACCTGCTGGCCGAGGCCGAGAGCCGTCTGGTCGACGCCTCCTCGGCGTTTGAACGGGCCGGCCACCTGCTGGGCCAGGCCACGGCCGTCGAGTCGCTCGGGCTGCTGAGGCTTCGGCAGTGGCGGTGGCAGCCCGCGTACGACTGCTTCGAGCGGGCCGACGGGCTGCTCGCCTCGATCGGCCCGGACCACGAGCGGGCGGGGGACGTCCCGCGGGCCCGGGCGCTGCTGAAACGGCACCGGGGGCGGGCGCTGCGGGGACTGGCCGAGTACGAGCGGGCCCGGACCTGGCTGACGGAGGCGTTGTCCGAATTCCGGCGTCTGCGCGACGACTACAACGCGGCCCGCACCCTCACCAATCTCGCGGAGACCTGGGCGGACACCTCGGCGACGGAACAGGCGCTGGCCGCGATCGACGAGGCCACCGCGATCCTGGACCGCGAGCAGGCGGAGCCCCATCTGCGCTACCTGGCGGGCCTGCGGCAGCAGTGCCTCACGGAACGGGACTGACCAGGACCGGGTGGGACGCGCCGCCGGTGCGCACCGTCAGCTCCGTCGGCGGCAGGGGTCGCAGGGGTCGGGGGACGGCGGCGCCGTTCCATCGGGCGAACAGGGCCGAGGCGGCCGCCGCCGGGTCGAGCGTGCGGCTGGTGAGGCGGACGAATCCCCGGTCGCGCAGCAGCACTTCACAGGTGTCCGGACCGGAGACGAAGGCCGCGAGCGAGCAGTTCGGGTAGCGGGCGAGCGTCGCCGCGGCCCACTCCCGGGGCGGACCGATCCGGGGGTCGTCGGCCTCCCCGTGGCGGAGGATCGCGTCGGCCAGACCGAGGAGGCCCTGGTCGAGGGTGTCCTCGTGCACCGCGAGGTGATCGGAGCCGGGCCCGGAAGGCCCGTACCGGCCTTCGGTGACCCGCTCGATGGTGACCTCGTGCGGGCGGGGCCCCGGGCGGGTACGGACCCGGAGCGGCACGGTTCGGATCGGCGGCCGGTAGGCGGGGAGTGGGAGCAGGTCCAGGAGAGCCGGCTCTGTCGGTTCGGGCAGTCCCATGACCTCGTAGAAGAGCGAACGCAGCAGGCCGGCTGCTTCGCCGGGCGACGACGTCGTCAACTTTCCGGGAGCATCAAGAGGTTGATGGGCCGTCAGGAGTCGGTTCAGCTGTGGCAGCAGGGGGGAGTTCAGGGCGAGCCGGGGGGCTTCGCGGACGAAGGCCGCCACCGGCGAGCCGGCGCCCAGGACCTCGTCGGAGGCCGTGCCGAGCAGAACGGGGGTGCCCAGTGCGGCAGCGTAGTAGCTGACCGAGCCGAAGTCCCCGATCACCGCGTCGGCGGCGATCAGTGCCTGTCGCCAGCTGTCCAGGGGGTCGATCAGGATGAGGCCGGCCCGCTCGGCGCGGTCCAGCCAGAGGCGGACCTGGCCGGGGCCGTGGCCGTGCCAGATGTTCGGGTGGAGGACGGCCGCCACCCGGTAGTCGTCGACCGGGAGTTCGGCGGTGAGGCGGTCGAGCAGCCACGGCAGCGGGTCGTCCGTGCCGGCGTCACCGAAGAGCGACTGCGGGTTCCAGGTGGAGTTGAGCACGATGAGCCGCTGCCCGGGTCGGACGTCGAACGCGCGGCGATGGCGTTCCCGGTGCGGAAGGGCGGCCAGGATGCGGTCGAAGCAGGGGTCGCCGCCGAGCACCGCCGTCGGAGCGGCCTCGGGGCAGGCTTCGCGCAGCCGGCCGAGCTGCTCGGGGTGGGAGAGCACCATCGCCCGGGCGAGCGGAATCCCGTCGGACAGCAGCCACTCGGGTGCCAGGCCGAAGACCGGGGCATGCGGCGCGTTCGGTGTTCGGTGTTCGGTGTTCGGTGTTCGGTGTTCGGTGTTCGGTGTTCGGTGTTCGGTGTCGCGAGCGTTTTATTGTATCCGGTGCCGTGTGAGAGGACGACCAACTTCCCCTGGAAGTCCGCTAGTTCACCGCCGAAGCTGGCCGACAGGGCGAGGTCGACGGGTGTCTTCCTGGCCTGCTCCCACGGAAGTACCGGAACCCCGAGGGAGCTCAGCAGCTCGGCGACTCCTGCGCTGAAGGGGGACGATCCCGTGCAGGCGGCCAGCAGCTGGATCCTGAGGTCGTCGCGGAACAGCGGAACGACGTCCAGGCGTCGGGTCGCGGAGGTCACGTTGTGGACGACGAGGAGAACCCGGCGGCAACCACCGCGGGTGGTCCACCTCGAAGCGTCCTCGCCCACCGGAACCCGGATCCAGTCGGTCACCAGCCCTGCCAACCCGCCGCTCCTTCGATGCTCGCCGCCTCCCCTCGCGAGGTCCGGCCATTGTTCCACGGTGTGGATGTCGAGGCTCGGCCTCGGTCGGGACCGGTCGGTTCGGCCGGACCCGACTCGCGGTCAGGGTCTTCGCTCGGCGGCGGGTTGGGGGGTGGGGGTGATTACGGGTGTTCGAGGCGGATGGCCGCGGCCGGGCAGACCGCGGCGGCGTCCTGGACGGCCTGGTGGAGGTCGGCGGGCGGTGCGGCGTCGAGGAGGACGACGATGCCGTCCTCGTCGCGCTGGTCGAAGACCTCGGGGGCGGCGAGTACGCAGTGGCCGGCGCCGCAGCACTTTTCCTGGTCGATGTGGATGAGCATGGCTTTCCCTTCGGAGGATCGGTTCGGACGCGGGGGCTGCTACCAGGCGAGGGGGAGCTCGTGGACGCCGTAGATGAGCATGTCGCCCCGGAAGCGGATCTCCTCGAACGGTACGGCCAGGCGCAGTTCGGGCAGTCGCCGCAGGATGGAGTTCAGCGCGATCTGCAGTTCCAGCCGGGCCAGGGGCTGTCCGAGGCACTGGTGGACGCCGAAGCCGAAGGCCAGGTGGAGGCGCGCGTCGCGGGAGAGGTCGAGCTCGTCGCCGGCGGGGAACTTCTGCTCGTCCCGGTTCGCGGTGCTGATCATGCAGATCACGCCCTCGCCCGCCCGGATCAGGACGTCGCCGATGGTGACGTCCTCGGTGGCGACCCGGGTCAGGCCGGAGTGCACGATGGTGAGGTAGCGCAGCAGTTCCTCGACGGCGCCGCCGACCGACTCCGGGTGCTCGCGCAGGTGGGCGAGCTGGGTGGGGTTCTGCAGCAGGGCCAGGATGGAGAGCGCGGTCATGTTCGCCGTGGTCTCGTGTCCGGCGACCAGCAGCAGCCGGCCCATGGCGCCGATCTCCTCGGTGCTCAGCTCGCCGCGGGCGACCAGGCGGCTGAGGATGCCGTCGTCGGGCTCGGTGCGCTTGGAGTCGGTGAGCTTGACCAGGTAGTCGGCCAGGTTCTGCTGGGCGATCCGCACCTCGTCGGCCGAGGAGTCGCGGCGCAGCAGGACCCGGCTGCACTCCTGGAAGAAGCCGTGGTCCTGGTAGGGGACGCCGAGCAGCAGGCAGATGACCAGGGACGGCAGCGGCAGCGCGAACTCGTGGACCAGGTCGCCGGAGTTGCGGCCGGCGGTCAGCTCGTCGAGCAGTTCGTCGGCGATGCGCTGGACCTCGGGGCGCAGTGCCTCGACCTTCTTGATCATGAATTCGCTGGTGAGCATCCGGCGCAGGTGGGCGTGCTCCGGGTCGTCCATCCGGATGAAGGTCCGCTGGCCGCTGCTCAGCTGGCGGGCGCCGGCACTGATGAACGGGAAGCCGGGTCGGGCGGCGTCCGAGCTGAAGCGGGCGTCGCTGAGCACGGCCTTGATGTCGTCGTGGCTGGTGACCAGCCAGCTGGGGGCGCCGTCCCAGAGGGTGATCCGGCTGATCGGTTCGTCCTGCTGGGCCTGCTGGTAGGCCGGCGGCGGGTCGAACGGGCAGCCGCCACGGGCGGCGGGGTGGGTGAACTGGGGGTTGTGAGCGGCGGTGGCCATCATGGGCTCCCTTCGCGGAGCGGATTTGCCGGTGGCGCCGAGCGGATGGGCCTGCGGTGCCGTGGGGTAGCGCCCGGGACCATTGCATGCCCTAAGCAACTAACTCACCGTCACGCTAACTCGCGGTCAGTGGTGGCGAAAGGGCTCATCCGGTGGCGAACGAATCTGTCCGGAAACCGGTCAGTGGTCGAGAGGGGAGCCACTCCCCGAACGGGGTCGCTACAGTTCCCCCATGCCGGACGCAACAGACAATCCGACCGCCACCTCCGAACTGGAGGAGGTGCTGGCCTCGCTGGCCTACCTGCTGACCCGCTCGCAGGAACACGAGCGCCAGACGGCGCGGGCCGGCATCACGGCGGCGCGCTCGGACGTCTACCTGCTGCGCGCGCTCGCCGAGGCCGAGGAGGTCAGCCGGGTGGGCGACCTGGCCGCGCGGCTGATGGTCAAGCCCTCCCACGTCACCCGGCAGATCGACCGGCTGCAGACCCAGCAGCTGGTGGAACGGACCCCTGACGTGCTGGACCGCCGGGCCCGCCAGGTGGCGCTCACGGCCGAGGGGCGGGCGATGCTCAACCGTCTGAAACAGGCCAACATCGCCGGTCTGGCCAATGCGCTGGACGGGATTCCGGCGCCGGACGTCGCCGCGACGGTCAGCGTGCTGCGGCACTTGGTGGACCGGTACGTGCGGCAGGTCCGGATCAAGATGCTGGCCGAGGACGCCGCGCCCGTGGACGGGGCGGCCGGGGGCGTCGGCACCGCCGACCCGGGCCCGAACCGCCGCCCCTGACGCGGGGCCCGGAAAGGGAGGGAGCGCCGGAGCGGGCGCCCCCTCCGAGGTCGGAGCCGTGCGGGGATCAGGACCGTACAGCGATCAGGACCGTGCGGGGATCAGGACCGTACAGCGATCAGGGCGGCCAGTCCGTCCAGCCCGCGGTCGACGGTGTCCGGGTCGACCTGGCTGACGGAGAGCCGCAGTTGCCGCTCCCCGCCCGCGCCCGGGTAGAAGTGCGACATCGGGGTCCAGATCACCCCGTACTCCGAGGCCGAGAGTTCGAGCAGTGCGTCGTCCACCGCGAACGGCACCGTGACCACCAGGAAGAACCCGCCGCGCGGTTCGTTCCAGCTCACCCCGCTGCCGGGCGGGAAGCGCCGCGCCAGGCCCGCCAGGACGAGCGCGAGGTTGCGCCGGTAGAGCGCGGCGACCTCGGTGTTGGCGGCCCGCAGGCTGTAGCCGTGTTCGAGCAGCGCCCCGCCGATCACGGCCTGGGCGATCGGTGAGGTGTTCACCGTGGTCATGCTCTTGATCATGCCGAGCAGGTCGGCCAGCAGGTCGGTGCCGCCCGCGCCGTCCGCCACCGGCTGGTCCGCCACCACGTACCCGACCCGGGCGCCGGGGAGGGCCGTCTTGGCGAAGGAGCCGAGGTGGACGACCCGCCGTTCGGTGTCCAGGGCCTTGAGCGAGGGCAGCCGTTCCTCGCCGGCGAAGACGCAGTACGGGTTGTCCTCCAGCAGGAGGAAGTCCTCCTCGGCGGCCAGGGCGAGCAACTCCCGCCGCAGCTCCAGCGGCAGGCTGGCCCCGCTCGGGTTGGCGACGTCCGGTACCAGGTAGAGGGCGCGCGGGCGCAGCCCCTCGGCCCGGGCGGCGGCCAGCTGGCGGCGAAGGTCGGCGAGGTCCACGCCGTCCGGGCCGTCGGCCACCGGCCGCACCGGCAGGTCGGCGAGCAGCGCCGCGCCGGTCAGCCCCACGTACGTGGGCGAGACGGCGAGCACCACGTCCTCGGGGCCGCGGCGCAGCGCCCGCAGCACCAGGAACATCGCCTCCTGGCAGCCCACCGTCACCACGATCGACTCGGCGGGCACCTGGATGCCCTCGTCCACCGCGAGGTGGGCGGCGATCAGCTCGTGGATGATCCCCTTGGTCCGCCCGTACTGGAGCACCTGCCGCCGGGCCGCCTCCTCGGAGAGCCCGCGCTCGGCGCGCAGGTGGGCCACGTAGCGGTCCAGGTGGCGGTGGACGGCGTCGAGTTCGAAGAACTGCTCCGCCGGGCGGCCCGCGGCGAAGGAGACCGCCTCCGGGTAGCGGATGGAGATCTCGTTGAGCAGGTTCATCGAGGTCATCGCCGGGTCGGCGAGGGAGGGGTGCAGGTCGGCCCGCAGCAGGCCGCGGGGTGGGGCGGTGGTGGTCACGGGGCACTCCAGGTGGGGCAGGGCATGGGGGTGGTGCGCAGCGCGGCGGCCGCGCTCAGGTCGGCGCAGCCCGCGAGGCCGAGCGCGTGCCGCAGCTCCGCGGCCAGCAGGTCGAGCACGTGGGCGCAGCCGGCCTCGCCCCGGGCCGCCAGGCCCCAGATCATCGGGCGTCCGAGCAGCACCCCGGACGCCCCGAGGGCCAGGGCGGTGAGCACGTCCGAGCCGCCGCGCACTCCGCTGTCCAGCAGCACCTGGCAGTCGCGGCCGGCCAGCGCCTCGGCGACGGCGGGCAGCGCGGTGACCGAGGGGACGGCCCGGTCGAGCTGGCGGCCGCCGTGGTTGGACACCACCACGGCCTCGGCGCCGAGTTCGGCGGCCCGCACCGCGTCCGCCGGGTCGAGCACTCCCTTGACCATCAGCGGCAGGCTGGTGTGCTCGCGCAGCCAGGCGAGATCCGCCCAGGTGACGGCGGGGGAGAGCAGCTCGGCGGTGTGCGCGGCCACCGCCGAGACGGCGGTGGTGGCCTGGTGGGCCCGCCCGGCGGCGCCGTCCTCGAGCAGGACCGCGCGGACGTCCGCGGGCAGCGCGAAGGCGTTCCTGGCGTCGCGCAGGCGGCGGCCCATGAACGGCACGTCGGCGGTGACGACCAGGCACTCGCTGCCCGCCGCCTCGGCCGCCGCGACCAGGTCGAGCAGCCGCCCCCGGTCGCGCAGCCAGTACAGCTGGAACCAGAGCGTGGCTCCTGTCGCGGCCAGCTCCTCGAAGCCGACGCTGCTGAGCGTGCCGACGGTGAACGGCACCCCCGCCGCGGCCGCCGCCCGGGCCGAGGCCAGCTCGCCCTCGGGGTGGAACAGCCGGTGGTACGCGACGGGCGCCACCGCCACCGGCAGGCTCGCGCGGCTGCGCACCAGGGTGGTGGCGGTGTCGCAGGCGGAGACGTCGGCCAGCACCCGGGGCACCAGGGCCAGTTGGTCGAAGGCCGCCCGGTTGCCGGCGAGGGTGCGCTCGCGCTCCGCGCCGCCCTCCAGCCAGTCCCAGACCTCGGGCGCGAGGACGGCCCGGGCCGGCTCCGCGTACTCGGCGACGGAGAGCGGCTGGGGGAAGAGCGGCTGGGCGGAGGGCGACGGGAAGGAAGGTGATGGGACGGAGGGCGACGGGGCGGGGGAGGGCTGGTGCCCGGTCAGGGCCGGCGCGTTCATCCGGCCACTTCGCTGGCGCTGCGCTGGAGTTCGACGGCCTCGTAGAGGGCGCGGACGTTGTTGCTGCCGAAGGTGCGGGCCCGGATGCGCTCGATCACCTCGAAGAAGAAGGTGCCGCGCGGGTGCTGGGAGCGGGTGAAGATCTGGAACAGCTGGCCGTCGTGGTCCTGGTCGACCAGCAGGTCCAGGGCGCGCAGCTGGTCGAGCGAGTGCCGCAGCGGCGTCAGTCGGGTGGGCAGCGCGTCGAAGTACGCGCCCGGGGTGCGCAGGAACGGCACGCCGCGGTCCGCCATCGCGGAGACGGAGTGCACGGCGTCGGCGGAGGAGAAGGCCACGTGCTGAACCCCGGCGCCGCCGTGGTCGGCGAGGAAGGAGGCGATCTGGCCGCCCGCGTCCGGGCTGAGCGGCTCGATCAGGGTGAGCGTGACGCTGTGGTCGGCGCTCTGCACGACCGCCGAGTCCATGCCGAGCGCGCCGACCTCGATCCGCTCCTCGAAGATCATCCGGAAGCCGAAGACCTCGCAGTACCGGCGGACGGTCTCGCGCAGCTCGCCGGAGGGGACGCAGACCGCGAAGTGGTCGACGGAGCGCAGTCCCACCGTGCCGGCACCGGTCACGGGGGCGGCGTCCGGCAGGCCGGGGATCCGGTCGGCGGAGGCCTCGGGGCCGCGTTCGATCAGGGTGTGCACCACGTCGCCGAAGGCGCCGACCACCGCCGTGACGCAGCCGTGCGCGGCCTGCGGCGGGCGCAGGCCGTCGGCGCCCCGGCCGGTCAGCGTCCGGTAGGCGTCGGCGGCGTCCGGCACCCGCAGGGCCAGTGCGCCCACGCCGTCGCCGTGCCGGGCCAGGTAGTCGGTGGCCGGGTGGCCGCCGGCCAGCGGCTGGGTGAGCAGCAGCCGGATGGTGCCCTGCCCGACCAGCGCCGAGAGGCAGCGCTCGGCGGCCTCGCCGCGCTCGGTGGGCGGGACGAGCAGCTCGAAGCCGTACTCGGTGGTCAGCCGGGCGGTCTCGGCGGTGAGGTCGGACAGGTAGAACTCGACGTGGTCCAGTTCGACGGGGAGCGGGGCGGCGGTGGGCGAGGAGCGGTCGGTCATCCGAGGAGCTTTCTGGTGAGGAGGAGAGGAGGTGTCGAGGGTGATCGGGCGATCAGGTGCGCTGGAGGTCCGGGGCACTCCCGGGCTCGGTGGGGCTCTCGGGCTCTTCGGGGGCCTCGGTCCCGGCGGGGGCCTCGGGCCCGGTCGGGGCCTCGGGCTTGCCGAGCAGGTGGGCGGCCGCGAGCAGGGCACCGAGCACCATCACGGCCAGCACGACCCGGAAGTCCAGGGCGGCCACCAGTCCGGAGCCGACGCCGACCGCGAGGGCCTGCGGGGCGGTGAGCGAGAGGTTGACGGCCGCCTGGGCGCGGCCCATCAGCTGGGGCGGCGTGGCTGCCTGGGCGGCCGTGGCGAGGCCGACCATGGCGGCCGGGATACCGGCCCCGGCGATCACCAGACCGGCCGCCACCACGGGGAGGGACGGCGCGAGCAGCAGGACCGTGCCGAGGCCGAACACCACCGACCCCGCCATGACCGTCCGGCGCGGCCCGAGCCGGCCGATCAGCAGGCCGCCGACCACCGAGCCGCCCAGCGCCCCGACCGCCTCGGTCGTCTCCAGCACGCCGAGGAACTGCGGCGGGCGGTGCAGCCCGTGCTGGGTCAGCGCGAACAGCACCGGCTGGAGCAGGCTCAGCACGAAGCCCGTGACGGCGGTGGCCGCCACCAGCGGGCGCAGCCCGGTCGCACCCCGCAGGTGGGCGAAGCCCGCCAGCACCTCGGTGCGCCACCGGCGGCCCGAGGGCTCCGGCCCGGGCTCGTCCGCCCGCAGGCCGAGGAAGGCCAGGGCCGCCAGCAGCAGCACGCCGAGGTCGGCCAGCGCCACGGCGTGCCCGCCCAGCCAGCTGTAGAGGCCCGAGCCGAGCAGCGGCGCGACCAGCGTGGTGCCGGCCCGGGCGCTCTGGGTGAACCCGGCTGCCGCGCCGAAGTTCTGACGGTTCGTCAGGATCGTGCGCAGCAGGGCGCTCTGCGCCGGGGCCAGCACGGCCCCGGCGAGACCGCAGAGCGAGGCGGTGCAGTAGATGATCCAGACCCGGTCCGGACCGTCGACGAGCAGCAGGGGCGTCAGCCCCGCCGCCACCACCAGGTTGACGCCGACCAGCAGCGGCCTGCGCCGGACCCGGTCGGCGAGCAGGCCACCCAGCGGCAGGAGCAGCAGCGGCGCGGCGAAGCAGAACAGCACCAGCCCGGCGGCGGAGTTGCTGCCGGTCAGCACCTTGGCCCAGATGCCGAGGGCGATGGAGAGGGCGCTGTCGCCGAGGACGGACAGGGTCTGCCCGACGAGGTAGCGCCGGAACTCCGGGCGGGCCAACAGCGGGTGCATCGCGGTTCCTTCGCTGCGCCGACGGCGCTTCGGGGTGCTGGACGTGCTGGGCGTGCTGGACGTGCTGAGTCGCTGGGCTGCTCGGCGCGTGGGGCGCGGACGGTGCGCCCTCACGCGCCGTGCGCGGGGACGTGCGCGGGGACGTGCGGGGAGGCGCGGGGCGCGGTCAGGGAGCGGCGGGCGCGGTGGCGCCGAAGCCCTCGATCACCGCGTCGTTGGCGTCCTTCTCACCGACGGCGATCCGGACGCCCTGGCCGGGGTAGTAGCGGACGGCCACCCCTCGGCGCTCCAGCTCCGCCCGCAGGGGAAGCTGGTCACCCGGCGCGACGACCCAGAGGAAGTTGGTCAGGCTGGGCGCCACCGTCCAGCCCAGCCGCAGCAGTTCGGCCCGCAGGCGCTCCCGCTCGGCGGCGATCTCGGCGATCCGCCGGTCCACCTCGTCCTGGGCCGAGACGGCGGCCAGCAGGCCCGCCTCCTGGAGCCGGTTCACCGCGTACGGGACCTGGTGGTCCCGCACCCGCTGGGCCACGGACTCCTCCGCGAGCGCGTAGCCGATCCGCAGGGCGGCGATGCCGTGCGACTTGGAGAGGGTGCGCAGCACTACCAGGTTCGGCCACTCGGCGATCCGGTCCGGCACCGCCGGGGCCGCCCAGTCCCGGGCGAAGTCGACGTACGCCTCGTCCAGCAGGATCAGCGCCGTGGCCGGGACGCGGCGGAAGAAGTCCGTCAGCTCCGCCCAGGAGTAGACCGTGCCGGTCGGGTTGTGCGGGTTGCACAGCACGACGATCCGGGTGCGCCCGTCCAGCCGCTCGGCCATCGCGGCCAGGTCGTGCCGGGCGTCGGGGCCGAGCGGGACGGCCCGGGCCTCGGCCCGGGCGATCTCGCAGAACAGTGGGTACGCGTCGAAGCAGGGCGCCGAGTGCACCACGTTGTCGCCGGGCCCGACGACGGCGTGGAAGAGGTCCAGCGCCACGCCCGCCGAGCCGTGGCCGACCACGACCTGGGCGGCCGGGACGCCCTGCCAGCCGGCGATGATCCCCTCGATCCGCTGCGGGCGGAAGTCCGGGTAGCGGTGCAGGTCGCCGGCGGCCGCGGCCAGGGCGGCGACGACGGACGGCAGCGGCGGGCCCGGGTGCTCGTTCTGCGCCAGCAGGTGTCTGGCGGCGGAGGCGGCGGCCATCAGTCGGCCTGGAGGACGTAGAGCCAGGAGTGCGGGGTGGCCAGCGCCTCGACGCGGTCGATCCGCAGCCCGGCGTCGGTGAACAGTTCCTCGTACGTCTCCTTGGTGTGCAGCGGCACGCCCATCATCGCGTGCGCCAGCTCGAAGCCGACCGAGAAGACCGGCAGGGAGCTCTGGGACTCGCCCGGGCCGCGCAGCATGGTGTCGCCGAGCACGAAGGTGCGGGCCTTCGGGAAGGCCTCCCGCATCCGGGTGAAGATCGAGGAGCGGGTGGCCGGGTCGGCCAGCAGGTCGTGCAGCAGGAAGAAGCTCATCACGGTGTCGACCTCGGCCACCTCGGCGGCCTCGGCGTCGTTGTCGATCTGGGTGCCGAGCAGGCCCAGGACGTCGGCCCGGACGGCGGTGACGCGGTCCTGCATCCCGGCGGTGACGATGTCGCGGCGGGCGATGTCGGTGGCCGGGCGGCTGATGTCGATGCCCAGGCCCCGGGTGCCCTCGCGCTGCCCGACCACCCGGCGCACCCGGGCGGAGGTGCCGCTGCCCAGGTCGGCGATGGTGCGGAAGTCGATGCCGGAGAGCACGTCGGTCAGCTGCGCGGCGAACAGCGACTGGTCGCACTGGGCGGAGCCGAGGGCGACCATCGCCTCGTCGCGCAGGACGTCCTCGCCGTAGTGGTGCGTCCCCGTGCTCAGGTGCCCGGCGCGGCCGAACACGTCGTGGTACCCGCCGACGGCCCAGGTGAAGTAGCCGCGCGCGGCGGCGACTTCGAGGCCCACCTCGGTGGGCACGTAGGTGGTGCCGTCGGCCTTGACGTAGCCGCAGTCGGCGGCGGCGCGCAGGACGGCCTCCGTCCGGGCGGTGTCGCCGCCCTGGGCGGTGGCCTCGACGGCCGAGAGCGGCTCGCCGCGCCCGAGCTTCTCCAGGACGCCGATCCGGTCCAGCGCGAAGATCACGTTGGCGGCGATGAAGCCGTTGTAGGCGTCGGTCGACGTGATCGGCGACGGGGTGACGCCGCGCCAGGTGTCGGGGATGGCGGCAGTGGTCATGGTGGTGTCCGTTTCTCGGTGGGCGGGCCGGGTGCGGCCCGCGCGGTGGGTGCAGGTCGGTGGCCTGCGGTCGGAGGGGATGCGAAAGTCGGCGGGTCAGGTGGCCGGTCGGTCAGGAGGCCGGTCGGCGGGTCAGGTGGCCGGTCGGTCGGTCAGGCGGGCGGCGAGCACCGGGCCGATGACGGCGAGCGCCTCGGGGCCCGTCATGGCGCCGTGGGTGCTCGGCACCTCGTGGACGTCGATCCGGCCGCCCACGTGGGGGCGCCAGCCGTCCGGGTCGGGGGCGTCGGCCGGGCGGTCCTTGGCGGCGGTGAAGACCACCGCGTCGCCGTCGTAGCCGGGCAGCGGGAGCGCGTGCGCCAGCTCGGCGTTGGTGCGGAAGACCGCGACCACCCGGGCCACCGCGGCGCCGCTGAGGCCCGCGAGCGGGCCCTCGCCGTGCCGGACCAGCTCGGCGTAGCCGTCCTCGTCCTCGGGCCAGGCGCCGATCTCCCCGGCCGGGTGGCCGAGCGAGTCGAGGATCACCGACAGCTGCGCCGGGTCGTCCCGCCACTGCTCGGGCTCCGCCTCGCCGGCGCCCGGGTAGGCGTCCAGCAGGGCCAGCAGCCGGACCTCCTCGCCCTGGTCGCGCAGCAGCGCGGCGATCGCGTGGGCGACGGCCCCGCCGAAGGACCAGCCGAGCAGGGCGTACGGGCCCTCGGGGCGGACGGTGCGGATCTGCGCGAGGTAGTCGCGCGCCAACTCCTCGACGGAGGACGGGCGGTGGCCCGGATCGGCCAGGCCTGGGGCCTGGAGGCCGTAGATCGGCTGCTCGGTGTCGAGGTGGCGCAGCAGGCCGCTGTACACCCAGCTGATGCCCGCGGCCGGGTGGACGCAGAACAGCGGCGGGCGCGAGCCCCGGGTGCGGATCGGCAGCAGGACGGGGAAGCTCTCGGCGCCCGGCCCCCGGGCGAGCCGCTCGGCGAGCCCGGCGACGGTCGGCGCCTCGAACACGGTGCGGACCCCGATCCCCTCGCCCGCGCCGACCAGCTCCCGCAGCCCCGCGACCAGTCGGGCGGCCAGCAGCGAGTGCCCGCCCAGCTCGAAGAAGTTGTCGTCCACACCGACTCGTTCGACGCCGAGCACGTCGGCGAACAGCCCGCAGAGCACCTCCTCCTGCGGCGTGCCGGGCGTCCGGCCGGCGCCGGGCCAGGCGGCGGTGTCGGGGGCGGGGAGGGCGCGGCGGTCGACCTTGCCGTTGGCGGTGAGGGGGAGGGCGTCCAGGGCCACGACGGCGGAGGGCACCATGTGGTCGGGCAGGGTCGCGCCGACGTGGGCCCGCAGGAGGGCCTGGTCGACCGTCTGCCCGGGCCGGGCCACGGCGTAGCCGACCAGGCGCCGGTCGCCGGGGCGGTCCTCGCGGACCAGGACGAAGGCCTGGGCGAGGGAGGGGTGGCGGACGAGGGCGGCCTCGATCTCGCCGGGTTCGATGCGGAACCCGCGGACCTTGACCTGGTGGTCGGTGCGGCCGAGGTACTCCAGGGAGCCGTCGGCCCGGCGGCGGGCGAGGTCGCCGGTGCGGTACATCCGGCTGCCGGGGGCGCCGTACGGGTTGGCGACGAAGCGCTCGGCGGTCAGGCCGGGCCGGTTGAGGTAGCCCCTGGCCAGGCCGGCGCCCGCGAGGTACAGCTCGCCGACGACCCCGGCGGGGACGGGCTGCAGGGCGGCGTCCAGGACGTGCAGCCGGGTGTTCAGGATCGGCCGGCCCAGCGGCGGCGCGATGCGGCCGGACAGCGGGGCGGTCATGCTGGCGCAGACGGTGGACTCCGTCGGCCCGTAGGCGTTGACCATCCGCAGGCGGGCGGACCAGTGCTCGACGAGGTCGGGCGGGCAGGCCTCCCCGGCGACGGCCAGGGTCTCGACGTGGGCGAGCGCGTCGGGGGGCAGGACGGCCAGGGCGGTCGGCGGCAGGGTGAGGTGCGTGACGCCCTGCTCGGCGATCAGTTCGGCCAGGGCGGGGCCGGGCAGCAGCTGGTCGGCGGTGCCGAGGACGGCGCGGGCGCCGGTGAGCAGGGCCAGGCTGAGTTCGGCGACGGCGGAGTCGAAGGAGGGGGAGGCGAACAGCAGGTAGCGGCTGTCCGGGGTCACGGTCAGGCTCTGGCGCTGGCTCTCGACCAGGGCGGCGAGGCCGGTGTGGGGGACGACGACGCCCTTGGGGCGGCCGGTGGAGCCGGAGGTGTAGATGACGTACGCGGCGGCGTCGGGGGCGGGGTCGGTGCCGGGTTCGGCGTCCGTGAGGTCGTGCGCCGGGTGGGCGGAGGTGTCGAGGTCCTCGATCAGCAGGCGCGGGACCGGGATGTCGGCCGGCAGACCGGCGGACACCGTGCCGGTGGTGAGGACCAGGACGGGGGCGGCGTCGGCGAGCATGTAGGCGATGCGGTCGGCCGGGTAGCGCGGGTCGAGCGGGAGGAAGGCCGCGCCGGCCTTGAGGACGGCGAGCTGGGCGACGATGAGCTCGATCGAGCGGTCCAGGGCGATCGCGACGAACCGCTCGGGGCCCGCACCGTACGCGGTGAGCAGCCGGGCGAGGCGGTTGGCGCGTCCGTTCAGCTCGGCGTAGCTGAGCTGCTCGGCGCCGAAGGCGAGCGCGACGGCGTCGGGGCGGGCGGCGGCCTGGGCCTGGAAGAGCGCCGGGAAGGTGGCGGGGGCGACGGGGTGGTCGGTGTCGTTCCAGGCCGTGACCAGCTGCCGGCGTTCCTCCGGCGCCAGGATCTCCACCTGGCCCACCCGCTGGTCCGGGTCGGCCAGCACCGCGCGCAGGGCGCGCTCGAACCGCGCGGCCGTCGCCGCCGCCGTGGCCCGGTCGAACAGGTCGACGGCGTACTCGACCGTCAGCTCCAGCCCGGCGGGGGCGCCGTCGCGGTCGAAGGTCTCGCCGAAGGCGAAGGTCAGGTCGAACTTGGCGAGGTCCGAATCCAGCGCCTCGACCCGGCCCGGCAGGCCGCCGAGGCGGACTTGTCCGGCGTCGCCGCCGGAGGTCAGCATCACCTGGCAGAGCGGGTGCCGGGCCGTCGAGCGCGCCGGGTTGAGCAGCTCGACCAGGCGCTCGAAGGGCACGTCCTGGTGCCCGAAGGCGTCCAGGGTGCCGATCCGGACGCGCTCCAGCAGTTCGCGGAAGCTCGGCTCGCCGGACGTGTCGGTGCGCAGCACCAGGGTGTTGACGAAGAAGCCGACCAGGTCGTCGAGCGCTTCGTCGGTGCGTCCGGCGACGACGGTGCCGATCGGTAGGTCGGTGCCCGCGCCGAGGCGGCCCAGCGTGGTGGCGAGTGCCGCCTGCATCACCATGAACACGCTGGCCCGGCTCTGCTGCGCCAACTCGACCAGGTCGGCGTGGAGTTCGCCGTCCAGGTGCAGTTCCACCGCCGCGCCCCGGCGGGTGGGAGCGGTCGGGCGGGGGCGGTCGTAGGGGAGCGCCAGCTCCTCGGGGAGGCCGGACAACGTCTGCTGCCAGTGGGCGAGTTGTTCGGTGAGCAGGGTGGTGGGCTGTTGCGGGGTGCCGAGGAGTTCGTGCTGCCAGAGGGCGTAGTCGGCGTACTGCACGGGGAGCGGCTGCCACTGCGGTGCGGCGCCGGTGAGCCGAGCTTCGTAGGCGGTGGCGAGGTCGTGCAGGAGCGGTGCGACGGACCAGCCGTCGGTGGCGATGTGGTGCATGAGGACGAGCAGGACGTGTTCGTCGTGCGGGAGGGAGAGCAGCGTCGTGCGGACGGGCAGGTCGTGGGCGAGGTCGAAGACCTGCCCGCCGGCCTCGGCCAGGGCGGCCCGGAGCGCCTCCTCGGTGGCCACCGGCACGGTGTGCAGCGGGAGTTCGGGACGCTCGACGATCAGCTGGTGCGGCTGGCCGTCGGTGGTCGGGTAGACGGTGCGCAGCACCTCGTGGCGGTCGAGGACGTCCGTCAGCGCCGCCTGGAGGGCGGGGGCGTCGACCCGGCCGGTCAGGCGCACCGCGCACGGGGTGTTGTAGAGCGCGTTGGGGCCCTCGAACTGGTCGATGAACCACAGGCGTTGCTGTGCCGGGGAGAGCGGGATGCGCTCGGGCCGGTCGACGGGCCGCAGGGCCGGGCGGGCCGTGCCGGAGGCGGGCAGGGCGGCGGCCAGGGCGGCGACGGTGGGGGCGTCGAACAGGGTGCGGATGGGCAGTTCGGTGCCGAGGGCGGTGCGGATGCGGCTGACCAGTTTGGTGGCGAGGAGGGAGTGGCCGCCGAGGTCGAAGAAGCGGTCGTCGATGGTGACGGTGGTGAGTCCGAGGACGTCGGCGAAGAGTGTGCAGAGGGTTTGTTCGGTGGTGGTGCGGGGGGCGCGGCCTTCGGTGGTGCCGGTGTAGTCGGGGGCGGGGAGGGCGCGGCGGTCGACTTTGCCGTTGGCGGTGACGGGGAGGGTGTCGAGGATGACGACGGCGGCGGGGAGCATGTAGGTGGGGAGGGTGTCGGCGACGGCGGCGCGCAGTTCGCCAGGGGTGACGTCGCCTGTCGAGGTGGTGGTGAGGGTGGTGTAGACGACGAGGCGTTTGTCGCCGGGTTGGTCTTCGCGGACGTGGGCGAGGGCTTGGCCGACGGCGGGGTGGGTGGTGAAGGCGGTTTCGACTTCGCCGAGTTCGATGCGGAAGCCGCGGATCTTGACCTGGTCGTCGGCGCGGCCGAGGAATTCCAGGATGCCGTCGGTGGTCCGGCGGGCGAGGTCGCCGGTGCGGTACATCCGTTCACCGGGCGGGCCGCAGGGGCAGGCGACGAAGCGTTCGGCGGTGAGGGCGGGTCGGCCGGTGTAGCCGCGGGCGAGTCCGGCGCCGGCGATGTACAGCTCGCCTGCCACGCC
>NZ_JBEOUK010000072.1:0-22419 GCF_040304045.1 Kitasatospora sp. NPDC094016
GCTCTCCCGATCCCCGGGCCCCCCCCGGGACCGCCCCCCCCCCCGCGCGCGCGGGCGCCCCCCTCCCGGCGCCGCCGGCGGCGTTCCCGGCCGGTCTCAGCTGCTCTCCCGCCGGTGCGCCCCCGCCCGGGCGGCCGCCTCGGCGGCGGCCGCGGCGCGGTCGGCGGCGGCCTCGTCGAGCGGCTCGGCGGTGGTGAGCATCCGGTAGTAGAGCGGCGCGGAGACGGCCCGGACCACCTCGAACGCGTCGGTGTCCGGCGGGAGTTCGCCGCGTTCGACGGCTTCGGTGACGCACGGCGCCCACTCCTCGACCCGGCGCAGGTAGAAGTGCCGCAGTGCCTCGGCGGCGTCCGGGTCGCAGGTGGCGGCCACGATCACCGCGCGGAACAGCGCCCCCTGCCGGGGGTCGGCCAGCGTGCGCTGGACCAGCCGGGCGTTGGCCCGCAGGTCCTCGGCGAGGGAGCCGCTGCGGGTGCGCGGCAGTGACTGCTCGGCCATGTCCGCGAGCAGGTCGGCGACCAGCGCGCTGGTGGTGCCCCAGCGCCGGTAGACGGTGGTCCGGCCGACCTCGGCCCGCTGGGCGACGTCGCCGAGGTCGAGCCCGCTGAAACCGTGCTCGACCAGGGCGTCCTCGGCGGCCCGCAGGACGGCGGTGCGGACCCGGGCGGTGCGGCCGCCGGGGCGCCGCGTCCCGGGCGTGGGGTTCTCCGGAACGTCCGGGGCGGAGGGCTCGGCAGTCATTAACGGGATTCCTGTTCCATTAGGTCGATGGACCCTGCTAAGGTCGAACCATCCTAACGGAATGGGAGTCCCGTTAAGGGCTCCGAGGGGAGAACTGCCATGGAAACCGGCACGACAATCAGCACGGCAACCGGCACGACAGCCGCCATGGAATACCGCCGACTCGGCTCGTCCGGCCTCAAGGTCCCGGCGCTCAGCCTCGGCACCGGCACCTTCGGCGGCCGTGGACCGCTGTTCGGCGCCTGGGGCACCACCGACGTCCAGGAGGCCCGCCGCCTGCTCGACATCGCCATCGACGCCGGAGTCACCCTCTTCGACACCGCCGACGTCTACTCCGACGGCGCCTCCGAAGAGGTCCTCGGCCAGGCCATCCGCGGCCGCCGCGACCAGGTGCTCGTCTCCACCAAGGCCGGACTGCCGACCGGCGACGGCCCGCAGGACGCCGGCACCTCCCGAGCCCGCCTCACCAGGGTCGTCGACGACGCGCTGCGCCGCCTCGGCACCGACTACCTCGACCTCTTCCAACTGCACGCCTACGACGCCGGCACCCCGATCGAGGAGGTGCTGGCCACCCTCGACGACCTCGTCCGGGCCGGCAAGATCCGCTACACCGGCGTCTCCAACTTCTCCGGCTGGCAGCTGATGAAGTCCCTCGCCGTCGCCGAGCGCCACAGCCGCCCCCGCTACGCCGCCCACCAGGTCTACTACTCGCTGGTCGGCCGCGACTACGAGTGGGAGCTGATGCCGCTCGCCCAGGAGGAGGGCGTCGGCGCCCTGGTGTGGAGCCCGCTCGGCTGGGGCCGTCTCACCGGCCGGATCCGCCGCGGCCGGCCGCTCCCGGCCGACAGCCGGCTGCACGACACCGCCGACTACGGGCCGCCGGTCGAGGACGAACTGCTGTACCGGGTGGTCGACGCGCTCGACGGGATCGCCGCCGAGACCGGCCGCACCGTCCCGCAGATCGCCATCAACTGGCTGCTGCGCCGCCCGACCGTCTCCTCCATCATCATCGGCGCCCGCAACGAGGAGCAGCTGCGGCAGAACCTCGGCGCGGTCGGCTGGTCGCTGACCGACGAGCAGGTCGCCCGGCTCGATGCGGCCAGCACCCGCACCGCGCCGTACCCGTACTTCCCCTACCGCCGGCAGGAGGCCTTCGCCCGCCTCAACCCGCCGCTCGTGGGCTGAACCGGGTAATCCGCTTGCCGTGCCGCCCGGCCTGCGGCAAGGTCCGCACCATGTCCGAACTGCACGAACCCGAACTGCACGAACCCGAACTGCGCGCGCCCGACCTGCACGAGTCCGACCCGCACGAACCGGAACTGCGCCGTCTCGGCTCCGATGACTGGGCGCTCTGGCGCGAGCTGCGCCTGGCCGCGCTGACCGAGGCACCGTACGCCTTCGGCTCCACCCTGGCGGACTGGCAGGGCGCCGGCGACCACGAGGCCCGCTGGCGCTCCCGCCTGGAGATCCCCGGGGCCCTCGACCTGGTCGCGGTGCTGGACGGCCGCCCGGTCGCGATGGCCACCGGAGTCCCGGCCGACGAGGTCGGGGCGGCCGCCGAGCTGATCTCCCTGTGGGTCGGCCCGGCGGCGCGCGGCCGGGGGGTGGGGGACCGGCTGATCGGCGCGATCGCCCGCTGGGCCGCCGAGCAGGGGTTCACCACCCTCAAGCTGGCGGTGAACCCCGACAACGACGCGGCCATCGCCCTCTACCGCCGCAACGGCTTCGCCGAGACCGACGAGCCCGGCGATCTGATGGCCGACGGCGTGCGGCGCGAACTGATCCTGGCGAGGAAGCCCTAGATCCGGCGGTGGCCTAGGTTCGCGCGGCGTCCTTCGAACGGGCGTGGGCCGGAAGGCCGTTGGCGAGGTCCTCGACCATCAGGCGCCAGGCGACGGCGGTCGCCGCGGTGTGCAGCTGGGGGCTGCGCGGGCGGCCGGCGTCGGCGTCCAGCCGGGCGTTGAGCCAGTCCGACCAGGCCTGGGCGAGGGCGCGAACCTCCTGGGTGCCGGCCTCGGTGGGGGAGAGCCGGTCGCCGTCGCGGGTGAGGTAGCCCTCGGCGGCCATCCGGTCGAAGACCGGCTCCAGGACCTCGGGCGGGATTCGCTTGCGGGCGGCGATGAGGTCCAGGGAGGCCTGGCCGACGGCCTTGGTGTGGCCGGCGACCTCCATCAGCGCCCAGGCCCCGGCCAGGTCGACCCGGGTGTCGGCGTCGTCGACGATCGAGCGGACGGTGTCGAGGTCGACGCCGCGCACGAGCTTGCCGACGGCGTACTCCAGGTGTGGGTCGGAGTCGCTGGTGGTCGGCTGGGCGAAGCCCTCGCCCATGTCGGTGGAGCCGGCCCGGGCGGTGTCCCGCAGCTGCACCTGCTTGAGGAAGAGCGCGACCACGAACCCGACCAGGGCGACCGGCACCGTCCACAGGAACACGGTGTGCAGGGCGTCGGAGTAGGCCTGGACGATCGGGGCCGCCTGCGCGGCGGGCAGCCGGTGCAGGCCCTGCGGGCTCTCGGCGGCCCGGGTGAGCAGCGTCGGGTCCGCGCCGGTGAGGCGGGCCGAGTCGGCCACGCCCCGGGCGAGTTCGGTCTTGAGGCTGTTGGCGTAGATGGTGCCGAACACGGCGGTGCCGAAGGAGCTGCCGATGGTGCGGAAGAAGGTCACCCCGGAGGTGGCGGTGCCGAGGTCGGTGTAGTCGACGGTGTTCTGCACGGCGATGGTGAGCACCTGCATGCTCAGCCCGATGCCGGCGCCGAGCACGAACATGTAGAGGGAGGCGAGCGCGGTGCCCGTGCCGGGTTCGAGCCGGGAGAGCAGGTAGAGGCCGACGGCCATCACCAGGGTGCCGACGATCGGGAACACCCGGTACCGGCCGGTCTTGCTGACGGCGTTGCCGCTGGCGATGGAGGCGAGCAGCAGCCCGATCACCATCGGCAGCGTCCGCACGCCGGAGACGGTCGCCGAGTCGCCGTCGACGTACTGCAGGAAGGTCGGCAGGAAGGTCAGCGCGCCGAGCATCGCGAAGCCGACGATGAAGCTGAGCACCGAGCAGACCGCGAACACCGGGTTCCGGAACAGCCGCATCGGCAGCATCGGTTCGACGGCCCTGCTCTCCACCCAGCAGAACAGCCCGAGGGCGACGGCACCGCCGGCGAACAGGGCGATGATCACCCCGGAGCCCCAGGCGTACTCGTTGCCGCCCCAACTGGTCGCCAGGATCAGGGCGCTGGCGCCGACGGCGACCAGTGCGATCCCCAGGTAGTCGATCACCGGGCGCACCGCCGAGCGCACCGAGGGGATGGTCCGGGCGGCCGCGATCACCACCAGGATCGCGATCGGCACGTTGACGTAGAACGCCCAGCGCCAGGACAGGTGGTCGGTGAACAGCCCGCCCAGCAGCGGCCCGATGACCGTGGCCACGCCGAACACCGCGCCGATCGCGCCCTGGTACTTGCCGCGCTCGCGCAGCGGGATGACGTCCGCGATCAGCGCCATGGCCGTCACCATCAGGCCGCCCGCGCCGATGCCCTGGAGTGCCCGCCAGGCGATCAGCAGCGTCATGTTGGTCGCCAGGCCGCAGAAGAACGAGCCGGTGATGAAGACGACCGCCGAGACCTGGAAGAGCAGCTTGCGCCCGTACAGGTCGCCGAACTTGCCGGCCAGCACGGTGGCCACCGTCTCGGCCAGCAGGTAGGCCGTCACCACCCACGACATGTGCGCGGCCCCGCCGAGGTCCGCGACGATGGTGGGCAGCGCGGTGCCGACGATGGTCTGGTCGAGCGCGGCCAGCAGCATGCCGAGCACGATGGTGCCGAAGACGACGTTGCGCTGCCGGACGTCCAGCACCGGCGGGGCGGTCGGCGGGGTTTCGGTGGCGGCGTTCATGTCCTCAGCCTCCGGGGCACCAGGGGAGGCCGCGATCGGGTTCGGCCGTCCGGGTGAGCGGCGGCGCGGGCGGCGCAGCCCGGCTGGCGGCGCCGGGGCCGCGCCGTCCACGATGGCCGTTCGGAGGGGGCCGCGCGCGGCGGGCGGGCAGCCGGACCGGGAAGACCGGTCGACGGCCGGCCGCCGGACGCGCAGCCAGACGACCGCCGGACGCCCGGAAGGTGCCCCCATGACGGCCCAACCCCCGTGCAGCACCCCGGAACAGCAGCCCGGCGCCGCCGCCGCCGGTCGGCGGGCCGAGGCGCGGCGCTGGCGGGCGCTGACGGTCTGCCTGGTCGCCGGGTTCATGACGCTGCTGGACGTCAGCATCGTCAACGTCGCCCTGCCGACCGTGCGGGCCGGGCTGCACATGTCCGACAGCGGCCTGCAGTGGGTGCTCAGCGGCTACGCGCTCGCCTTCGGCCTGGTGCTGGTCCCGTCCGGGCGGCTCGGTGACGCCCGCAGCCGCCGGGCCGTCTTCCTCACCGGGCTCGCCCTGTTCACCGCGGCCAGCGCGCTGGCCGGGGCGGCGCAGAACCAGGAGTGGCTGGTGCTGGCCCGGCTGTTCCAGGGCGCGGCCGGCGGGGTGCTGGTGCCGCAGGTCTCCGGCTTCATCCAGGTCCTGTTCCAGGGCGCCGAACGCGGTCGGGCCTTCGGCGCGCTCGGCGCCACCATCGGTCTGTCCACCGCCGTCGGCCCGCTGCTGGGCGGCCTGCTGATCCACCTGTTCGGCCCGCAGAACGGCTGGCGCTGGGTGTTCCTGGTCAACCTGCCGATCGGCGTCGCGGCCCTGCCCATCGCCTACCGGCTGCTCCCGCCGCCCCCGCCGGCGGCCACGCGGGCCGGGCACCGGGACTTCGACCCGGTCGGGGTGCTGCTGCTCGGTGCCGGGACGGTCGCGCTGCTGCTGCCGTTCGTCCAGGCGCAGCAGTGGCACGGCTCGACGCGCTGGCTGCTGCTGCCGCTGGCGGCGGTGCTGCTGGGGGCCTTCGTGGGCTGGGAGCGGTACTACGCGCGGGGCCGGGAGCCGCTGGTGAGCATGGCGCTGTTCGCGGTGCGCCCGTACGCGGCGGGGGTGGCGCTGTCGCTGGTGTACTTCGCCGGGTTCACCGCGATCTTTTTCATCTTCACGCTCTACCTCCAAGCCGGCCTGCACTACTCGGCGCTGACGGCGGGCCTGGCGATCACGCCGTTCGCACTGGGCTCGGGCGTGTCGGCGGCGATCGGCGGACGGCTGGTGCACCGGCTCGGCCGCCGGCTGGTGCTGCTCGGCCTGGTGCTGGTGCTGGCCGGCCTGCTGGCCTCGGCCCTGGCGGTGCAGCTGTGGACGGGGTGGGCGATCGGCTGGGCGACGGTGGCGCCGCTGCTGGTCGCCGGGGTGGGCAGCGGGCTGGTGATCGCCCCGAACCAGACCCTGACCCTCCAGCAGGTGCCGATCGCCCGGGCGGGCAGCGCCGGAGGCGTCATGCAGACCGCCCAGCGGGTCGGCTCGGCGGTCGGCATCGCCATCGTCGGCTCGGTCTTCTTCGCCCACGCCCAGGGCCCGCGCCCGGATTGGGCGCTGGCCTTCCAACTGGGCGTGACGGTCGCGGCGGGCCTGGTCCTGGCGGCGCTGCTGGTGGCGCTGGCGGACCTGGCGGCGGGCCGCCGCGACGGGTGAGCACCGCTCCCGGCGCCGCCGCCGGACGGCTGGTCAGTGGTCGCGGCGCTGGACGACGGCCACGGCGACCACCACCGAGGCGAGCGCCCAGAGCGCGAACGTGGCCCAGGAGCCGGCGACGGTGGCCGGGTGCGCCGAGGGCAGCGAGTGGGTCAGGTCGACCTGGGCCAGCCGGCGCCAGGCCTGGAGCGGCATGGCGTGCAGGAGGTCGGCGGACCAGCGGTAGCGCTCGTTGAAGAACGCCGGCAGGAAGAACAGCACCAGGACGGTGCCCACCACGGCTCCGGCGGTGTGCCGGATCAGCGCGCCGAGGGCGAATCCGGCGAGGGCGCAGACCGGGGCGAACAGGACGGCGGCCGCGACGAAGCGCGGTGCGGCCGGGTCGGTGACGGAGACGCCGATGTGGGTGTCGGCGAGGACCGCCTGGCAGGCGCCGAAGGAGACGCCCGCGGTGACGGCGCCGTAGCCGAGCATGACCGCGGTCAGTACGCAGGCCTTGGCGGCGATCACGGCCCGGCGGTCCGGGACGGCCACCAGCGTGGTGCGGATCAGCCCGCTCGCGTACTCGCCGACCAGGACGAGCGCGCCGAGGCTGCCCGCGACGATCATCACGACGTCGGCGGCGATCATGGTGAAGGAGGTGCCGAGCGCGGCCTGCAGCATGGTCGCCGGATCGCCGTCGCCGACGGTGTAGTGGTCGGAGGTGTACCGGGCCGCCTTGAGGTTGGCGGCGATGACGAACAGGGCGCTCAGGCCCAGCACCCAGACGGTCGAACGCAGGGACCAGAACTTGATCCACTCGGCGGCGAGCAGGTCGCCGAAGCGGGCGCGCGGCCGGGGGAGGGGCCGGGGACGGGACTGGGGGGTGGTGGTCGCGGTGCTCATCGGGGCTCTCCGGCCGGGTAGTCGACGCTGTCGGCGGTCAGTTCCATGAACGCCGACTCCAGGGAGGCGGCACAGGTGGTCAGGGCGTGCAGCAACAGGCGCTGCTCCAGGGCGAGTTCGCCGATCCGGGTGGCGTCCAGGCCGGTCACGGCGAGCGCGCCGTCCGGGCCGGGACGGACGGTGGCGCCCGCCGCGGTCAACACGGCCGCCAGCCGGTCGGGTTCGGCCGCCCGGACGGTGACGCCGGTGCGGCCGGCCCGGGCGGAGAACTCCGCCAGGCTCTCGTCGGCGATCAGCCGGCCCTGGCCGATCACCACCAGCCGGTCGGCGGTGTGCTCCATCTCGGCCATCATGTGGCTGGAGACGAAGACCGTCCGCCCTTCGGCCGCGAGGCGGCGGAACAGGCCCCGCACCCACAGCACGCCCTCGGGGTCGAGGCCGTTGAGCGGCTCGTCGAAGAGGAGGACGGGCGGGTCGCCGAGCAGCGCGCCGGCGATGCCGAGCCGCTGCTTCATGCCCAGCGAGTAGCCGCCGATCCGGCGCCCGGCGGCCTTGGTGAGCCCGACTTCGTGCAGCACCTCCTCGACCCGCGCGGCCGGGATCGCGTTGGCGCGGGCCAGCGCCCGCAGGTGGGCCGCGCCGGTGCGCCCGCCGTGGACGTCGCCCGCGTCGAGCAGGGCGCCGACGTCGCGCAGGCCGCGTGGCCGCGCCCGGAACGGGCGGCCGTCGACGGTGGCGGTGCCGCCGGTCGGGTCGTCGAGGCCGAGGATCAGCCGCAGGGTGGTGGACTTGCCCGCGCCGTTGGGGCCCAGGAAGCCGGTCACATGGCCGGGCCGGACGGTGAAGGTGAGGCGTTCGACAGCCGTGGTGCGGCCGTAGCGCTTGGTCAGCTCGGTGACTTCGATCATGGGCCCCACGGTGCCGGGCGGGGCCGGGCCGCCGCATCGGACCGGCGCTGACACCGCGGGCCCCGGCCGTCACCCCCGGTCGTACAACCACGGTCCGATGACGGCGATTCAGGCCGTCGATACGATCTTCGTATGCTTGCGACGCCGCCTCCGCCCCTGTTCCGGCGCATTTCGCCCGAGGTCTGGGTCGGGCTCGCCTGGTGCGTGGCCGCCGCCTACCCCGCCGTCCTGCTCGGCGGCAACGCCCGGTACCACGGCGGGGCCGCCGCCCACGGCGGCCTGGCCTTCACCCTGGCCGACACGGTGGTGGCCTTCGCCGGCGCCGCGCTGGTGCGCCGCCTTCCGGTGCTCGCGGTCGCCCTGCTGTTCGTCGCCGCCTTCACGGAGACCGACGGCTGGGCCGCCGACACCCAGGTGCCGCCGGCCTCCCTGCTGGCCGTGGACGTCGCGCTCTGCCTGATCACCGCCACCCGGCCGCGCCGCAGCTCGCGGGCCGCGTTCGCGCTGGTGATGAGCCTGCTCGTGCTGCACATCGGCCTGGTGCACGGCAACACCGTCGGCATCTTCACCGGTACCCACATCGGCTCCGCCGACGGCGCCGCGCTGCTCGCCCTGGTCGCCTGGCTGATCGGCCGCTCGATGCGGCAGAACCGCGAGCACGCCCGGGCGTCGAGCGCCCGGGCGGCCACCGAGGCCGTCACCGCCGAACGGCTGCGGATCGCCCGCGAGATGCACGACACCGTCGCCCACACCATCGGCATCGTCGCCCTCCAGGCCGGCGCCGCCCGCCGGGTCGTCGACACCCGCCCCGAACGGGCCAAGCAGGCACTGGCCGAGATCGAGAACGCCGGCCGGGACACCCTGGCCGGGCTGCGCCGGATGCTCGTCGCACTGCGCCAGGCCGACGGCGAGACGTCGGCGACCACCCCTCAAGGTCTGGCGAACCTCGACCGGCTGGCCGCCGCGACCACCGCCGCCGGCGTCCGGGTCGAGGTCCGGCGGCGGGGCGAACAGGGCCCGCTGCCACCGGAGATCGACCTCTCGGCGTTCCGCGTCATCCAGGAGTCCGTCACCAACGTGGTGCGGCACGCGGACACCCGCTCCTGCGAGGTCCTGGTCGACCGCCGCACGGCGGGCGAGGTGGCCGTGGAGATCACCGACCGGGGCCGGGGCACGGGAGGTGGTCGGGGCGCCGGCTTCGGCCTGGCCGGGCTGCGCGAGCGGGTCGGCCTGCTGGACGGCGAGTTCGAGGCCGGGCCGTGCCCCGAGGGCGGCTTCCGGGTCGCCGTCCGACTGCCGATCCCCGGGGAGGTGACCGCATGACCCGCGTCCTGCTGGTCGACGACCAGCCGCTGGTCCGGGCCGCGCTGGAGATGGTCATCACCGAGACGGCCGACGTCGAGGTGGTCGGCGAGGCCGGCACCGGCGCCGAGGCCGTCCGGCTGGCCGGCGAACTGCGGCCCGACGTCGTCGTGATGGACCTGCGGATGCCCGGTATGGACGGTATCGAGGCCACCCGCCTGATCACCGGCGGCGGTGGGCCGACCAGGGTCGTCGTGCTCACCACCTTCGACGACGACGACCACGTGTACGCGGCGCTGCGCGCCGGGGCGTCCGGCTTCCTGGTCAAGGACATGGCGCTGGACGACATCCTCGCCGCCGTCCGGGTGGTGGCCGCCGGGGACGCCCTGATCGCACCGAGCGTCACCCGCCGGCTGATCTCCTCCTTCGCGGACCAGCGGCCGGCCCCGGGCCCGGTGGCGGCTCCGGCTCCGGCCCCCGCGCCGTCACCGGCCGCCGCACCGGCCGCCCGGCGGCTGGGCGCGATCACCGACCGGGAGCGGGAGATCCTCACCCTGGTCGGCCGGGGCCTGTCCAACACCGAGATCGCCGCCGAACTGGTCCTCAGCATCGCCACCGTGAAGACCTACATGACCAGGCTGCTCGCCAAGCTCGACGCCCGCGACCGGGTCCACCTCGTCATCCTGGCCTACGAGGCGGGCCTGGTCACCGTCCCCGGCTGACGTCGGCGGGCTCAGCGCTTGATCGCCACGCCCGCGTACATCGCGATGTCCTGGTCGCGGATCGGCGCGGCCCCGGCGTCCGGGCGCCAGTGGTGGACCAGGGTGACGCCGGGGTCGAGGAGGTCGTAGCCGTCGAAGAAGGCCGCGGTCTCCTTCTGGTCGCGGATCTGCAGCGGGATGCCGCGAGCGTTGTACTCCCGGCCGACGCCGCCGACGCCCACCGGGTCGGTGTCCCCGGTGAACACGGTCAGGGCGAGGAAGCTGCCCGGTGCCAGGGCGTCCATGAAGCGGCGCACGATGCCCTGCGGGTCGTCCTCGTCGAGCACGAAGTGGACGATGGCGATCAGTGACAGCGCCACCGGCTGGGAGAAGTCGAGGACCTCGCGCAGCCGGGGGTTCTGGATGATCGACTCCGGGTCGCGGAAGTCCGCGTCCACGTAACAGGTGCGGCCCTGCGACGTGCTGGACATCAGGGCCCGCGCGTGGGTGAGCACGATCGGGTCGTTGTCGACGTAGGCGACCCGCGCGTCCGGGGTGATCGACTGGGCGATCTCGTGGACGTTGGGCGAGGTGGGGATGCCGGTGCCGATGTCCAGGAACTGCCGGACGCCGTGCTCCTCGGTGAGGTGGCGGACGGCGCGCTGCATGAAGTCGCGGGTGGTGCGCATGGAGATCGGCAGCGACGGCCAGGCCTGCACCGAGGCGTGCGCGGCGACGCGGTCCGCCTCGAAGTTGGTCTTGCCGCCGATGAGGTAGTCGTAGACCCGCGCCGAGTGCGGTACGTCCATCCGCAGATCCACCGACGGGTACTCCTCCTGCGGACCGCGCCCTGCCCGGACCTCGTTCGACATACTCGTCCTCCCGTTGCTGGGGTTCCGTCACCGGCCGCCCTGGTGGCGGGCCTTGGTGCGCATGGTAACGGTGTTCCGGGACGACAAGATGACCATCTCTTGGGGTTAAGGCCCCCTTAAGAGCGCATCCTAGGGCTGGGCCGCCGGGCTGCCGGTGGCGGGGGAGCCGCTCTGCCCCGGGAGGAGCGGATGGTGCCCGTACGATCGACCGGCGGCGGCGAGTTCGAGCGCGGCGCCGGTCCAGGCGGCACCGAAGGCCCAGGTCGAGAACCACTCGCACAGGTACAGCGGGTGGATGGCCCAGTCCGTGCCGATGCCGGCCACCCCGGCGATGACGGCGAGCGCCAGGAGCACCAGGATCAGCACCCCGGCCGCCAGGTAGGCCCGGCTGACCCAGGACGGCTGGGCGGAGCGCGGGTTGCGGAAGGAGTAGACGCAGAACATCGCCAGCACGAAGAGCAGCAGTCCGGCGAAGGCGTAGTGCAGCAGGCCGACCGCGCTCTGGAACGCGGTGGCGCCCTGCGGCGCGGTCGGGCACAGGGCGACCCCGAGCGCGAACACGCCGGCGGCGGTGCTCCAGCGGTCGTCACGGCGGTCGGAGCGGTAGCAGATCAGGAACACCCCGAGCGCGCACAGGCCGCCCACGAAGAGGTTCCGGGTGCTGGTGTAGTACGAGCCGCTCATCGAGGCCGGCCAGAAACCCGCGGTGCTCTGGCCCCTGAGTTCGGCGAACAGCCAGTTCCCCAGGGGTAGTGCGAGCGGCAGCAGGATGCCGATCAGTCCGACGCCGAGTCGTAGGAAGGTGATGGTCCGTTCGTCCTGGTTGGTGCCTCCCCGGGCGTCGACCGCGTCGCGCTCCGGGTCTTCCGTCGTCCGCCGTTCGTGGGTCACGGACGCCTCCTTGCCCTCTGCACTGTGAGCAGCTGTCAGCTGGTGTACCCACGGTGCGGCCCCTGTCCACACCACCTGAACGGGCGGTTTGAAGACGGACCCCAGCGGCGTGACGGGGGTCAGCCGGTGGGGCTGGCGGACCTGGCGATGAGGGAGTTGAGCAGGGCCGCGCCGCGCTCGGCGTCGTCGACGCTCACGGCGAACTCGCGCCCGCGCCGGGTGCGGACCACCAGGCAGACGCCGCGGCGCACCATCACGGTGGTGCCGAGGCCGTTGACGCGGTAGCCCCAGCCGCCGGCCTGGGCGGGGGTGCGCAGTTCGGCGCGGGCCGAGTCGAGGTCGGCGGGGGACCAGCGCCGGCTGGGCCAGCCGAACGGGCCGAAGCCGACGGACAGACCCTGCGCGGTCACCCGGACCTTGACCGAGGCCGAGCACAGGACGATGGGGGAGGTGGTGACGAACGGCACGACCGTCGCCCAGCTGAACCCCATCAGCCCGCTGGCCGGGGCCAGCACGCCGACCAGCGCGCCCAGGGCGAGGACACAGGCGCCCAGTTGCAGCCACGGGTTGGCGGCCTGGGAGAGCCAGACCAGCTGCTCGCCCGGCGCGGTCGCCGGCGCCGGGATCCGGGCCGCCGGGCGCGCCCCGGTGGGAGCGTCGACGCGCGGGCGGACGGCCAGCCAGGTCAGCACGCCGGCCAGGCCCGCCGCCACGACCGGGACGACCACCTCGAAGCCCATCGGCGCGGCCTCCTGCCAGCGCGCGCGGTCCAGGTTGGCGTGCACGATGGAGGTCTGCGCCCCCGTCAGGAGCACCCCGACGGCCGCCAGCGCCGCCCCGGTGGCGCCGCCCGCCGTCCCGACCCGGAACCGGCGCGCGGCCGCGGCGGCCAGCACCAGCACCAGCCAGACCCCCGCCGGGAACAGCGCGGCGGCCGTCAGCGACATGGAGCCGTCAGGGTCCCGCCCGCTCCAGTGGGTGGCGAGCGGGTCCGGCAGCCGGTGGCGCGCGGCCCACGGCAGCGCGATCAGCAGGGCCAGGACGCCCGCCGACCAGGCCACCGCGCCCCAGAGCGCGCCGCGCCCCGCCCCGGGCTCCCGGCGCTCCTTCGCTATGAGCTTCCCGTCCGTCACGACATCCCCCTGATCATGTCCACGAGATCGTTCCTGCTGTAGCCGGCCCGGGCCGCATCGGCGACCAACTGCCTTACCCGTTCGGCGAGTTCGGATCGCGTTTCGGCGCCTTCGGTGACCGTGACGCCACGGCCCCGGCGGAACTCCAGCACGCCCTCGTCGCGCAGCGTGCGCAGCCCGCGCAGGACGGTGTTGGTGTTCACCCCCAGCGCCCGGGAGAGCTCCCGGGCCGGCGGCAGCCTGTCCCCGGGGGCGCACTCGCCCTCGGCGACGGCCCGCCTGATCGCACCCGCCACCTGCTCGTGCAGGGGGCGGGCGTCGCCGGTGTCCAGCTTCAGCAACATGGTGCTAATGACTATAGCACCATGTTGATCTTGTGGCGGTCCCCTCGTACACCCCGCCACCCGCCGGAGCGTCCGTCCCCTCGCGCACCCCGGCGCCCCGACGGAGCATGGACACCGAGGAGGTGGCGGCACGGCGGTGAGCGGACGACTGAGGGTGTTCCTGGGGGCTGCGCCGGGGGTCGGCAAGACGTGCGCCATGCTCGCCGAGGGCCGCCGGCTGCGCGACGACGAAGCCCTCGACGTCGTCGTCGGACTGGTCGAGACCTACGGCCGCCGGGGCACCGAGCACCAGCTCGGGGACCTGCCCGTACTGCCCCGCCGCACCGTCGGCCACCGCGGCACCACCCTCACCGAACTCGACGTCGACGCCCTGCTCGCCCGCCGTCCGCAGCTCGCGCTCGTCGACGAACTCGCCCACACCAACGCCCCCGGCGGCCGCCACCCCAAACGCTGGCAGGACGTCCGGGAACTCCTCGACGCCGGCGTCGACGTGGCCACCACCGTCAACATCCAGCACCTGGAGAGCCTCAACGACGTCGTCGAGCAGATCACCGGCGTCGCCCAGCGCGAGCGGATCCCCGACGAGGTGGTCCGCGCCGCCGACCGGATCGAACTCGTCGACCTCAGCCCGCAGGCCCTGCGCACCCGGATGGCCCAGGGCGCGATCTACCCGCCGGACCGGATCGACGTCGCCCTCGACCACTACTTCCGGGCCGGCAACCTCGGCGCCCTGCGCGAACTCGCCCTGCTCTGGCTGGCCGACCGGGTCGAGGAGGAACTCGCCGACTACCGCGCCCGGCACGGCATCCGGGCGCCCTGGGAGACCAAGGAACGCATCGTCGTCGCCCTCGACGGGGCCCCGCAGGGCGAGCACCTGATCCGCCGCGGCGCCCGCACCGCCACCCGGGTGCACGGCGACCTGATCGGCGTGCACGTCCGGCCCGACGACGGCGCCACCGTCCACGAGCCGCCCGCCCTCGCCGGCCAGCGCGCCCTGCTGCACGAACTCCACGGCGGCTACATCGAGGTCGACGGCAACGACACCGCCCGCGCCCTGGTGGACTTCGCCCACGCGGAGAGCGCCACCCAGATCCTGCTCGGCCCGACCAGCCGCAGCCGCCTGCGCGAACTGGTCTCCGGCTCGGTGATCAACCGCGTCATCCGGCTGGCCGGCCCGATCGACGTCCGGGTCGTCCCCCCTCCCCAGCCCGGCCTGCTGGCCGTCCTGCCCGCACCCCGGCGCCGCCGCCCGGCCGCCGTCCCGCCGCGCCGCCGGCGTCTGGCCTGGCTGACCGGCCCGGCCGCGACGGCCGCCCTGGCCTGGGCGCTCTCCCCGCTGCGCGACTCGCTCGCCCTCCCCGGCGCCCTGCTCTGCCTGCTGCTGGCCGTCGCCGCCACCGCCCGGCTCGGCGGCCTGCTGCCCGCCGCGGCCAGCACCGCCGCCGGGGCGCTCGCCGCCGACTACTTCTTCACCGCGCCCTGGCACAGCCTCGCCGTCACCCGCGGCGCCGACCTCGCCGCGCTCCTGCTCTTCCTCGCCGTCGCCGGGATCATCGCCCACCTCATCGACGGCCTCACCCGCCGCTCACAGCAGGCCGACCGGGCCCGCGCCGAAGCGGCGGTGCTGGCCCGGCTGGCCGGGGCGGCGGTCGAATCCGGCGCCCGCGCAGTGCCCGACCTGGTCGCCGACCTGCGCCAGGTGTTCGGCCTGGAGGGCGCCGCCGTCCTGGTCCGCACCGGTCAGCTCTGGCGCCCCGCCGCCGCGTCCGGCACCGCCCTCCCGCAGCGGCCCGAAGAGGCCTCGCTCGCCGTCGACCTCGGCCCGGACGCCGTCCTGGCCCTGCGCGGACCGGCGCTCACCGAGCAGGACACCCGACTGCTCGGCCCCTACGTCACCCAGCTGCGACTGGCCCGGGAACGCGAACGGCTGGCCGCCCAGGCCGCCGCCGCCGAGACCCTCGCCCACACCGACGCCCTGCACACCGCGCTGCTGGAGGCCGTCGGACAGGACCTGCGGGCCCCGCTCGCCGCGCTGCGCCGCGAGGCCGCCGACCTGCCGGGGCCGCCGGGGCGGCGGATCGCCGCCGAGGTACGGCGGATGGAAGGCCTGGTCGCCGACCTGCTGGACCTCGACCGGCTGCGGGCCGGCGAGCAACCGGTGCTGCTGCGGCCGACCGCCCTGGCCCCGGTGCTCGCCGCCGCGCTGGCCGCCCTGCCCGCCGAGCAGAGCGGTGAGCGGCGCGACGTGCGCCTCGCACTCCCGGACGGCCTGCCGCCCGTGCTCGCCGACGCCGGCCTGCTGGAACGCGCCCTCGCGAACGTCCTGGCGGGGGCCGCCGGGCCCGCCCTGGTGGACGCGGGCGCGGTGGCCGGGCGGATCCACCTCCGGGTGCGGGCCCCCGGCCCGGCCGCCGACGGCACCGGCCTCACCGTGGCGCGGGGCTTCGTCGAGGCGATGAACGGCGAGCTCACCGTCGAGCCGTCCCCCGCCGGCGGCACCGCCTACACCCTCGACCTCGCCTGTGCCCCGCACCCGGCTTAGCCGGCCGGTGGCCGGGCGGCGGTCGGCGGGCCGTTCGCGTATGGAGCGCGTTGGGAAGGCGGCTCGGGGCGTCAGGAAGGCGTCAAGGACGGGCGGCGGGCGGCCGGGGCGGCGGTTGGGTGGAGGACGACACGCCAGGTGACACACCGGGCGACAGGCCGGGCGACATGCCCGGCGACACACCGGGTACCGGAACGACGACGCGAGGACGGACCATGCACGGCAACGGGCGGCACCAGGGCAGCGGCACCGGCAGGGTGGTGGTCGGGGTCAGCGGATCGCTCGGCAGCCTCGCCGCCCTGCACCGCGGCGTGGCGGAAGCCCGCAGCCGTGGCGCCGAACTCGTCCCGGTACTCGCCTGGGAGCCGCCCGGCGGCGAACTCGGCTACCGCCGCTCACCGTGCCCGCCGCTGCTCGCCGCGGTGCGGGAGGCGGCCGAACAGCGGCTGCGGGACGCCCTCGACGCGGCGTTCGGCGGCGCCGACCCGGGCGTGCCGCTGCGCCCGCTGGTGATCCGGGGCGAGACCGGTCCCGCCCTCGTCCAGGCCGCCGACCGGCCGGAGGACCTGCTGGTCCTCGGCCAGAGCGGCGGCCTGCTGCGCCGCCGGCTGCGGCGCTCCGTCACGGCGTACTGCGCGCGCGAGGCGGGCTGCCCGGTGCTGACCGTCCCGGTGCCCGAGCTGCTGCACGAGCTGGAGGCGCTGCACCGGCGCACCCGGTGGCACCTGCCGGTCGCGGCGCCCGAACCCGTCGCCGCGAAGGGGTAGCGCGTGCGGATGTACGCGGCCCGGCCGGGCGGACGGCGCTACCGCCCGGTCCTCGAACGGTTCTCCGCCCCGACCTCGGGCACGGTGGCCCTGCTCGCCGGCGGCGTCCTGGCGATGGGCCTCGGCGGGCTCGGCGAACTGCACTCCGGCCGGCTCGCCTACGTCGCCTACCTCGGCCTGTGCGCGATCCTCGGCGCATTCTCCCGGCCCCGGGCGGCGCCGCTGATCGGACTGGCCGCCTGGCTGTGCTGCAACGCCTTCGCCGAGCACCGGCACGGCGAACTGGGCTGGGCCGGGCCCTGGCCGGAGGGCTCGCACTTCGCGATGTTCACCGCCACCGCCCTGCTGGTGGCCCTGCCCACCACCCTGCCGCGCCGGACGGTCCGGGTGGCGCGGCTGCGGTTCGAACAACTCGGGTGAAACCCCACAGACGGTCCCTCACCGGCCTTCGGTCCGGCGGGCGGACCACGCCGAGACCAGGGCTCCGGCCGGTACTCCGGAACCCTCGGCAACCGGTGGAAAACAGGTAGGAGGCGCGCGGCGCCGTGGCGGCGGAGCGGTCGCCGTTCGGACAGCGGGCCCGCCGAGCCAGGCGGGCACCGCCGCGACCGCACCACGGCCCGCGCCGCGCGTCGTCCGTCCAGTCCAGCAGTCCGGCAGTCCGGCAGCCCTGCCGCCGGGCCGACCGCTCGCCGCCGCCCCTGATCGCCCCCGGGCCGCCCGCCGGGGGCGGCGTTACGCTGAGACGACCAGATCCGTCCTCGCGGCCCCCGCTGCGCACTCAAGGGGGTGGGGCCAGTGCCGGCGTCCCCGACCAGCCCCCCGACCGGCGGTCCCCGCGACCGTCCGACGGGTTCCGGGGCGGGCGAGAAGGGCCTGAAGACCGGCGCCCTGGGCCTGCTGTCCTCGGTGTGCATCGGCCTCGCCTCCACCGCGCCCGCCTACAGCCTCGCCGCGACCCTCGGCATCGTCGTGGTCGGCGTCGGCCTCCAGGCGCCGATCGTCACCGTCCTGGCGTTCATCCCGATGCTGCTGATCGCCTACGCCTACAAGGAGCTCAACGCCGCCGACCCGGACTGCGGCACCACCTTCACCTGGGCCGCCCGGGCGTTCGGCCCGCGCACCGGCTGGATGGGCGGCTGGGGCATCGTCGTCGCCGACGTCATCGTGATGGCCAACCTGGCGCAGATCGCCGGGGTGTACGGCTTCCGGCTGGTCGGCCTGGACTCGCTCGCGGACAGCCGGGTGTGGACGACCACCGCCGGAGTGGTGTGGATCGTCCTGATGACCGGGATCTGCTACATCGGCATCGAGCTGTCCGCCACCCTGCAACGCCGGCTGCTGGCCGTCGAGGTGGTGATGCTGGTCGCCTTCTCGCTCACCGCGCTCGTCAAGGCGTACGGCTCCGCCGCGCCCCCGACCGCCATCCCCGTCGACGCGTCCTGGTTCAACCCGTTCAACGTGCCCTCGACCTCGGCGTTCACCGCCGGCATGCTGGCCGCGGTCTTCATCTACTGGGGCTGGGACACCGCCGTGTCCGTCAACGAGGAGACCGCCGACTCCGCCCGCACCCCCGGCCGCGCGGCGGTCATCTCCACCGTGCTGCTGCTCGTCATCTACGTCCTGGTCGCCACCTCGGCGCAGTCCTTCGCCGGGGTCGGCGCGGACGGCATCGGGCTCGGCAACCCGGCCCACTCGGGGGACGTGCTGTCCGGCCTCGGTGACGCGGTGTTCGGCACCAGCGGGATCGGCGCGGTGCTCAGCCGGCTGCTGATCCTGATGGTGCTGACCTCGGCCGCCGCCTCCACCCAGACGACGATCCTGCCCACCGCCCGCACCACCTTCTCGATGGCCACCCACCGGGCCATCCCGACCGGCTTCGCCCGGGTGCACCCGCGCCACCGCACCCCGACCTGGTCGACGGTCGCCATGGGCCTGGCGTCGATCGCCTTCTACGTCCTGCTCACCGCGATCAGCGGCAACGTGCTGGCCGACTCGATCGCCTCGGTCGGCCTCGGCATCGCCTTCTACTACGGCCTGACCGGCTTCGCCTGCGTCTGGTACTACCGCCGGGTCCTCACCCGCAGCGTCCGGGACTTCGTCTTCAAGGGCGTGCTCCCGCTGGCCGGCGGCCTGATGCTGCTGTACTTCTTCGCCTACGGCGCCTTCGACGTGTACGCCGACCCGGACTACGGCGTCACCTCGATCGACCTGCCGGGCATCGGCCCGGTCGGCGGGGTGACGGTGATCGGGCTGGGCGCGCTGCTGCTCGGCGCGGTGCTGATGCTGGTGCAGCGGGCGGTGCAGGGGTCCTGGTTCCGCCACCCGGACGTCCCGGTGAGCGCCGCCGACCCGGCCTCCGCGCCTTAGCTCCTGTCCTGAACCGCCGTCGCCTCGAACCGGCTGGTTCTGACGTTTCCTTGACGCGTGGTCACGTGTAAAGCACGAGCAAAGCAGGCATATAGTTCGGGCAAAGCATCGTGGTGGGAGGGGCCGGATGGAGACGACGCTGGAACCGGACTGGCGCACGCTCGGCGTCCTGGGCGCGGCCCGGGGCGCGCGCGGCGGGAGCGACGGCCGCCTCGGGACGGAACACCTGCTGGCCGCCGTCGCCGGGGCGAAGGGCCCGGCCGGCGAGGCACTGTCGGCCGCCGGGGCGACCGCGACCGCCCTGCTCGCCGTCCTGCGTGACCGCCAGGGCGGGATCGACACGGCACGCTGGGGCTCGGACGACGGGGCCGGTGCGAGCGTGCCGGCCCGCGACGTGCTCGGCCCGACCGGGGAGCGCGGCCTGCTGCTCAGCGGCGCCGCCGCCCGCGCCCTGACCGGCGCCATGGAGCAGGCCCGGCAGGACGGCGAGCGGAAGTTCAGCGCCGAACACCTGTTGCGCGCCCTGCTCGCCGATCCGCACGCCCGGGCCGCCGAACTGCTGCACGCGGCGGGCCTCGCGCCGGGAGCGGTGCTGATGCGACTGGCGGCGCCCGCCGGCCCCGACGCGCCGGACGGTCCCGGTGCCCCGGGCGCCCCCGACGACCTGGACGACCTCGACCCGCTGCTGCGCCCCACCCGGGACGCGCTGCTCGGCCGCACGCCGTACCGGTTGCCGCGCTGGAAGCGGCTGCTGGTGCCCGGCTTCGCCAAGATGAACATCGCGGTCGCGCCGATGGCCTGGGTCCGGCTGGAGGTCGACGGGCAGGCGCAGCGCCTCGGCCGCCGTGCGCCCGGCACCGAGCACGTGCTGCTGGCCGTTCTCGCCGTGCACGAAGTCGCCTGCCGGCATCCGCAGTTGGCCGGGGAGGGCGGCGCGGACCCGGCCGAGCGGCACGCGGGCGGGGTGCGGCTGGCCCGGCTCGGCCTGGACTACGCCCGGGCCCACGCCGCGCTCACCGCCGGGCGGGTGCCGCTCGCGGCCGACCCGCGAGCGGTCGAGGTCTACCTCTCCGGCGCCACGGACAGGCAGGGAACCGGGCCGTTGGTGGAGACGCTCCTCTCGGAGGAGACCCGGGCCCGGCGGCTGGTCGAAGCCCTGTGCGGCGACCGGCCTGATCAGCCCTGATCACATCTTGATCATTTTCTGGTCGCCGCCGACAGCCACCACCGTCATCACCTGAGCCGGGAACGGTGTCGGGCCCGCCCCACGACCGGGCGGGTCCGGCGGGGGAGTCGCAGGCGAGCGCGACCGCCGGGCAGCCTCACAGGACGGTGACCGCCAGCGTGATCGCGGCCAGCACCATCAGTAGCCCGAGCACCATGAAGCCGAACTCCAGGGGCCTGCGCTCGCGGCCCTCCACCAGGACCTGCCGGGGGTCGGCCGGGTCGTAGCGGACCTGCACGTGGCCGCCGTCCGGCAGCGTGTGGCGCGGGGTGGACGGGACGGGCGAGAAGACCTCCACCACCCGGCCGTCCTCGGTCTCGAACTGCAGCAGCGGGCGCGGCGGCAGCGCTCGGTCCTCCGGGGCGGGGACACGGGCGCGCACCAGGGCGAGGGCCGGGACGCCGACCCGGCGCAGCCGCCGCAGGTCGCGCAGGCCGACCACCCCGGCGAGGTAGGCGACCACGCCGCCCAGGCCGCCGAACACCACCACGGCGAATCCGGCCGTCCCGCCCACCGCGCCTCCCTGTCCGAATCGCCCCCGGACACCCCAGTATTGCCGACCGCGGGCACTCCTGACGCCCGGAACCGTCCAGTCCACGGCGGGACCCCGCCACTCCGGAAAAGGGGGCGGCGGGGCCCTCAGGGCAGCGCGCGTACGTCAGACGTCGCCGAACTCGCCGGTACGGACGGCGGAGACGAAGGACCGCCAGGCGTCGGCCGGGAAGACCAGGGCAGGGCCCTCGGGGTCCTTCGAGTCGCGGACGGGGACAACACCGGGGACGTTGGCGGCCACCTCTACGCAAGCGCCGCCGTTGTCGCTGTACGAAGACTTGAACCACTGAGGCTCGGCGGTCACGGTAGATCCTCTCTTGGTTTCCTGCCCGTGTTGAAACACCAGGATGAGACCAGGGCGGCCTACGGCGGGGTCGTCGAGCTCTCTGCGTTGATGTTCAGTGGCCGTCGGTCCAGAAGAAGTTAATCAGCGTGACCGCCGCTCCGCACAGGATCGCGGCACCGTACGGTCGTGCCCGGGACGCACTGTCGGGGTCAGTATCGATCACGGCTTGGTCCTCCTGTCGGCGTGCGGACGTGGCTCGTCCGACAGGCGGGTGCACCGACCGAGCCCGTCCGCGACCGCAGACGGTGACCCCATCGGGACGGGGCGACGCGCCGGAGGTCGGGAATGGCCGCGACGTACAATCGCAGCGAAGGCGAAGCGCCAGGCCGAGATTCCGGCACCGGGGTGGGGGAGGGTCAGGATGTTCGGCTCGAAGAAGAAGCTCAACGATCTGATGGCGCAGCTCAGGCCCGACCTGAGTCGGGAATCGCTCGGTGTCGGGCCCGACTTCCCGGGCGTCGCCCCGAACCCGTTCCTGAGCAGTGATGCGCGGAAGCGCAATGCGGAACTGCGTACGGGGGCGCTTGCGCTCGGCGTTCTCGTCGACTGGCGGGAGGTCAACGGCAATCCACGCGTGATCCTGATGTTCGACGTGGAGACCGCCGACGGCATCTCGTTCCGCGGTATCGCAGACGAAAACCTGACGATCACCGAGCTCACCCGACTCGCCCCAGGGCAGACGTTGCCCGTGCGCTACCGGCCGGCCGTCATGGACCACTACGTCGCCCTTGCCCGGGACGCGGACCCCGCCCACGTGCAGCAGCTCTCTGACGAGATCGCGAGCCGCAAGCGGACCTGACCCGAAGCCATTGGCCGGATCAGGTCGAACTGGTGCAAGCCGGGCGCGCTTTCAGCACCTTCAGCAGTCCTCCAGGGCGTATCTGGCAAAGGTTGAGCGTTCTGGCTGGAACTCTGTTCCCGTGTCGCGTCTTCAGTTGCTCTCGGATGCCCAGTGGTCTGGCCGGTGCCGGCCTCGTCACAGTGGCTCGGTTGCTCCACGACCCAGCGTCCGAGCGGGGCTTCCTCGACACCCACTTGCTGGCCCGCCGCCCGTAGAGCGTGCCCTGGGTCAGGGTGGTGTGGATCATCCGCGTGGATGAAGCTCGTCGCTCTCGGCGTACGGCATCAGGGAGCGGCCAGCCAGGAGACCCCGCGACTCTGGAAGGCGGTTTCTAGGGATCGTTGCAACACGTGGTCGGTTGTTCAGGCCGCGATGAGTTTATGCAGGCGCTCGGCTGGGGTTTCCCAGCCGAGCGTTT
>NZ_JBEOUK010000073.1:0-22061 GCF_040304045.1 Kitasatospora sp. NPDC094016
TGCCCCGCCTGTCCGTACGTCGAGAAGGCGCCCGCGTCGTTGTCGCCGACCATCACGATCAGGCCGGGGCCCACGATCGCGAGCAGGGTCTTGAGCCGCGCGGACAGGCCGTGGCGCGGGGTGGTGTCGTCGAGCCGGATGGTGCCGAGCGCACCCTTGATGTCGCCGACGTGGGCGTCGTCGAGCACGGCGGTGCGGGTGGTGGTGGGGACCTTCGGGTCCAGCATCACGTTGGTCATGGCAGGGCCTCCTTGCCCCCTTCCTTGAGGGGGCGACAGGGGGCACGCAGCAGCGATCCTCCCTGCGAGCGCATGCCGCCGGACCGCACGGCGGCGCTGAGCGGCGGCGGCCGTGAGGGCATGACGAGGCGTCAGACGTCGTGCGTCGGGGCGCGGTCGAGCGCATGACGCAGCGTCAGGTGAACGCGCGCAGGGAAGGTTGTTACCGCGTGCCGGAGGTGATCGAGAGCATGCGGGGGTAGGGGCGACTATGGCCCGGACTATCGCAGTCCATGTCTCTCGCCTCCTCCCGGCCGGGGGCGCACGTCTGTGCACCGCATCGCGACACGGCAAGGAGCGGACCGGCCCACGGGACCGGCACACCCCAACTCGTCAGAGCTTTGGCACTCCACGGCGTGTCCAGCCCGGTCGGGCCGGAAGCCACTTGGGGTCAACCCTTAACTCGGGAAGACCTGTCCTGAACCTGGGCGTCTCTCGACGTCGTCGGGTCAGTGGCCTGTGTCCGTGAAGACGCCTCACCGAACGAGGTGCCTTTCAAACCTCGTCAAGCATAGACCCTCCCCTTCACCCGGATAGCGGCGTTTCGACCGAACTTCGACAGCTTTGTAGAAGCTTGACCAAACCCACCCCTCGACGTGCACCCCCATCCGGCATATATAGTTCACCGACATATGCAGCTCAACAGCTCACGAGGGGGAAGTGTGTCCCACAGCGATCCGACCCGATCCGCACCCGTCCTGCACCTGGCCAACGTCACCCGGGTGCACGGGCGGGGAGCCGCCGAGGTACACGCCCTGCGCGGCGTCGAACTGGCCGTCCACCCCGGCGAGTTCGTCGCCGTCATGGGCCCGTCCGGCTCCGGGAAGTCCACCCTGCTGACCCTGGCCGGCGGGCTCGACGCGCCCAGCGACGGCGAAATCCTGGTCGAGGGCGTGGCCCTCGGCGGCCTCAGCCGCGGCCGGCTCGCCGACCTTCGGCGGCGCTCCATCGGGTACGTCTTCCAGGACTACAACCTGATCCCCGCCCTCACCGCCGCCGAGAACATCTCGCTGCCCCGCGAACTCGACGGGGTCTCCGGACGCACCGCCCGCCGCGAGGCGCTCGCCGCCCTGGAGGAACTCGGCATCGGGGAACTCGCCGACCGCTTCCCCGACGACATGTCCGGCGGCCAGCAGCAGCGCGTCGCCATCGCCCGCGCGCTGATCGGCGAGCGCCGCCTCGTCCTCGCCGACGAACCGACCGGCGCCCTCGACTCCGCCACCGGCGAGGCCGTGCTCGCCGTGCTGCGCGCCCGATGCGACGCCGGGGCCGCCGCGATGATGGTCACCCACGAGGCCTCGCACGCCAGTTGGGCGGACCGGGTGGTCCACCTGAAGGACGGCGCGGTCGCCTCCGAGAGCCACGGGCGGCGCACCGGCAAGCGCCGGCTGACCGCCGAGCCGCTCAGCGCCCCGGCCGACGGCTACGGCCACGCGGCCGACGGGGCCGCGCACGCGGCCACCGGCGCCTCCCACGCGGTCGGCGACTTCGGCCACCCGGCCGACGGCTTCGGCGAGGTGGCCCGATGAGACTCGGCGCCTGGAAGGTCGCCCTGCGCATCGCCCGCCGCGACGCGCTGCGCGCCAAGGGCCGCAGCGCCCTGATCGTCGCCATGATCGCGCTGCCCGTCCTCGGCGTCACCGGCGCCGACGTCGTCCACCGCAGCGGGCAGCTCACCCCGGCCGAACGGGTCGAACGGGTGCTGGGCGGGGCGGACGCCCTGGTCACCTCACTCGCCCCCGGCCGGACCGTCGAGCAGGCCCCGGTCGCCGAGGACGGTGTCTTCGCGGCCCAGCCCCGCCCCGGGCAGCCGCCCACGGCCGAGCAGCAGAAGGGCGCCGGCACCGACCCGGTCACCCTGGTCACCGGACTGCTGCCGCCGGGCAGCGTGCTCACCTCCGCCCGGCAGGGCCCGGAGACCGGCGCGACCTCCCCCGAAGGCCTCGTCCGCGCCCTCACCACCGAGGCCGACCTCACCGACCCGCTCTGGCACGGCCGCCTCGACCTGGTCGACGGCCACGCCCCGGGCGGCCCGCGCGAACTGGCCGCCACCCGGGCCTTCCTCGACAACGCCGGGCTTGCCGTCGGCGGCACCACCACCTTCCCGGGCCTGGAGCGGACCACCTTCACCATCACCGGCGTCGTCGAGCACCCGGACGACCTCCACCGGGTCGAACTCGTCGCCCAGCCGGGCGCGTTGCTGAGCCAGCTCGCCGCCGCCACGCCTCCCGGCGGCCCGGCCGCGGCAGCGCCGGAGCCCGAACACGGCGCCTGGCTGGTCCGGCTCCCCGCCGGGGCCACCCTCGACTGGGCCAAGGTCCAGGAGTTCAACGCCCACGGCTACACCCTCACCGCCCGCTCGGTCGCGCTCGCCCCGCCGCCGCGCGCCGCCGTCCCCTACTACCGGGACGCCTACCACTCCTTCGGCCCCTCCGCCGACGACAACACCAAGGTCGTGGTGGCCACCGTCACCGGCATGGGCCTGCTGGAGGTCGCCCTGCTCGCCGGGCCCGCCTTCGCGGTCGGCGCCCGCCGCTCCCGCCGCCAGCTCGCGCTGCTCGGCGCCGCCGGCGGCCGGCGGACCCACGTCGGCGCGGTGGTGCTCGGTGGCGCCGTCGTCCTCGGCGCGGCCGGGGCCGTGGTCGGCGTGGTCCTCGGCGGCGGTCTCGTCGCCGGGCTGCGCCCGTGGATCGAACGGGCCGGCGGCGCCCGCTTCGGGCACTTCGCCCTGCCGCCACTGGACCTGCTCGCGATCGGCGGGATCGGCCTGCTGACGGCGCTCCTCGCGGCCGCGCTGCCCGCCCGGCAGGCCGCCCGCCGCAGCGTCACCGCCGGACTCACCGACCGGGACACCGTCCAGGCCCCGAACCGCTGGGTCACCGTGCTCGGTGTGCTGCTGCTCGCCGCCGGCGCCGCCCTGGCCCTGTACGGCGCGAGCGCGGTGCAACGCGGCGGCGTCCCCGTCGTCAGCACCTACGACACCCGCACGCTGACCGTGCTCGGCGGCTCCGTCATCGCCGAACTCGGCCTGCTCGCCTGCACCCCCGCACTCGTCGCCCTGCTCGGCCGGCTCGCCAAGCGGCTGCCGCTCGGCCCCCGACTCGCCCTGCGCGACTCCGCCCGGCACCGCTCGCGCACCGCGCCGGCCGTCGCCGCCGTGATGGCCGCCGTGGCCGGGGCCGTCGCCATCGGCGTCTACAGCACCAGCACGGACGCCGAGAACCGCCGCGACTACCGGCCGCAGGCCCCGTACGGCGCCGTGCAGCTCCTCTCCACCGTCGACGGGCCGCAACTCGACGGCCTGCGCGCCGAGGTGGGCAAGCAGCTGACCGACCTGGGGCCGCGCGCCGACCTCGGCGAAGCGGTGTACCAGTTCTGCACGAACTGCTCCAGCACCGTCCAGCTCAAGGGCACCGTGAACCCGCGCACCGCGTCCGGCCCGCCGCACCTGGCCTCCGGGGACGCCGCCATGCTCCGCACCCAGTTCGGCATCCACGACCCGGCCGCCGAACAGGCCCTGGCCGCCGGGAAGGTCCTGGTCTTCGACCGCGCGTTCCTCGCCGGCGACGGCCGGGCGGTGCTCCAGCTGCGCGGCAGCTCCGGCGCGCCGCTCCAGCCCGGCGAGATCCCCAAGCCCGACCTCCAGGAGATCCCGGCCGACGCCGTCCTGGTCGAGAACCCGACCGCCGCCCGCTTCGCCCAGGGCCTGATCCTGCCCTCGGCGCTGCCCAAGCTGCTGCCCGGGCTCACCGCGAAGCCCACCGGCTCGATCTGGGTGCCCGCCACCCCGCCCGACCGCAAGGCCCAGCAGCGCGCCGAGGCCGCCGTCGTCCGGCTCGACCGGGCCGCCCAGCTGGAGGTCGAGCGCGGCTTCCAGCCCCGCGGCGACGCCCTCACCCTGGCCCTCAGCGGCTTCGCCGCACTGGTCGTCCTCGGCGCCGCCGGCATCGCCACCGGCCTGGCTGCCGCCGACTCCCGCCAGGACCAGGCCACCCTGGCCGCCGTCGGCGCACCGCCGCGGATCCGCCGCACCATGGCGGGACTGCAGTGCGCGATGATCGCCCTGCTCGGGGCGCTGCTCGGGGCGGTCAACGGCTTCGTCCCCGCGGTGGGCCTGCTGAAGTCCCGGGCGAGCGGGTTCGGCGGCCACCCGGCCCTGATCACCGCCCCCTGGGGCCAGCTGCTGCTGGTCGTCCTGGTGCTCCCGGTGCTGGCGGGGCTGCTCGCCGCCCTGCTGACCCGCTCCCGCATCCCGATCGGGCGGCGGCTGTCCTGACCCCTGGCGCACACCGGTGCCCGCCCTCCGAAACGGGGGGGCGGGCTTCGGCGTGCACGGGCGACCCCCGCGCGAGAGCGCCGTACCATGGGCGGGTTCCAGCGGGCGAAGGGCGCCGGCGGTCGGCGAGGGAGAGAACGGCGGTGCTGCGCGGGTTCGGCGACCTGGAGGCCGAGATCATGGACCGGCTGTGGTCCTGGGGCCGGCCCGCCACCGTACGCGAGGTGGTGGACGACCTCCAGCGGCGGCGGCCGGTCGCGTACACCACCGTCACCACGGTGGCCGACATCCTGCACACCAAGGGCTGGCTGCGCCGGGACAAGGTGGGCCGGGCCTGGGCGTACGAGCCGACCTGCACCCGGGAGGCGTACACCGCGCGGCTGATGCGCCAGGCGCTGGAGACCACGCCGGACCGGGCGGGTGCGTTGCTGCACTTCGTCGACGGGATGAGCAGCGACGAGGCGTCCGCGCTGCTGGCGGCGCTGGAGCAGGTGAAGGCCCGGGACGGCGAGTGACCCTCGCGCTGCTCGGCCTCCACCTGGCCGTGACCGGGGTCCTGCTGCCGCGCCGGCTGGCCGGCTCGGCCCGGTTGCAGGCGCGCCCGGCGGCGGGCGCCGCGCTCTGGCTGGCCCTGATGGCCTCCTTCCTGGTCGCGCTGCTGCTGGCGGCGCACCACGCGGTGGAGCCGTTCGCCCACGAGCCGGCCGGGCTGGTCGGGCTGTTCCCGCACCAGGAGCCGCCCGGTCCCGTGGCCCCGCACACCCACGGCTGGTGGCTGCTGGCCGCCGCCGGGGCCGCGATCGCCACCGTGGTGGCGGCCGTCGGCCTCCGGGCCGGGCGGGCGCGCCGGCGGCACCGGGCGATGCTGGACCTGGTCGCCGTCCGGGACGGGCGCTGGGGCGCCCTGATCCTGGAGCACGCCCACCCGACCGTCTACTGCCTGCCCGGCCGAAGCTCCCGGGTGGTCCTGTCGCGCGGGGCGCTGCGGCTGCTGGACGAACGGCAGTTGGCCGCGGCGGTGGCGCACGAGCACGGACACATCCGCGGCCGCCACCACCTGTTCCGGCTGCCGGCGGACACCTTCGCCCTGCTGTTCGGCCCGCTGCCGCTGGCCCGGCGCGGGCGGGCGGAGGTGGGGCTGCTGCTGGAGATGGCGGCCGACGACGCCGCGCTGGCGCGGGTGTCGCGCAGCGAACTGGCCTCCGCGCTCTGCGCCCTGGCGACGTCCGGGGCCCCGGCGGGCGCCGCGCACGGCACCGTGCCGGGCACGGCGTACGGCATCGCGCCGGGCGGCCCGCCGGGCCCCGCGTCGGGCGGGGCGCTGGCGGTGGCCGCCACCGGGGTGCTGGCCCGGGTCCGCCGACTGGCCCGCCCGGGGCACGGCCGGCGAAGGCGCCGACTGGCCTCCTGGACGGTGGTGTCGGCGCTTCCGCTGCTGCCGTACCTGCTGGCCTGCGCGCCGCACCCGTAGGGCGTCCGTCACCCCCCGGTCACGATGCCGGACCAGCCCTACCGGTGCCGCAGGTACGCCTCGGCGGTCTCGCGCAGGCGGTCGTGCAGGCCGTCGTAGGCGCGGACCCGCCCGAGCAGGCTCTTCGGCAGCTTGGCGACCATCGTGTAGTTGGTGTCGCAGACGTTGGCGGCCGGTGCCAGCCCGGCCTGGCTGACCAGTTGGTAGGCGTCGAGCTGGTCCAGGCCGAGCAGGTGCCCGGTCCAGCCGACCAGGTCGTGCTGACTGATCCGGAACGCGTCCTCCAGCGGGCGGGCCGAGCCGGTGCTGATCAGGAAGCGGTCGTCCTCCAGCCGCGGCCAGGCCGGTCCGCCGCCCTTGACCAGGTCGACGATCACGGTGGTGCGCATGGACGCCTCCACCGCCGTCCCGCACACCTCCCCCTCCCCCTGGCGGGCGTGGCCGTCGCCGATGGCGAGCAGCCCGCCCGGGACGTTGACCCCGAAGTAGGCGGTGGTGCCGGCCCGCATCTCGGGGGTGTCCAGGTTGCCGCCGTGCGCGCCCGGCGTGATCGAGGCCAGCACCTCGCCGGCCGCCGGGGCGACCCCGACGGTGCCGTGCATCGGGTCGAGCGGGAGGTCCACCGTGAAATCGCTGTTCCGGGCCCGGAATCGGCAGACGCCCGCCTTGAGGTCCAGGTCGTAGACCCAGACCCGCTCCTCCAGCGGCGGGTGCAGCATCGCCGTGCTGTGGGTCGCGGTCAGCGCGCCGAAGTGCGGGAAGGTGCTGGAGACGCCGTACTCCCGGGCCGGGGTGATCTCCACGAAGTGCACCGCGAGGACGTCGCCGGGCTCCGCGCCCGCCACCGCGATCGGCCCGGTGACCGGGTTGAGGTAGGGGAAGACGCACACCTGGCTGGGCAGGTCGCCGGTGCCGCGCACCTTGCCGCCGAAGCAGTCCTCGGTGGTCAGTTCGACGATGGTGCCGGGCTGCACGGTGACGAGCGGTTCGCGCCCGCCGAAGGTGTAGGCGTAGTCGGCCGGGGCGGGGGCCAGCTGGACGGTTTCGGGCAGGCTCACGGGTTCTCCTCGCGGGTGGTGGGCGCGTCGGTGGCGGGATCGGGCCCGGCGGCGGGGTCGGGCTCGGTGGCGGATTCAGCGTCGGTGACGGATTCAGCGTCGGTGACGGCCAGGCGGGGCGTGCGGCCGGTGGCCACCAGCCCGGCCAGCACGACCGCGCCGACGGCCAGCCAGACGAAGCCGAGCCGCTGGGCCGCTATGTCGGCGTTCACGACCACGTAGGCGAGGATCGCGAAGCCCAGGACCGGCGCGATCAGGTGGCGCCAGTAGTCCTTGCTGCGTCGGCGGATCAGGTAGTGGACGACGACGGCGACGTGCAGGACCAGGAAGGTGGTCAGCGCGCCGAAGTTGACCAGGGTGCTCAGCAGGGTGATGCCGTCGTCGCGCGAGGCCATGTAGAGGCCGAGCAGCAGCGAGATCGCGGCGGTCAGCAGGGTGGCGTTGACCGGCACCCGGCGTGCGGGGTGGATCCGGGCCAGGAAGGCGGGCAGCTGGCGGTCCCGGGCCATCGCGTACAGCAGCCGCGAGGTGGCGGCCTGGGCGACCAGGGAGTTGGCGAAGCCCCAGGCGACGGCGGTGGAGGCGGCGGTCAGCGTGGCGAGCCAGCCGCCGGCGGCGGTGCGGGCCGCGTCGTAGAAGGCGGTGCCGTTCGGATCGCCGTCCCGGATCAGGGCGCCCGGGTCCGGCACCAGCAGCGCGGCCACCCACGTCTGCACGATGAACAGCGTGCCCGCGAGCAGCAGCGCGGCGACCATCGACCGGCCGATGGCCTTGGTGGAGTCCCGGTTCTCCTCCGAGAGGGTGGAGATCCCGTCGAAGCCGAGGAAGCTGAGCACCGCGATCGAGACCGCGCCGAAGACCAGGCTCCACGAGAAGGTGTGCGCGTTGTAGAGCGGGGTGAGGTCGAAGCCCCGGCCCCTGCCGGAGGCGAGCGCGATCACCCCGGCCACCACGAACAGCGCCAGCACGACGAGTTCGCCGACCAGCATCGCCTTGTTGACCCTGGAGGTGGTCTCGATGCCCAGGTAGTTGACCACGGTGTTGAGCAGCACGAAGCCGACCAGCCAGAGCCACACCGGGACGGACGGGACCAGCGAGTTCATGGCGACACCGGCGACCAGGTACAGCAGCCCCGGCACCAGCACGTAGTCGAGCAGGATCATCCAGCCGGACAGGAAGCCGACCGGCGCCGCGATGCCCCGCCCGGCGTACGTGTACACCGAGCCGGCCATCGGGAAGGCCCGCGACATCTGGGCGTAGGACAGGGCGGTGAACATCATCGCGACCATGCCCAGGACGTAGGCCAGCGCGACCATGCCGCCGGAGCCCTGGAACACACCGCCGAAGATGCCGAACGGTGCGATCGGCACCATGAAGACCAGCCCGTAGACGAGCAGGTCGGTGAAGGTCAGGGACCGGCGGAGTTCCTGTTGGTAGCCGTAGCTCTCGATGCTCCGGGGCGCGGGCGTGTCGGCCATGGTGCTCCCTCTCCGTGACGACCCTGGGGGTGTGGGGAGACTGTAGGGGCAAGTACTTCCCCGATGGTCCTGTTTCTGCGTTCCGCCACACGAGGAAAACCGGGCGGAGCCGGAGAACGCGAAGGCCCGCCCCCGCCGAGGCGGGAGCGGGCTGTCGGACTGCCGGTGCCCGTGCCGGACTTCCTACGGCCGGACGGCGCCCACGTACGGCATGGCGCTGATCGGGAGGACCTCGACGTTCTTGCCGGTGCGCGGGGCGTGGATCATCTTGCCGTCGCCGATGTAGATGCCCACGTGGTGGATGTCGGGGTAGAAGAAGACCAGGTCGCCGGGCTGGAGGTCGGCGCGCTGCACGCGGGCGCCGCTGTTCCACTGGTCCTGGGACATCCGGGGCAGCTTGACGTTGGCCGAGCGGTAGGCGCCGCCGGTGAGGCCGGAGCAGTCGAAGCTGTTGGGGCCGGTCGCGCCCCAGCCGTAGGGCTTGCCGAGCTGGGCGTAGGCGAACTGGAGGATGGCGGCGGCGCGACCGTTGGCGGGCGGCGCCGGGGTGTTCATGTTCTGGCGCTCCGAGGAGCGGGAGGCCCGGTCGGCGGCGGCCGCCGCCTGGGCCTCGGCCTTGGCCTTCTCGGCGTTCTGCTGGGCGTTGATCTTGGCGCGGTCCTCGGCGCTCAGCTTGTTGAGCATGCCCTGCGCCTGGGCGAGCTTGGCCTGGATCTGCTTCTTCTTCTCCCCCAGCTCGGTGCCGACGGAGTCGAGCTGGGCCAGGGTGGCGGTGGCCTCGGCGCGGTCCTGGTCGAGCTTGCGCTGCTCGTTCTGGGCCTGCTTGAGCAGGGATATCTGGGAGTCGGCGAGGTGGTTCTGCACCGAGGCGCGCTCCAGGTAGGCGGCCGGGTCGGAGTCGAGCATCAGCTGGAAGGACGGGTCGATGCCGTTGGTGCGGTACTGGTCGGCGGCCACGGCGCCGAGCTGGGAGCGCAGCTCGTTCATCGCCTCCTGCCCGCGGGCGACCTTCTCCTGGATCCTGCCGGCGTCGCCCTGGAGCTTCTGCTGCTTCTCCTGGAAGCCGTTGAACTGCTCGACGGCCTGCTCCGCCTCCTCGTTGAGCTTGTCCACCTGCTCCTTGACGGAGGCCAGGTTGGGGGTGGGCTCGGCGTGGGCGGTGCCGGAGGCGAGGACGGCGCCGCCGGCCATGGCCGTGGTGAGGACCGCCATGCGGGCCCGGCTCGGGGGGCTGGGCTTGCGACGCTTTCCCATGGCGGGGGGCTCTCCTTCGGGGGACGGCAGGGGACGGCGAAGGCGGGCGAGGACCTACGGGGGTTCGGTCCCCACCCACCTTCTTCGAAGTAACTTAATAGATGAGTGGAGGGGTTCCGCAATCCCCCTGTTCCGGACTGTTCCGGGCGATCGATCGTGGCCCCCGGCACCGGCGTTGACCTCGGGTGCCACCGTCCGCGGCACTCCTCGCCGCCCGGAGTGCTGAGAACGTGCCGAATCGAGGGAAAGGTCACACGGACCGCCCCTCCTGCGGGCCTGCGAACGAGCGCTAACCTGCGGTCATGAACGTCCTGCCCGAAGGGCTCCCCCTCGCCGCCGAATTCCCGGCCGCACACCGCGAGCAGTGGCAGCAGCTCGTCGAGGGCGTGCTGCGCAAGTCCGGCGCGCACCCCGCGGACGGCGCCGCAGCCGAGCGGGCGCTCACCACCGAACTCCCGGACGGGCTGCGCGCCCGCCCGCTGTACACCGCCGAGGACGCCCCGGCCGAAGCCGGCTACCCCGGGTTCCCCCCGTTCGTCCGCGGCGGCCGGCCGCAGGGCGCCGTCGTCGCCGGCTGGGACGTCCGCCAGCGGCACGCCGACCCGGACCGCCGGCGCACCAACGAGGCGGTCCTGGCCGACCTGGAGAACGGCGTCGGCTCGCTCTGGCTGGAGCTCGGCGGCGCGGGCCTGCCCGTCACGGCCCTGCCCGAGACGCTGACCGGCGTGTACCTCGACCTGGCCGCCGTGGCACTCGACGCCGGGCCCGAATTCACCGCCGCCGCCGAGCAGTTGTTCGCCCTGTACGAGGAGCGCGAGGTCTCCCCCGGCGCCGCCGCCGGCAACCTCGGCGCCGACCCGCTGGGCCTCCAGGCCCGCACCGGCGAGACCGGGCGCACCACCGCGCTGCTCGCCGAGGCCACCGCGCTGGCCGCCCGCTGCGCCGCCGAGTACCCCGATGTCCGGGCGCTGACCGTGGACGCCCTGCCCTACCACGAGGCCGGCGCCTCGCCCGCCCAGGAGCTGGGCTGCTCGCTCGCCACCGGCGTCGCCTACCTGCGGGCGCTGACCGCCGCCGGGCTGTCCGTGGACGCCGCGCTCGGCCAGCTGGAGTTCCGCTACGCGGCCGACGCCGACCAGTTCCTCACCATCGCCAAGTTCCGTGCCGCGCGCCGCCTGTGGTCCCGCGTCGCCGAGGTGTCGGGAGCCTCCGCGACGGCCTCGGCGCAGCGCCAGCACGCCGTCACCTCCCGGGTGATGATGACCGCCCGCGACCCGTGGGTGAACATGCTGCGCACCACCGTCGCCTGCCTCGCCGCCGGCGTGGGCGGCGCCGACGCCGTCACCGTGCTGCCCTTCGACAGCGCCCTCGGCCTGCCGGACGCCTTCGCCCGCCGGATCGCCCGCAACACCCAGTCGATCCTGCTGGAGGAGTCCCACCTCGCCCGGGTGATCGACCCGGCCGGCGGCTCCTGGTACGTCGAGCAGCTGAGCGAGGAGCTGGCGGCGGCCGCCTGGGCCTGGTTCCAGGAGATCGAGCGGGCCGGCGGCCAGCAGGCGGCGCTCACCGGCGGGACGGTCCGCGAGCGGATCGCCGCGACCTGGGCGGAGCGCTCCGTCAAGCTCGCCAAGCGGCGCGAACCCGTCACCGGCGTCAGCGAGTTCCCGCACCTGGACGAAAAGCCGCTGGTCCGCGAACCGGCCCCGGCCGCACCGGGCGGCGGGCTGCCGCAGGTGCGCCGCGCCGAGGCGTACGAGGCGCTGCGCGACCGCTCGGACGCGCAGCTCGCGGCCACCGGCGAGCGGCCGAAGCTGTTCCTGGCCTCGATCGGCACCGCCTCCGCGCACACCGCGCGCACCACCTTCGCCGCCAACCTGTTCCAGGCCGGCGGCATCGCGACGACCTCGCTGGAGTCCGTCGACCCGGCCGCCTTCGCCGAGGCCTTCACCGCCTCCGGCGCCACCGCCGCCTGCCTGTGCTCCAGCGACGCGCAGTACGGCGAGCACGCCGAGGCCGTCGCCGGCGCGCTGAAGGCGGCCGGAGCCCGACGGGTGCTGCTGGCCGGTCGACTCGGCGAAACCCCGGCAGGAGTAGACGAGTTCATCCACGCGGGCGGGGACGCCATCGCCGTCCTCACCTCCCTGCTCGACCAGATCGGAGTGGCACGATGATCCCCGACTTCACCGGAATCGGGCTGAACGGGGATCCCTCCGGGGACGTCACCGACGGCCAGTGGCGGGCCGCCTGGCGGCAGTCCACCGGCAAGGACGTCGACGAACTGGTCTGGGACACCCCCGAGGGCATCGGCGTCAAGCCGCTGTACACCACCGCGGACCTGGCCGGCCTGGACTTCCTGGAGACCTACCCGGGCATCGCCCCGTACCTGCGCGGGCCGTACCCGACCATGTACGTCAACCAGCCGTGGACCGTCCGCCAGTACGCGGGCTTCTCCACCGCCGAGGAGTCCAACGCCTTCTACCGCCGCAACCTGGCGGCCGGCCAGAAGGGCCTCTCGGTCGCCTTCGACCTGCCGACCCACCGCGGCTACGACAGCGACCACCCGCGCGTCACCGGCGACGTCGGCATGGCGGGCGTGGCGATCGACTCGATCTACGACATGCGCCAACTCTTCGACGGCATCCCGCTGGACAGGATGTCGGTGTCGATGACCATGAACGGCGCCGTCCTGCCCGTCCTGGCCCTGTACATCGTGGCCGCCGAGGAGCAGGGGGTGGCACCCGAGAAGCTGGCGGGGACCATCCAGAACGACATCCTCAAGGAGTTCATGGTCCGCAACACCTACATCTACCCGCCGCAGCCGTCGATGCGGATCATCTCGGACATCTTCGCGTACACCTCGCAGAAGATGCCCCGGTACAACTCCATCTCCATCTCCGGCTACCACATCCAGGAGGCCGGGGCCACCGCCGACCTGGAGCTGGCCTACACCCTGGCCGACGGGGTGGAGTACCTGCGCGCGGGCCTGGACGTGGGCCTGGACGTCGACGCCTTCGCGCCGCGGCTGTCGTTCTTCTGGGCGATCGGCATGAACTTCTTCATGGAGGTCGCCAAGCTGCGCGCGGCCCGGCTGCTGTGGGCCAAGCTGGTCAAGCAGTTCGACCCGAAGAACGCCAAGTCGCTGTCGCTGCGCACCCATTCGCAGACCTCCGGCTGGTCGCTCACCGCCCAGGACGTGTTCAACAACGTGACCCGCACCTGCGTGGAGGCGATGGCCGCCACCCAGGGCCACACCCAGTCGCTGCACACCAACGCGCTCGACGAGGCGCTGGCCCTGCCCACCGACTTCTCCGCCCGGATCGCCCGCAACACCCAGCTGCTGCTCCAGCAGGAGTCCGGCACCTGCCGGGTCATCGACCCGTGGGGCGGCTCCGCCTACGTCGAGAAGCTCACCCACGACCTGGCGCGCCGCGCCTGGCAGCACATCCAGGAGGTCGAGGCCGCCGGCGGCATGGCCAAGGCCATCGACGCGGGCATCCCGAAGATGCGCGTCGAGGAGGCCGCCGCCCGCACCCAGGCCCGGATCGACTCCGGCCGCCAGCCGGTCATCGGCGTCAACAAGTACCGGGTGGACAGCGACGAGCAGATCGACGTGCTCAAGGTCGACAACTCCTCGGTGCGCGCCCGCCAGCTCGAAAAGCTGCGCCGGCTCCGGGAGGAACGCGACGAGACGGCCTGCCAGGACGCGCTGAACGCGCTCACCCGGGCCGCCGAGGCCGGCCCGCAGCGCGGCGGCTCGCTCGACGGCAACCTGCTGCACCTGGCCGTCGACGCGGCCCGGGCGAAGGCCACCGTCGGCGAGATCTCGGACGCCCTGGAGAAGGTGTACGGCCGGCACAGCGGCCAGATCCGTACCATCTCCGGTGTGTACCGAGACGAAGCGGGCCCCTCGGCCTCCCTCCAGCGCACCCGCGACCTGGTCGAGCGGTTCGAGCGGGCCGAAGGCCGGCGCCCGCGCATCCTGGTCGCCAAGATGGGCCAGGACGGCCACGACCGCGGCCAGAAGGTGATCGCCACCGCCTTCGCCGACCTCGGCTTCACCGTGGACGTCGGCCCGCTCTTCCAGACCCCCGACGAGGTCGCCCGCCAGGCCGTCGAGGCGGACGTGCACATCGTCGGCGTCTCCTCGCTCGCCGCCGGGCACCTCACCCTGGTCCCCGCGCTGCGCACCGCGCTCGCCGAGGCCGGCCGGGAGGACATCACCATCGTCGTCGGCGGGGTGATCCCCCCGCAGGACTTCGACGCGCTGTACGAGGCGGGGGCGGCGGCGGTCTTCCCGCCGGGCACCGTCATCCCGGACGCCGCCTACGACCTGCTCACCTCACTGGCGGCCGATCTCGGCCACGAGCTGTGAGATTTTGATCGCATGCCTCCGCGGACGATCGACCTCGACAGCTATGTGACGGGTGTCCTCGACGGCTCGCGCGCCTGGATCGCGCGCGCCGTCACCCTCGTCGAGTCCACCCGGACCGACCACCGCGCGCTCGCGCAGCAACTGCTCCAACGGCTGCTGCCGCACGCGGGCGGCGCGGTCCGGGTGGGCATCACCGGCGTACCCGGTGTCGGCAAGTCGACCTTCATCGACTCCTTCGGCACCATGCTCACGGGGCTCGGCCACCGGGTCGCGGTGCTCGCCGTCGACCCCACGTCCAGCCGCACCGGCGGCTCCATCCTCGGCGACAAGACCCGGATGGAACGCCTCGCCGTCGACCCGCACGCCTTCGTCCGCCCCTCGCCCACCTCCGGGACGCTGGGCGGCGTCGCCAAGGCCACCAGGGAGTCCATGGTGGTCATGGAGGCCGCCGGCTACGACGTGGTCCTGATCGAGACGGTGGGAGTCGGCCAGTCCGAGACCGCCGTCGCCGGGATGGTCGACACCTTCCTGCTGCTCAGCCTCGCCCGCACCGGCGACCAGTTGCAGGGCATCAAGAAGGGCGTCCTGGAGCTGGCCGACGTCATCGCCGTCAACAAGGCCGACGGCCCGCACGAACCCGACGCCCGCGCCGCCGCCCGCGAACTCGCCGGCGCCCTCCGTCTGTTGCAGGCCCCCGACGCGGCGTGGACACCGCCGGTGCTGACCTGCAGCGGCCGGGACGGCGCCGGACTCGACGTGCTGTGGGAGCGGCTGCAGCAGCACCGCAAGGTACTGGACGCCACCGGCGCGCTGGCCGCGAAGCGGCGCGACCAGCAGGTCGAGTGGACGTGGGCCATGGTCCACGACCAGCTCTACGCGCGACTGCACGACCACCCCGAAGTGCGGCGGCTGTCGCTCGACTTGGAGGCCCAGGTCCGCGCCGGCACCATGCCGGCGGGGCTGGCCGCGCAGCAGATTCTTGAGAGCTTCTTCGGCTTCTTCGGCGCGCACTGACGGGAGGCGCCCCCTGATGGCGCCTCCTGACGGCGCTTCCCGAGTGGCTCCGGGGTGAAGTAGGTGCGAGGGCCGTGCTGGTGTGCACGGCCCTCGCACCGGGTGTGGGGCGCCCCGTTCCCGCCCTCGTCGTCCGGATCTGCACGTGGTGATGAGCTGTGCGGTGTGCTCTGTCACCTGTACGCGATGCTGAGCTGCGTTGTTCGGTGAGGAATCGAACCCCTGCGTTGCTCTTCACGCGCCAAGGGCCGGATGAACCGCCGGCCCGCGGTGTGTGCACGCCTCCGTGGCGACTACCTGCTTCCCACACCCGGCTTGCGGGGTCAGTCCTCGATCAGGTCGATCTCCCAGTTGGTGCGCTGGATCAGGGTGTCCACCTCGCGGATCTCCTTCGCCAAGGCGTCCGCCTGGGCGCGGAGCTCGGCGACCGGCAGGGCCGAGAGGATCCTGAGTTCGGACCGCAACTGCCGTACGGCTCCGTGCTGGTCGCGCCCGGAGGCGGCGTCGGCGGCCGCGGTGATCACCGAGTGACGCAGCCGCAGGACGTCCCGGCGGGCGAGGGCGTCGGTCAGCGTGCCGCCGCCCTCGATGAGCGCGGTGGAGTTGGTCCGGTTGATCTGGCGGATCAGCCGCTCCAGCTCGTCCAGCACCTCCCCGGCCTGGGCCAGGACCTCCGCCGCGCTCTCGGCCGGTTCCTCGCCCTCCTGGTACCGGGCACTGCCGACGACGCGCGCCCGCAGCTGCTCCACCCGCCGCACCGCAGCCGCGCGCAGCGCGAGCGCTTCAGCCAGTTTCACCGCGTCATCACCTCTACGTCCCACTGATCGTCCGGCAAGTATGCACGTCGGTGCCTGACGGCGCGGTCCCCGGGGTGGGGCCCGCCGGAATGACCGGGCGGGCGCCACTACGCCACCTCTCGCAGCGCGTGAAGGTCCAGCGCCGTGCCCCACCCATGCGTGGGGCACGGCACTTCGGCGGCTTCCAGGTACTCGAACCAGACCACCTTGCCCACCCCCGCCGGGTGCCACCCCGAGGCGTGCGCCAGCGCCTCCACGAGCAGGAGGCCACGCCCTCTGGTCGAGCCGACGTCGAGCTCGCGCTTCGGGAGTTCCGGGCACCGATCGGCGACCTCCACCCGCACCCGCCCGGCACACCACCGGACGGTAACGACACAGCGCTCCTTGGTGTGCACGAGCGCATTGGCGATCACCTCGCTGGCGTACAGCTCCACCTCCCCGAGCGCATCAACCGAGAGCGGCGCACCCCACTCCAGCGGAACCGGAAATCGAGCGGTGTTGAGCGGACTGACGATCACTGGGAATCCATTCGGTCACATATCGACAATTCGGCAGCCATGTCAGATGGTTCGGGTCTGCACCCACCGCCCGAATGGCTGACATCAAGTCAACGCGGGTACAGAGGAAGGGAGAACGGGCGAAGCTGGTCCAGGCGTTGAACCGGTTGAACAGAGGACGGGATCGCGATGACCCACCGACCGCGCACACCCAACACCGCTCTCGCGACACTCATGCAGCAGGCGGGGTGGGGCAACGGCCAGCTCGCCCGAGCCGTGAATCGCGTCGGAGGCGAGGCGGGGCACCAGCTGACCTACGACACGTCGGCGATCTCGCACTGGCTCTCGGGCACTCAACCCCGGACAGACGTACAGGAGGTTGTCCGCGAGACGTTCTCACGTCGACTCCGACGACCGGTGACACCCGAGGAGACGGGCTTCGGGCGCGGTGCCGAGCAGGCGGGCGGCCAGGGGGTCCTGTCCGATCTGATGTCGATCGGCAAAGCCGACATGGACCCCTCGCGCCGTGGTGTACTCGCCTCCGGGCTCTACTCGCTCGCTCTGACGCTGCCGGTCTTCGACGACACCGCTGACCGGATGAACCATGCCTCGGCGGGCCGTACCGTGCGGGTCGGCCAAGGCGAGGTCGAGACCGTTCGGAGAATGACGGACCGGATCGCCGACATCCTCGACGAGCTCGGCGCCGCCCACGCCCGCCCGATGGCGGCGGCCTTCCTGGTCAACTCGGTCGGACCCTGGCTCCAGGCATCCGGCACCACGGAAGTGAAGGCCGGGCTGCTGTCAGCCGCCGCCGATCTCACGTACCTCACCGGCTGGATGGCGATGTACGAGACTGCCCACGGTCTCGGCCAGAAGTACTACGTCCAGGCCCTCAAGCTCGCACGCGAGGCCCAGGACCACGTGACGTACTGCCGCACCCTACGGGGCATGGCGCTCCAGGCATCCAATATCGGATACGGCCCGAAGGCGCTGGAACTCGCCGACTCGGCCGCCGAAGCGGCTCCGGCCTCCGGCCCGCGACTGCGAGCCTTCCTCGCCGGCCAACAGGCGCACGGCGCCGCCATGGTGAAGGACAAGCGGCAGGCATTCGCGCGCCTTGCCGAGACCGAAACCGCGCTGACCCAGGCTGAGGGCCGCAACGACTCCGTCGGTGGCTACGACCAGGCCGCCTATCACTTCCACGTCTCGCACGTGCTGTACGAACTCGGCGACCTCCCAGGGGCGATCAAGGAACTTCAACTCTCCAACCGAGCCCGCCCCGCCAACGAAAAACAGGGCCGCGTACACGGCAACGGCCTGCTGGCCCGCCGCCAGATGGAACTCGGGCACGTCGAGGCCGCCTGCGCCACCTGGAACACGTTCCTGGACGACTACGTCACGATCAGCTCCGTCCGTGGCGACGAGCACTTCCAGGCTCTGGGCAAGAGCCTCCCGGCACGAGCCACCAGCCGTACGGTCCGCCAGCTCCACCAGCGCACCCGCGAGGTCGCCGGCCAGAAGGCCTCGTGACCCATGGGATTCGGTCTGGTCGTACGCTTCATCACCCGCGATGCCACAGCAGCCCGCGCCTTCGACCAGCTGACAGCTGCGGCCCTCGAAGAGATCCGCGCAAAGGAACCCGGCACGCTCCTCTACGCCATTCACACCGTGCCGGGCGAGCCACACGTCCGGGTCTTCTATGAGTTGTACGCGGACCGTGCAGCCTTCGAGGAGCACGAACGGCAACCTCACGTCCGCCGGTTCCTGGCCGAACGCGCGCAGCACCTCGAATCGTTCGAGGTGACGTTCCTGGATGAGACATCCGGCAAGGGCGCGTACACCGTGAAGGCCGACCGGAGCGGTCTGCGAATCGGAATCACGGGGCACCGGGGGCTGGCGGCCGGGGTGGAGAAGCAGGTTCGACGGCTACTCGAAGACGCTCTCGCGGGAGAGGACCCGACTGGGCTCACGGTCGTGTCCTGCATCGCGGACGGGCCGGACGCGTGGCTGGCGGAGATCGCGCTCGAACGGGGGGCTCGGCTGGAGGCCGTCATTCCGGCGGATCAGTACCGGGCCGGGCTGCCGGACTGGCACCACCCCGTCTACGACCGGCTGTTGAGCAGCGCCAATGCCGTTCACCGGACAGGCCGGGTGGAGTCCGACGAAGCCGCCCACATGGCGGGGAGCGAGGTCCTGGTAGCCCAGGTCGACAAGCTCCTCGCCGTCTGGGACGGCCTGCCGGCCCGCGGCTACGGCGGGGCGGCGGACGTGGTCGCCTACGCCCGGCAGCGCGGTGTGCCGGTTGAGGTGCTGTGGCCCCAGGGAGCGCGCCGGTGAATGCGGAATGATGCCCATCAGTCAGGCCGGTCGCGCCGCCGCGACTGCGTCGGTGTACAGCTCGGTGGTCAAGTCGGCGTCTTCGATGCCGAGTTCGGCCAGCACCGCACGCACCAGGGCGAGGGCCGGCGCGAGGTCGGCCGCCGTGGCGGCCGTCGTCTCGACCTCGATGAACGTGGCGTCGTCCAACTCGGGAACGCGAACGAGCGTGGCGAGCAGGTGCCTCCCGTCGCGCTGGAAGCCGTAGTTGCGGCACCGCTTCTCGAACGCGATGCGAGGGGTGAAGCCCAGGCCCCGCATGATCTCGTGCGCGGCATCGGCGTCCTCGACCTTCGTCTCGGACTCCGGCTTCGACCCGGACGCCTCGTCCACCCGGGCCCCCTTGTACGTGAGCACCGTGCGCGTGCCGTCCGGGCCGTGCACGGTACGGATCCGCAACTCGCGATCCGCGCCCATCAGGCTGCCGTCCGGCGCTTCGTAGTACGTGTCGCGGTAGACCTCGGCGCGGCCGGCGCCATGCCGGGCCTCCAGTTGCTCGCGCACGCCCTCCGGGTCGTGCACGACCGCCTTGAGCTCCGCTTCGATCGCCATCCTCGCCCCTCCGTCAGATCACGGGCTCAGCGCCGTCCACCATCACATCGAACTGCCACCTTGAAACCGACACCTGCGAGGTGCCGCCTTCAAGGCGCGATCCACGACCCGCGTCAGCTCGACTTCTCGCCGAGGGCAGCACGGAGCCAGTCGAGGGAGTCGGTTGCCAGGACGGCGTCGGCGAGTGCGTTGGCGGTCTTCGTGGTGAGACGGCCACGGCTGTTGTCGATCCAGCGCTGAGCGTTCGCGTAGCCCTGCGCCTTGTACTCGACGCCCTGGATCAGGCACTCCAGCTTGTCGGCATCCCGCGCACAGACCGCCTCCGGAGAGTCCTTCGCTTCGTACTCCGCGACGAGATCCCGGATGGTCGAGGCGAGAATCTCCGGCATGCCGCCGACCTGGTCGGCCGTCACCGCCGCCGGATCGGCGCCGGGCGCGTACTTCTTCCCCAGATGGTTGACGTCCCCGGTGCGCGTCTCCTGGGAGTCGTGCCAGACCGCGAGGAAGGCGGCCTGCGCCGGGTCCGCGCCTTCGAGCTTGGCAATGATCGAAGCGATCAACGCGGTTCGCCAGGAGTGTTCGGCGACCGACTCGGGATCGCGGACGCCGGCCATCCACCAGCCCGTGCGCTTGGTCTGCTTGAGCGTCCCGGCTTCGAACAGGAACCTGGCCACCGGCGTCAGGTCGTCTGTCACTGTCTGGCTCCTCTCACGCCTCGGCAAGGCGGATCGCGTAGCGGATGCCGTCGAGTTCGCGTCGCCCGCGCCGCGACAGCTCCGAACCATCCAACAACACCGGGAGCCGTTCGCGCAGGGAACGGGCCGCAGTTCCGGAGCGCAACAGATCCGGCCGGATCTGAAGCAGTGACCACACACTGTGGATGTTCAACTCGGCGTACCCGCACTGCGGGCCGAGCCCCTCAACGAGGTGCGCGAGGAGCTTGTCGCCGGGCCACGGGCCCGGCGACCGGGCGGCGATGAAGTCATCGGAGAGTTCGAGGTACGGGGCCTCGCCGATCCAGTACGCCCAGTAGTTGAGGTTCGCCAGCGCACCCGCCTCATCGGCGAGGCCTTCTTCAACAACTCTCCCCAACGATCACAACCAGCCGCGAACCCTGCCACCACGGCGGCCGAGAAGAGCGCCCACCACACCAATCGCGCGAAGGTTGCCACTACGCCACCTCTCGCAGAGCGTGGAGGTCCAGCGCCGTGCCCCACCCATGCGTGGGGCACGGCGCTTCGGCGGCTTCCAGGTACTCGAACCAGACCACCTTGCCCACCCCCGCCGGGTACCAGCCCCAGGCGTGCGCCAGCGCCTCGACGAGCAAGAGGCCACGCCCGCCCGTCGATTCGTCGCCGCGTTCCCGCCGGGGCAGCCCCGAACACCCGTCTGCAACCTCAACCCGCAAGCACCCGGCGCACCACCGAACGGTCACGGCGCAACGCTCCTTGGTATGCACGAGCGCATTGGCAATTACCTCGCTCGCGCACAACTCCACGTCCTGAAGCGCGCCTTCCGAGAGTGGAACCCCCCATTCCCGCACGATCTCCACGACCAACCGCCGCGCCCCCGACACCGTCTCCACCCCTGGCGGCACACCCCACTCCAGCGGAACCGGAAAGCGAGAACTCCTCAGTGAGCTGACCACCACGAACACCCTCCACCCGAACCGGGAAACAAGGATGCCGAGCCGATACTGAACTTGATTGAGTGAAGTCGGGCCGTTTGCCTGACGGCGTGGGTACGGGTCCGGTAGCTGTGGGCTGTGAGGTATGCGCAGGGCGGCGGCTTGACCGACGCCGAGAGGGCCGCGCGGGAGCGGATTCGACTGGAGGCAGTCGTCCGCTTCGAGGGCGGGGAGAAGAACAGGGAGATCGCCGCCGCGCTGCGGGTGTCCGAGCGGTCGGTGGAACGCTGGCGCCGGCAGTGGCGAGAACGCGGCGAGGCCGGTGTCCAGTCGAAGGGCTCGCCGGGAAGGTCGAAGCTGAGCGATACGCAAGTAGCACGACTGGAGCGTGAATTGGAGCGCGGCCCGCTCGCGCACGGGTGGGAGGATCAGCGGTGGACGCTGGCCCGGATCAAGACGCTCATCGGGCGGATGTTCCACGTCAGCTACACCGTCGAGGGGACCTGGGCCCTGCTCAAGCGGCACGGTTGGTCCTGGCAGCAGCCGGCCCGTCGAGCGATCGAACGCGACGACGTGGCAATCGAGTTGTGGAAGAAGGAGGTGTGGCCAAGGGTAAAAGCGCCGCGGCGGCTCGCGGAGCCTGGCTCGTCTTCGAAGACGAGGCCGGGCAGACGCTGTGACCGCCGCGCGCCAGAACCTGGGGCCGCGTGGGCCAAACGCCCGTAGTCCGGGTTCGGGGCAGAGGATCCGGCAGGGTGTCGATGGCCGGGATGAGCTGCTACAAGCAGGGCGAACGCTCCCGGCTGATCTACGGGTTCCGTGTCCATCGAGGACGCAAGGGCGAGCCCAAGGGCTTCACGTGGAAGGACTACCGGGACCTGATCCTGCGGGCGCGCGTCCAACTCGGCGGCCCAATCGTACTGGTCTGGGACAACCTTTCCGCCCACCTGATGCCACCGATGAAGCAGTTCATCGCCGCCAACGAGCACTGGCTGACCGTCTTCCAACTCC
>NZ_JBEOUK010000074.1:0-21819 GCF_040304045.1 Kitasatospora sp. NPDC094016
AGCTACCTCGCCGGCCTCCATCTCCGGGCCTCGATGATCTGGATCAAAGAGCTCACCCGGAACAGCCATTGATCACAACCCAATACCCGCCCTAGCCGGGAGATTGAACTGAATGGCAGGATTGGGCTCGGTCTACGACGCCTACCCGCGCCCCTCGAAAGGCAGTTGACGGTGATGAAGTCGCGGCATGCCCGGACCTGAGCCAATGCCATCGCAGGCGGACTGTGCTGGCAGCTATCGTCTTGAGGGATTCTCCCCGGGCAGAGCCAGGATCAGCACGTCATGTAGTGCGGCACCTGCCCAGGGGCGGTTCTCGCCGACCTTCTCGTAGCCCCAGGACCGGTACATCCGGCCAGCCGCTTCGGCTTCGGGTCGGGTGTTGAGCAGGACGCGCTCCTGAGTGAGGCCGTCCACGAGGGCATGGTGCACTGCGGTGGCGACATGCTGCCCACGCCAGGGGGGCTGGACTGCGAGCTCGAATAGGCCGAAGGTGCGGTGGCCGTCTTCGCGGCTGACCTCAGCAAGGACGGGCTCGACCAGGGTCTCCCACCAGCCGGTGGAGGCGGGCAGCGGGTAGCCGTAGGCCATGCCGACGGGCTCACCGGCGTCGGCGCGGGCCAGGACGGCACGAAAGCCGTCCTTTTTCACCTGAGTCCGGAAGCGCCGGAAATTCGCCTCGACGTCGCTGTCGGTCTTGTCGTACGGAGGTTCGGTGAACGCTCCCCGGTAGACAGTCCGCAGCTCGTCCTCGACCCAGGCGGCTTCCTGGCCGTCGTAGCGTTCGATTCTCATCTCGCCTCCGCAGCCGATTCCAGCAAGGCGACCGTATCGCGGGCGGTCGCGGTGTCGACCCCTGCGGCGGCCTGGCGGAAATTGGCCAGGCGGGAGGTGAGACGGGCGGACGTGAGGGCGTGGGCCTGGGCAACGACCATGGTCATCTGCGCGCATGCCTCCTCGATCTCCCCGGCCTGCAGCATCACGGTGGCCAGCCTGGCCTGGTACAGGGCGGTGTTGCGGGCGTAGCCGGCGGCCAGGCCGTTCACGGCGGCGCGCAGGAACGGGATCGCCGCCTGCGGCTGCCCGGCCTGCAGATAGTGGGTGCCGGTGGCGTAGTCGATCTCTACGGGCCCGGCGAATCGGACCCAGCGCGGCGCGTCCGATTCCTCGGCGGCCCTGTCGTGCAGTGCGACCGCCGTGCTCAGCGCGCGCCGGGAGGCGGCGAGGTCGGCTCCGGCCAGTGCGGCGCGGGCCTCGCGGAGCGCGAGCACCAGCTTCACCCCGTCCCCAGCGTGGCGGGCGGTCAACGACTGGGCGGCGGAGACGGCGGAGGCGGCCTCCCAGGGTCGGTGCTGGTCGACGGCCAGCAGCGACATCGTCGACAGCGCCCGCATTTCCAACTGCGCGTCGCCGGTCATCCGGGCCGCAGCCATCGCTTCCAGCACCGAGGACCTGGCTTCGGCGTCCTGGCCGGCGTCGTGCGCGATCCATCCCAGGTGGCAGTGGATCTCGCCAAGCATCGCATGCAGCTGCACTGTGACGCGCTCCAGATGGACACCGCCGCTCAGTTGAAAGCCGATGCGCTCCAACAGCGCGTGGGCCTGCTGATGGGCCGCCCGCCCGCCGTTGCCGTGGTCCAGCCGGTACAGGCCGTCGATCTTCCCCCGCAGCTCGCGCACGTCGGCCATACCGACTCGCGATCCAGGGACTGGCAGAGCCACGGCGACGCCAACGCCGCCGAGGTCCGCGATGAATTGCCGCCTGTGCACGGAACCATGATCCCGCGCCGGAGCCGGGGTGCTGGTTCGGTACTCAGGGACGGTGAAGCCCATCTCCGTCAGAGGGATCCCGAACATGGCCTCCAGGACGGCCTGCTGGCCCGGGTGAGGCAGTGGCGGTGGGTCCTCGCTCTCCCAGCGCCGCAGCTGGCGCACCCCGACCGCCGCGTCGGCCCTGATCCTGCTGGCCCAGTCGGCGAAGGCGGCCAGGAACGTCTCCTGGGTGTACCCGGCCCGCCTGCGCAACCGCGCCAGGACGCTCCTCGCCATGTCATGCCCCCGATAGGTGACGTGCGGTCAGTTCACCATGCCACTGTCCATCCGATCGGGCACCGGAAACGTCCGGTGAAACGTCCGGTCGAGTGAACCCCGCGCAGGGGCCGTCGGGGGTGGACTGGACGCAGGCCGCCTGGAGCGAGGGCTCCCCCGCTCCAGGCGGCCATCCAGCCGCGAGGCACCCCACGATCCAGGAGGTATGCGTCATGAAGTCCACGCCCACCACGAAGGCACCGGCCGTGCTCGACCCCCAGAAGATCTCCGCGCTCCAGGCGAAGATCAGCCGTCTGGTCAGCTCCGGCGCGCTGACCGCCGCCCCGCACACCTACCACCACTGACATACCCCGAGGGTTCCGGGAGGGCGGGGCGGCTGGGGCCGCCCCGCCCTCCCGGGCCAGGTCAATCCGCCCTGAAAAGACGATGAAGAAGAGAGGTACGGCATGGACAGCGGAACCCGCTTGGAGCTCACGTTCCTGGGCCATCAGACCTGGCTGGTCGAAGGCGGCGACCACAGCGTCCTGATCGATCCGGTCCTACTGCCCGCGTTCGGCCTGCCGGGGGCGGAGTGCCGGGTCTGGCCGCCGCGCGATGTCGACACCACCGCGATGCCCCGGCCCGACGCCGTGGTCCTGTCCCACGAACACCTGGACCACTTCCACCTCCCCTCCCTCGCCCTGCTGGACCGGTCAGTGCCGATCTACACCGGCCCGCTGCTGCCGGCCCCGGTGGAGCAGGCGATCGCCGAGCTGGGCTTCACCGTGCACCGGATCGACCACACCACCCCGGTTCAGCTCGGCGACCTGACCCTGACCCTGTTTCCAGCCGGAGCCAGAACCCTGTTCTGGGAGGACCGCGTCGTGCAGCCGTGCGTCCGCGTCGGCCAGGGCCCCGCCGTGTTCATCGCGGTCGACGCCGACATCTCCGACGTCTACGTGCAGCAGGTCGCAGAGGGCACCCAGCCGGTGCCGCACATGGCAGTGGTCTCCAACAACTCCCAGATCGTGCCCCCGGGGATGCCTGCCTCCTCGGTCAACCTGCTCCCCGGGTTGAACGGAACCCGCTACAAGACCGGCCTGTCGGTGCTGCACCAGCTGCTGCTAGAAGTCCTCGCCCCGCTCGACGGCATCCGCGACGTGGCCTTGTGCGGCAACGGCTTCCTGCCCCCGGCCTCACCGCACGGCCCGTTCCTGTACTCCGACCACCCGGCGATGGCGACCGCCGCGAACAGCCTGCAGGGCCTGTTTCAGGTCCACGGACCGCGCCCCGGCGACCGCCTGACCGTGGCCACGGGCGAGAAGGTTACCCAAGCACGGGTCGACTGGGTGCACACCGACGAGGATTTCGAGTACCACTCCCTGATCGACCACGCCGCTTTCCTCGCCGACCCCGGACACCGCGAACTCACCGCGCTCACCGCCGCACCCGCCGACTGGGACCAGGCCCTGGCCGACGTGCTGGCCGATCTCCCGCGCCTGGGCCGCGAGCTCCTGGCCACCAGCACCGGCATCCTGGCGTGCAGCATCCACGAGTACCTGTCCGGGCCCCTCGGCGCCCACCGCGCGGTGCTGCGACTCAAGGACGGGCCCGGCGGGGAACTGCTGCAGTTCGCCTGGGACGTCACCGCCGCAGGCTTCGTCCAGGTCCAGGTGACCGAACGTGAGGAGGCGATGGCTGCCTACCCGTTCGGTGCGGAGGTCTTCTTCCAGGACTTCGCGGCACTGCTGCGCGGGCGGTTGCAGGTCTGGGACGTGGCCGGCGGCGCAATGGAATGCTGGCACATCGGGTCGCCGCTGGACAGCTTGGTCTACGCGTTCTTCGCGATCTACGGCGAACACCAGCGCCCTGACCTGGCCGCCCTGTCCTACGCGCACGCCGCCTCGGTGATCCCCGCAGCCGGAGCGGTCCGGTGACCGCACCCGCGGCGACGGCCGCCGAGGCGCTGAGTGGCCTGGCCCGGATCCGCCCGGCCGGCTGGCTGGGCACCGCGCTGCCCCAGGACCCCGAGGGGCTACTGGCTCTCGCCCGCCGTGCGCTCGAGACGGACCATCCCGGGGTGACCGGGGAGCTCACCATGCTCGCCGCCCGATACACCGCCGCAGTGTTCACCGTGGGCGGCACCCAGGAGCCGCTGGTCCTCAAGCTGCACGCCGACCCGGCCGCCTTCGCGGGCGAGTCCCTGGCCTACGCGCTGCTGGGCAGCACCGCGCCCGTTCCCATGCTGCACGGCGAGGGCGAGGCGTCGCTGTCGCTGCTGCTGGAATACCTGCCCGAGCCGGCCGACTGGACCGCCCGATCGACTCCGGCCGCGCTGGTCGAGTGCGTCGCCGCCGTCCACACCGCCACCACCCGGCTGTCCTCCCCGGAAGCCGCGGCGCTGGGCGGCTTCACCCTCGCCGCGACGAACGACACCGCTCCGACCTGGATCTCCGACACCGGGGCCTGGGCCGAAGTGACGGCCGCTCACCTCGACGCCTACGGGGCCGACGTGGTGCCGCTGGGACACCTGGACCTCAAGCCGCAGCACCTGCGCAGGCGTGCGAACAGCACCCTGGCGCTGCTCGACACCGAGACAGTGCGACCCGACGTCACGGGCCTGATCGACCTGGTGACGCTGCCCGCGGTGATGCGCCAAGCCGGGCGGGAACTGCCCGCAGCCCACGTCCTTGACCTTTACCTCGAAGCCGTCTGGGGTTACGGCGCCCGGTGGAGCGCTCAATCCCTGCGCGCGGCGCTGCGGGCCTTCGCCACCGCGACTGGCCTGCACGATCTGCAGGGACTGGCCTGAGCGCCGCACGGCTCAGCGGCCGTCATCAACACCCAGTACAACTCCAAAGGGGTCAATGACCTGCGCGATCTGGCGCTGGGGGGAAACTCGCAGCGGGCCGCGGTGGTGCGTGCAGCCTGCCTCCAGCAACCAGGTCAGGGCCTTGCCCACGTCGGCGACCCGCCAGTAGACCACTGGGCTTCCGCCGCGGGGGTTGCGCTCGTCGTCGGCCGGGTGGAACCCGATCTCGACGCCAGCGTGCTCCACCCAAGCGAAGACCGCACCGCTTTCGCTCACCTCGCGATGGACCGGCACGCCCAACAGGTCGCTGTACCAGGCTGCAGCCCGATCTGGTGACTCGGAGAACACCATCACCGCAACGACGGACTCGAACATGGCCTGCCTCTCGACATCATCCGGACTGGGTGACACATTGCGGAGCATAGGGCTCAGAAGGGAAGCTACCGCCCAGCAATCAAGCGGATGGCGATAGCGCCACAACCCGGCCCTTGCCCGTCTCCAGCTCCTGCCGAAGACGGCGCAACGACACCGCCTCCAGCCCGCCCTTGTCGGCCAGCGCGATGGCGGCGGCGCTTGCCGTCACCGCCCAGTCGCTCGACCTGGCCGAGCGCATCGGCGCCGAGCGGTGCGTCACCCTGGTCCGCGAACTCGCGCCAGCTTTCAAGCCCTACCGGCAGGTCGACGGAGTCCCGGAGTTCCTGGAACGCCTCCGCGCCAGACGGGCCCTGGTGGGGGGTGGCGCGGTGGGCTCAGGCGGTGAAGCGGGGGTCGCGGGCTTCGATGGCCTGGATGAAGGCGGTCCATTCGGCCTGGTTGAAGGCGAGGTGGGGGCGGTTCGGGTTCTTGTCGTCGCCGAGCCAGACGTCGCCGTTGTTGAAGCGCGCGATGATGACGCAGTTGCCGTTGGAGTCGCCAGAGAAGGGGGACTTTACCCAGAAGACGTTGGCGGGGTCGTGTTGGTAAGGGTCATGCTTCTCGGTCACGTGATCTCTTCCAACTTGCATTCAAGGGTGGCAACGATGGCGTGCGGTGAAAGCGCGCACCGCTTCAGCCGGGCGAAGGCACGCTCGGCGCGGCGGACCTCGCGTCCCAATTTACGCGGGAGCACGGTTGGTGGCCGGGCGGTCAGCGGGTGATCAGTTCCCGTACGGCGTCGCTGACCGACGGTAGGTCGGCCCGGTTGGCCCAGGCGTGGTCGTCGTGCTCGGTGAGGGTGAGCGGCGCGGTCCTCTCGACGGTGACCTCGAAGGTGAGCTGGCGGGTGAGGGCGCCACTCCTGGAGGTGTAGTCGAACTGCCCGAGGTAAGCAATGATCTGGTCGATCGTCAGGCCGGTCTCCTCCTCGGTCTCCCGCCGCAGGGCCTTGTCGAACTCCTCGCCGGGCTCGACCTTCCCCGACGGCAACTCCCACAGGCCCGGCATGAAGTCGTCGGCGGGCCGGCGGAGAAGGAGCACGCGGTCCCCGTCTGTGATGACCGCGGCGACGACGAACCGGGTGACCCCTGCCTGCCGGGCGTCGTGGAGCAGGCCCGGAGTGAACGAGGGGTCGGCGAAGGGGGAGGTCACGTCAGCAGCTCCTTGTGGTGGTCGCTCACCTTGACGGCCGCGCGGACGTAACTCGCGGCCAGCTTCAGATTCTCCTCATGATGAGGGAGTCGCGACAGCACGAGGGCCCGGCCGTGGCGGACGGGCCCTGGTGGGGGTGGCGCGGTGGGCTCAGGCGGTGAAGCGGGGGTCGCGGGCTTCGATGGCCTGGATGAAGGCGGTCCATTCGGCCTGGTTGAAGGCGAGGTGGGGGCGGCCGGGGTTCTTGTCGTCGCCGACCCAGACGTCGCCGTTGTCGAAACGCGCGACGACCACGCAGTCGCCGTTTCCTTCTGCGGAGAAGGGAGACTTGGCCCAGTCGGCGTCGGCGGGACTGTGGTCGTAGGGGTCGTGCCTGTTGCTCACGTCAACTCTTCCAACTTGCGTTCAAGGGCGGCGATGGTGTCTTCCGGAGACAGCGAGCACCGCTTGACTCGGGCAAACGCCCTTTCGGCTCGTCGCACTTCGCGTCCCGCTCTACGCGGGAGCATACCGCCGACGGCTTCGACGAAGACGAAGCCGTCGTCAGGGTCGTCCGGGAAGCGCATCACGGTGACGCCTGATGCGAGGATCCCGGGCCGTCCCGCGCTCAGCGGCACCATGCGCAGCGAGACATTTGGGTACCCGGCTACCTTGATGGCGTGATTGATCTGGCCGATCAACACGTCTGGATCTCCTGCTACGAGCAGCGCAACCTCGCCGAAGTACGCCTCGTACGTGAGAGTCGGTTCGTCCGTCAGGCGCCGTTGGCGGAGTATCCGAACCTCGGCTCCGGCTTCAATCAACTCCTCGTTCGGAGCGTCGACTCCCGCACCGATCATCTCCTTGGCGTAGTCCATCGTCTGGACCAAGCCGGGGAGGGCTGAGGGGAAGTAGTTCAGCATGTGTGAAGCGTCGGCTTCGAGGGCGAGGTACTCGGCGAAGGCTGGCGTGATGGTCTCGGAGTAGTCAAGGTCGCGCCACCACTGTTTCGGAGGTCCGGAGGTGAGGAACGCTTCGAGATCCTCCCGCTCCTGCCCAGTAACCCCGGCGTGGTCAAGCAGCGTGGCCAGGTCGGCCGCGCTGATCGGCTGTAGGGCTCGCTCGATTCTGCTGAGCCGACCGGCACTCCACCCCTTCAGGCCGGCAGTCATGTCGGTGAGCGTTCTGTTGTTCTCCAACCGCCAGGTGCGCAGTTCGTCACCAAGGCGGATCTGCCTGATGGCCGATAGGTCCTTGCTCAAGTGGCGCCCCTCCCTGCGGTGTGTGGGGTCCAGTCTCACCAGTTCGTAGGCCTGGGCTCAAGTCCAAATCATGATCAATTAATTTCTCTGGCATTGAGGTTGCGTTTTCGAATTTCGATGCTCCACACTCACTGTGACCGCACGAACACGCCACTGAAGGTGTGGGGTGACTCATGTCCACCTTGCGTAACCCTGTCCTCCGAACCTGGGAGACCACCCTCACCGAGCACGAAACCTCGGTCCGTACCGCCCGCCGCCTGGTCCGTGACCAGCTCACTTCCTGGGGCTGGGTCGGTGACCCGGTCGACGACCTCGTCCTCATCGCCTCCGAGTTCGTGACCAACGCCGTCGTCCACGCCTGTCACGGCGACGGCGAAGTCCGCCTCTCCCTCCAGGAGTTCGACGGCGACTGCCGCCTCGAAGTCTGGGACCCCCGCAGCGACCTCCCGCTCCTGGAGCGGCGTCCGGGCCGTTTCAACGAGTGCGGCCGCGGGATCGAACTCGCCCGTCGGCTCGCCGTCGACTTCGGGGTGATCGCGCGGTGCGGTTCGGGCAAGCGCGTCTGGGCGCGCGTCCTCCGTGCCGCGAACAGCAACGTTCCCTCGCCCGAAAGTTGAGCGTCATCAAGCTCGCCACCACGGCTGCGATCACCGCCGCCAGCCTCGCCCTCGCCTGCTTCGCCTCGGACCTCGTTCCGCCGCGCGAGCCGGCCACCGCCGACGTCGTCTGGTGGACCACCCTGGCCGCCGCCCTGATGACCGGCATCAACCGCCACAGCGACAACTCCGACGACGACAACGACTGAACCGAGGCCGCTCACCCCATGACGACCATGCACCCCGCCGCCATCGCCTACCGCGACCCGGCGGCCCTCCGCGCCCGCTGCGACATCGGCAACGTCCGCAGAGTCCACGGTGAGCACGACTACGAGAACGGAGCCGTCGTCCCCGCCGGCGACTGGTCCCCGCTCCCCGAGGACCACCCCGAGCGCTACGCGCCGGGCTCCTTCACCAAGGACAGCGGCCTGGTCGAGTTCTTCCGCCTCCCCGGGACCGTCACCGACGTCCACACCGTCGCCGCGCTCGTCGGCCTCCTCGGTGATCCGCTGCACGTCGCCCTTGAGCAGGCCGACGACCCGCCCGGCGAGCTGGTCACCCACCGGTTGCCCGAGAACGGCCTGTGCCTCGGCCTGCATGTCGACAACCACCAGAACCTGCCGTACCCGGACCGCGACACCGCCCGCCGCCGCCTCTGCGTCAACCTCGGCCCCGGCAGCCGCTACCTCCTGCTCGCGGACACCGACATCAAGTCCATCTGCCGTACCGTCCACGACCGTTACGAGACCCACTGCCCCCACACCGACGACCTGCGGATGTTCGTCGCCCTGCGCAAGCCGCTCAAGCTGCTGCGGGTCCGCATCGACCCGGGGGAGGGCTGGCTCGCCCCGACCGCCGTGCTGCCGTACGACGAGTCCACGGAAGGTGTGGAAGGTCAGGGCCGGTGGTCCACCACCGTGTCCTGGCTCGGCCACTGGGGGCGCGACCTCTTCGACCCGCTGATCTGATCGCGCGCCGATCACTCTCCGCACACACCCCGATCGGCGGGGCGGGCGCGGGCCGCACCGTTGCGCACTTTGGAGCGCGGTAAATCCGAGGGGCGCGCAAGAGGTGCCACGCGCCCCTGTTCGCGCCCCTTTGCGGTCGAGAACCCTCGCGTGCCCGGCCTCGACGATCCGGGGCTGCCGGCGACTATCTGACCGCGCGTTCGGGCAGGCTCGGGCGGACACCGATCGAAGGAGGCCGTGATGGCCGCAGTGTACGAATCCGTACTCGACGCGATCGGCGGGACGCCCCTGTTCCGCCTCGCCCGGCTCGGCGCCGGGCTGCCCGCGCCGATCTACGCCAAGGCCGAGTTCCTCAACATCGGAGGCAGCGTCAAGGACCGCGCCGCGCTGTCCATGGTGCTGGCCGCCGAGCGGGACGGCCTGCTGCGGCCGGGCGGGACGATCGTCGAGGCGACCTCCGGCAACACCGGCATCGGGCTGGCCATCGTCGGTCGGCAGCGCGGCTACCGGGTGATCGCCGGGGTGTCCGACAAGTCGGCGCCCGAGAAGTCCGACATCCTGCGGGCGTACGGCGCCGAGGTGGTGCTCGCCCCGACGGCCGTGCCCGCCGAGGACCCGGCGCACCTGTTCAACGTCGTGCAGCGGCTGGTGGAGGAGATCCCCGGCGCCTGGCTCGCCAACCAGTACGACAACCTGGCCAATCCGGACGCCCATGTGCGCACCACCGGTCCCGAGATCTGGGAGCAGACCGGCGGCCGGGTCACCCACTTCGTCGCGGGCGTCGGCACCGGCGGGACCGTCACCGGCACCGGCGGGTACCTCCAGCAGGTGTCCGGCGGCTCCGTGACCGTGATCGGCGCCGACCCGGAGTCCTCGATGTACGGGGGCGGGGACGGCAGCCCGTGGTTCGTCGAGAGCATCGGGCACTTCCTCCACCCCGGCACCGTCGAGGACCGCTGGCCGCAGGCCTACCGGTCGGAGGTGGTGGACGCCTTCGAGCGCATCCCCGACCGCGAGTCGCTGCTGACGGCCCGTCGGCTCGCCCGCGAGGAGGGCATCCTGGCCGGCCCTTCCTCGGGCACGGCGGTGGCGGCGGCGCTGCGGGTCGCGCGGCGGCTCGGGCCGGACGACCTGGTCGTGGTGCTGCTGCCGGACTCCGGACGGTCCTACCTGTCCAAGGTGCACAGCGACGACTGGATGCGGCAGTGGGGCTTCCTGGAGGAGTCGGAGCCGGCGGACGGCCTCAGGCCGCTGCTCGCCGGGGCCGGCCCGCTGGTCGCGGTCGACGCCGGTGCGACGGTCGGCGAGGCGCTGGAGGCGCTGCGCGCCGTGCCCGGCGGGGTGGCGCCGGTGGTGCTGGCTCGGGCGGCGAGGCCGTACGGGGTGAGCGCGACGGAGGTGGTCGGCTCGGTGTCGCGGGCGGTGCTGGCGGCGGCGCTCGCGGACGGCGGCGCCAAGCCGGGCGATCCGCTGGGTGGTCCGCTCGGCGATCCGCTGGGTGACCCGCTGGGTGACCCGTCGGGTGACCCGTCGGGCGCGCTGCTCGGGCCGGTGCTGCCGGCGGTGGGCGTCGGGCAGTCGCCGGCCGAGGCGCGGGCGGCGCTGGGGGGCGCGCACGAGGCCGTGCTGGTGCTGGTCGACGGGCGGGCGGTGGCGGTGCTGTCGCGGGCGCGGCTTGAGGGCGGGGCCTGAGGGCGGGGTGAGGGCGGGGTGAGGGCGGGGCCTGAGGGCGCGGCTTGAGGGCCGGGCCGTTCAGCGGGCTCAGCGGGGCGTCGGCGGGGCCAGGATGGCCGTGATCACCCGGTCCAGCGAGCGGTCGAAGGCGGCGTCCGGATCGGAGGGCGGTCCGGACGTCGCGAACGCCTGGGCCAGGTGCGGGTATTCGCCGCTCATGGCGGCCCGGGTGAGGTAACCGACCAGCTCCGCCTGCCACTTGGCGCCCGAGGCCGCCGTCTGCTCGTACTGGGCGTACTGGCAGATGAAGCCGTTGAACAGGGCCATGGCCTCCATCCGGGCGCCGCCGTTCAGGCCGGTGGAGGCGGTGACGGCGAGGAAGTGGTCGGTGTAGCGCAGGGCGTTGGGGCCGATGCCCGGGCGGGCGAGCACCAGGGCCGGCAGCCAGGGGTGGCGGCGGAAGATGGCGAGCTGCTGGCGGGCGAGCGCCGCCAGGTCGGCGCGGACGTCGCCGCTCGGCGCGGCCGGCAGCTCGTACTCGGCGGTGACGGCGTCGAGCATGAGGTCGAGCAGGTGCTCCTTCTTCGGCACGTAGTTGTAGAGCGACATGGTGCCCGCCCCGAGGGCGGCCGCGACCCGGCGCATGGAGGCGGCGTCCAGGCCCTCCGCGTCGGCGATCTCGACGGCCGCGGCGGCGATGGACGTCCGGCTGTGGGCCGGTTTCGGCCCGCGGCCGGTGCGTTCGGGGCGCAGCCAGATCAGTTCGGGCGCCTCGGGGGCGGCCGGGCGCTCGCTGGTGCTGGGGGGTTCGTTGGACGGCACTGGATGATCACCTCGCCCCCCATCTTAGATACGTACGACGTACGTAGTAGCATCTGACTCACGCTTCTACGTACGCTGTACCTAGAGAAGGGGCAGAGCCATGTCCGACACCGCCCGACCCGCCATCGAGATGGCAGGCGTGGAGAAACGATTCGGGACCACCGAGGCCCTCCGCGGCCTCGACCTCGCCGTTCCCGCCGGCACCGTCTGCGGGTTGCTCGGCCCCAACGGCGCCGGCAAGACCACCGCCGTCCGCGTCCTCGCCACCCTCGTCGCCCCCGACCGGGGCACCGCCCGCGTCGCCGGCCACGACGTCGCCACCGCCGCCGAGGACGTCCGCCGGGCCATCGGCCTCGCCGGGCAGTACGCCGCCGTCGACGAGGGCATCACCGGGCGCGACAACCTCCACCTGTTCGGCCGGCTGCACCGCCTCGGCGCCCGCCGCGCCCGCACCCGCGCCGACGAACTGCTCGAACGCTTCGACCTCACCGAGGCCGGCGACCGGCTCGTCCGCACCTACTCCGGCGGCATGCGCCGGCGCCTCGACCTCATCGCCAGCCTGGTCACCAGCCCCCCGGTGCTCTTCCTCGACGAGCCCACCACCGGGCTCGACCCGCGCAGCCGCCAGGAGATCTGGAACACCGTCAAGGAGTTGGCCGACGGCGGCACCACCGTGCTGCTCACCACCCAGTACCTGGAGGAGGCCGACCGGCTCGCCGACGACATCGTCGTCGTCGATCACGGCGCCGCCATCGCCACCGGCCCACCAGCCAGGCTCAAGGCCGCGATCGGCAGCCAGCTGTCCGTCACCCTCGCCGACCCGGCCCAACTCGCCGCCGCCGCCGTGGTGCTGTCCACCCTCTCGGGCGGCGACGCGCAGGTGGACGCGGCCGAACGGATCGTGACGGTGCTGACCCAGCCCGGCGTGTCCGTCCTGCTGCCCTCGCTGGTAAGGGAGTTGGACACCGTCGGGATCACCGCCGAGGACGCCGCCGTACGGGCCCCCTCGCTGGACGACGTGTTCCTCGCGCTCACCCGCGAATCCGCCGAAACCCTGAGGAGGGCCGCCTGATGGCCGCCGTGTACGCCCCCGCGCCGATGCCGTCCCGCCCCGCCCGGCTGGCCGTCGACACCTGGACGTCGATGCTCCGCATCCTCCTCAACTACCGCCACTCGCCAGGCCTGTTGGCCGCCTCGCTGGGTGTCCCGGTGATCATGGTGGTGGTCTTCGGGTACGTCTTCGGCAGCGCCATGCGGATCCCGGGCGGCGGCGACTACCGCGAGTTCCTGATGCCCGGCCTGTTCGCCATGGTCGCCACCAACGGCGTCATGGTGACCATGGTCGGCGCCGCCCGCGACGTCGGCCGCGGCATCACCGACCGGCTGCGCTCCATGCCCGTCTCCCGCACCGGACTGCTGCTCGGGCAGACCCTCGCCGACCTGCTGGTCAGCGTCGTCGTCCTGACCCTCCTCGCGCTCGTCGGCCTCGCCGCCGGCTGGCGCGTGCGCGAGGGCGCCGGGGACGCGGCGGGCGCGTTCGCCCTGCTGCTGCTCTTCCGCTTCGTGATGACCTGGGTCGGCACCTGCCTCGGCCTGGCCATCGGCAAGGAGGACGCCGCCGGCCAACTCTCCGTCGCGGTCTTCCCGATCGCGATGGTCACCAACGCCTACGTCCCCACCGGCGGCATGCCCGGGTGGCTGCGGGTCGTCGCCGACTGGAACCCGGTCAGCGCCGTCGTCCAGGCCTGCCGCGAGCTCTTCGGCAACCCCTCGGCGGCCGGCGACGCCTGGCCCATGCAGCACGCCGTCCTCGTCGCGCTGCTCTGGAGCGGGCTGCTGCTCGCGCTCTGCGTGCCGCTCGCCGTACGGAAGTTCGCCACGCACGGGCGCTGAGCGGGGCGGTCGGACGTTCGTCCGTTCATCCGTTCGCCCGTCCGTTCATCCGTCCGTCCGTTCGCCTGTTTCGTCTGACGGAATGTGCTGGACACCGCTGCCGGTACGGCCGAAGGTGGGCGCCATGGAGTACACCCACCTCGGCCGCACCGGCCTGACCGTCTCCCGACTCTGCCTGGGCACCATGAACTTCGGCCCCCACACCGAGGAGTCCGAGGCCCACCGCATCATGGACACCGCCCACGAGCGGGGCATCAACTTCTTCGACACCGCAAACGCCTACGGCCGCGACAGCGAGGGCAACCTCAGGGGCCGGACCGAGGAGATCATCGGCCGCTGGTTCGCCCAGGGCGGCGGCCGCCGCGAACGCACCGTCCTCGCCACCAAGGTGTACGGGCCGATGGGCGACTGGCCCAACGAGGGCAAGCTCTCCGCCCTCGGCATCCGCCGCGCCGTCGAGGCCAGCCTGCGGCGCCTGAACACCGACCACATCGACCTCTACCAGATGCACCACATCGACCGGGACACGCCCTGGGAGGAGATCTGGCAGGCGATGGAGGTCCTGGTCACCCAGGGCAAGATCATCTACGTCGGCTCCAGCAACTTCGCCGGCTGGCACCTCGCCCAGGCGCAGGAGGCCGCCCGCTCCCGCCACTTCCTCGGCCTGGTGAGCGAACAGTCCCTCTACAACCTCCTCGACCGCACCATCGAACTCGAAGTCATCCCCGCCCTCCAGCACTACGGCCTCGGCCTGCTGCCCTGGTCCCCGCTGCGCAGCGGCCTCCTCGGCGGCATCCTCCGCAAGGAACGCGAAGGCACCCGCGTCCGCGGCGCCCTGCCCCAGACCGACGCACTCCTCGCCACCCACCGCGACCGCCTCCAGGCCTACGAGGACCTCGCCGCCGACCTCGCCACCGAGCCCGCCGACCTCGCCCTCGCCTGGCTCCTCACCCGCCCCGCCGTCACCGCCCCCATCATCGGCCCCCGCACCCCCGCCCACCTCGACGCCGCCGTCGCCGCCCTCGACCTGAAGCTCGACCAGAAGACCCTCGACCGCCTCGACGAACTCTTCCCCGGCCACCAGCCCGCCCCGGAGGACTACGCCTGGTAGCCGCGCCCGGGCACTGTCCTGCCCCGGCGGTACGACCGGGGCAGGACAGCGGGGCGGGGACGACCCCGAGGTCACCTCAGGGGGCGGGCGAGGCGGCCCCAGGTCCGGGCGCGGTGGCCGCGGTGATCACGCGAGGTCCTTCCAATCGAGCCCCGGGAGCGGGGGAGCGATCACCGAAGGCGACAAGTCGTCTTCATAGATGGGGAGTTCGTCGATTCCGAGGGCGCTGAGCAGTCCGACGGTGGGCACCCGGTAGCGGCGTCCGGTGCGGACCACCGGGCAGGGGAAGGCGTCGCGGCGGACGAGGCTGTAAGCGGTGCCCAGGCACATTCCGAAGGCGCGTGCGGCGGTTCGCAGGTCTACGGCCAGCGGGAGGCCGAACAGTTCGGGGAAGGTGAGCGGGCCCTCGGCGTGGGCGGTCATCGACCCGCCCCCGCCGAACGGAGGGAGAGCGTCCCGAGCCGCGGTCCGCGGTGGGGCCGACGGGTGCGCTGGACCACCTCGCGCAGGCCGAGGTGGTCGGCGAGTTCGCTGAGCCGTGCACCCTCGACCGCCGAGCGAGAGGTGAGGCGCAGTGGCGCGGCCAGGCCGTCCGGCGGCGGGATCGTGAGATCCCGGAGGTCCTCGGTCGACTTCGAGGTGCGGGCGTCGGACACCGCGACGATGTCCTCGACCGGCCGCCCTCCCGAGGCCGAGCGGCGGGCGAAGTCCCATCCCCGGCGGCCCGCGGCTTCGAGCAGTTGCGGGCCGACATCGGGATCGTCCGGGGAGACTTCGGCCAGCCGTTCGACCAGGGCGAGCATGGCCTCGGACTCGACATCGCGCCGGTCCGCGCCCAGGCGGGCCGAAGTCTGGCGGGCAACCCTCTGAACCCGAGGCAGGGCGAGCCACACCACGGCCTCGACCCACCCGGTGACCTCCGTCGAGCCGATCGCAGCGGCCAACGAGTCGTGTTGGGCGAGTGCGACGGCGCGACGCCAGACCTCGGAGCGCAGCGCCTCGTCCCCCGGGCGCTCGTACAATCCTGCGCGGGCCTGCGGCAGGTCGAGGTGGACGGTCGTTCCGCCGAACTCGACCGGGAGGACGTTCGGCCGCAGATGAGCGGCGGTGGTCACCCGCTGGTGGATGACGTCGAGCACGCTGTTGTACGTGATCAGAGCCATGGGTCGGTTTCTCCAGCCGAACGGTGCGGGTCGAGGAGGTTGTCGGAGGGGGTGGGGGCGTGCGGCCCCGCCCGACGGGCGAGGTCCTTTCCGGGCATGGCGGGCGGCTTGGTGAGGCCCTTCAGCTCGACGCAGTGCAGGCCGGAGATCGGCGGCAGGGGTCGATTGACGATGTCGGGCAGTGGCCGGGGTTCGGGCATGGCGGCCCTCCTGGAACGTACGGTCCGGGCGCGTCGACCGGGCGGTCGAGCTGATGACCAGGAGTCTGCGGCCCGGCGCCGAAAATTAGGGGGCCGGAGGCCTCTTAACGATGTGGGGTGCGCCACAGCTTCATTCGTGGACGATCCAAAAGCGTGGCAGGGTAGCACCCGATATGGGGAAGGTGTCCGGGTGTGTGGCAACTTGCCTGGCGTGCAGTCTGATTGGGGCGCCGTGCCTCTAATCTCTCGCCATGACCTTGTGGGGAAATTCGACGGCGGAGCAGACGTTCGGGCTGAATCGAACATTTCGAGATCACCTGTCCGACGCCGATTGGGAGGGAATCCTCGGTTCCGCCAAGGTGAGGAGGCTTCGGAAGGGCGGACAGTTGATGCGGCAGGGTGCGGAGGGTGGCACGGTGTCCTTCCTGAAGGAGGGCACCGTCCGGATCGACCAGGACGGGAAGCTGATCGTCCTCCGGCACAGTGGTGACCTCCTCGGGGACATGGCCGTGTACGGCCGCCGGCTGCGGACGGCCACCGTGACGGCGTACACGGACTGCGAAGTGGTCACCCTCGGAGCGGAGTTGTTCAGGAGTCGCGCGTTCCAGGACGCGTACGGGGCGGCGATCTGGTCGTACGTCGTCGGCCGGCAGCTGGAGACCCAGGTCCTGTCGCGGTCCGGCGACAACGTGGCGCGGCTCGCGTGGCTCCTGGCGCCGCTGCTCGACAACGCGGAACTCGCGGTGAGCGGGCCCGACGGCGTTCGCCTGCGGGTCGCCCAGAAGGACCTCGCGGACTGCTTGGCCATCGGCCCCAAACTGCTGCGGCAGCTCACGGCGCTGCCGCCGTTCGGCGGGATGCCGGAGGGGCGTCGCAAGCTGACCCTCGTGACGGACCCCGAGGGTCTGCTGGCGGCCGCGGCGCGGCTCGGCGGACTGTCGTGAGCGGTTGACGGCCGTTGTCACGTCGCGGCGATCAGGGCGGCGCCGGTCTCGAACACGTGGTGCCAGGACTGGTCCAGGAGGTAGGCGCCGTTCATGCCGTGGTCGGCGAGGCGGAGGAAATCGCCCCGCCGGGTGAAGTCGGCTGCCCGGCGGAGGGGTTCGCGCCGGTCGGCGAGGTAGTGGGTGGCGGCGGACAGCGCGAGGGCGGCGAGGAGGCGGCGGGGTTTGGGGCGGAGGCCGAGGGCGCGGGTGCCGAGGAGGAGGGCGGCGGCCTGGGTGGCGGTGTAGGCGGCGACGTGTGCGGCGCAGGCGCGGCGGCCGGCCGGGGTGGGCCGGCCCTTGGTGCCGGCCTGGTGGTCGGTCTGGATCCAGTGGTCGGCGAGGGCGGCGGAGGCGCGGAGGAGGGCGTAGACGGCGGCGAAGGTGGCGGCACGGGTGGGGGGTTGGGGGGTGAGGGCCGGCGTGGGCAGGGGCGTGGGTGTGGGCATGGGGCTCCGATCGGTGGGGTGACGGTTTCCTGGTGGGGCGGCCTGCTGTGGTAGCAAGGCAGGTATGACGGAACGGCCTGGCGGGCGCAGCTCGTACCACCACGGATCGCTGCCGGAGGCGCTGGTCGCCGCGGCGTTCGAGCTGCTGGACGAGTACGGGCAGGAGAAGGTGAGCATGCGGGAGGTGGCGCGGCGGGCCGGGGTGTCGGCGGGGGCGCCGTTTCGCCACTTCGCGGACCGGCAGGCGTTGTTGACGGCGCTGGCGGACCGGGTGCTGGCGGACTTCGCGCGGTGCCAGGAGGCCGAGGTGGCTGCGGTGGATCCGGCCGAAGGGTCCGCCAGGGGGTCGGTGATGCGGGCGGTCGGGCTCGGGTTCGTCCGGTACGCGCTGCACCATCCGCACCGGTTCGATCTGGTGCGTTCGCGGGTGTTCGTGGCCTCGCGGGAGCCGGAGCTGCGGGATCAACTGGACGGCATGGACCGGGCGTTCGCCGGTCTGATCGTGGCGGACCAGGAGGCGGGCCGGTTGCGCGCCGGGGATCCGGGGCTGATGGGGCTGGCCGGGCAGGCGCTGGTGTTCGGGCTGGCGCAGATGATCGTGGACGGCTACCTGCCGGAGGAGGGGGCGGAGGAGCTGGCCGGGAGGGTGCTCGACACCTTCGGTCAGGGAATCGCCAACCTTCCTTCGCAGTAACCGATTTGTGCGTGCAGCGAGCCTTGACCGGGTTTCCCGGCCCTGATGTAATCACCGATTACATGGGGTGCGGGAGGCCGAGATGTCCATGGGAACGACGTTCGTCCGATCGATGTTCGCCAAGCCGACGCCGGGCTACACCACCGCGGGCGCCACCGGCGACACCGTGGTGCTGCTGATCGGCATGCGGATCAACCGCTTCTGGGCCGTCCACCACTGGGGCCCGGTGATGTTCGCGATGTTCCGGATGCTGTACGAACTGGGGCGCAGCCCCGAACGCGGCCTGCGCGGGCGGATCCTGCTCACCGCCTCGCCGCGCACGTACTACGTCGTCCAGTACTGGGAGTCGAAGGAGAAGCTGTACGGCTACGCGAGCGCGCCGGACGGCTTCCACCACAGCGTCTGGGGCATCGTCAACCGCAAACTGCGGGAGGGGAAGGCCCGTCGGCACGTCGGGCTGTGGCACGAGACGTACGTGGTGCCGGAGGGCGGGTACGAGTCGATCTACTTCGACATGCCGCCGTTCGGTCTCGCGGGCGCCACCGGATCCCTGCCGCTGGAGGCGCGCGGGCGCCGCGCGTCGCAGCGGCTGGCCCACCGGTCGGGGGAGGAATCGGGGGAGAGCTCGGTGAAGGAACCGGGGGAGGGCTCGGGGGAGGGCCTGAAGGAGGGCTTGGGGAAGGGCCCGAAGGAGAGCTCGGGGGAGCGCGTGCCCGAGTAGGGGTGCTCACCGGGCGCTCAGGGAGTGTCGCGGGTCGGCCCGGGCGCCGCGGCGTGAGAGCGTCGGGGGATGGCGGAGGAGCAGGGCGGGATGCCGACGGGCGCGCCGAGAGGTGTACGGGCGGGCACGCCGACCGGCGCATCGACCGGAGCACCGGCGGGCGCACGGATGGGCGCACCCACGGGCGGGCCGGTGGTGCACGAGGTGCCGTACCACGCGCAGTGGGAATCGGCCGAGCTGGTGCGGGTGATCATCGACGGACAGGTCGACGCGGCCGAGGACCCTCGGTGGGGGCAGTCCGGTGCGGCCACCCCGGAGGAGTACGCGTGGTGGTCGTGGCGGCTGTGCGGGGTGGCCTGCCTGCGGATGGCGCTCGACCACTGGTGGGGCCTGGCGCCGCCGGCGCTCACGCTGGCCGGGGAGTGCGTGGCGGCGGGGGCCTACGTCCGGGACGGCGAGAGCCTGCGCGGACTGATCCACACGCCGTTCGCCGACTACGTCCGGCGGCGGTGGGGACTGGCCGCGCAGGCACGGGAGTTGGCGCCCGCAGAGCTCGCGGCCGAGGTGGCCGGCGGGCGGCTGGTGATGGTGTCGGTGCACCCCGCGATCCGGGAGCCGGCCGGTCCGGCGCCGGTGCGGCGGGGCGGACACCTGGTGCTGGTGGTGGGCGCCACGGACACGGCGGTGGTGATCCACAACCCGTCCGGATTCCCGGGGGAGTCGCAGTCCTTCGCGCACGTGCCGTGGCGGTCGTTCGAGCGCTTCTACGCCGGGCGGGGGATCGTCCTCGGCCCGCCGGGCACGGGTGGCGCGGGTGGTGCCCGATCGGTCCCCGACCAGCAACCGGTCGGGGGCTGACCGGCGGCTGGCCGGGACCTCTTGAGGGGCTGGTCAGGGGCTGATCAGGGGCCGGTCAACCCCTGACCAGCCCCTGACCAGAGGCTGATCAGGGGTTGTCCGGCAGGCCGGCCGGGTTGACCGGGAGCTGGCTGCGACAGAGCGCCGACATCGGCTTCAACGCGGCTGCCAGGCGGTCGAGTTCGGCGCGCGGATAGTCCTCCCAGACCCGCGCGGCGGCCAGGTCGGTGGCGGCCTCCAGGGACTGGTGCCGGATCCGGCCGAGTTCGGTCACCGAGCCCGCCGTGGTCAGCCAGCCCCGCTCGACCAGGCGCGCCGCGGCCGCGTCCCACTCCTCGTCCGTCCAGCCGCGCATCGGCTGGAGCATCTCGCGCCGGACGTCCATCGCGCACCGGATCACCAGCGCCTCGCACCCGTCCAGGCCGGCCGCCACCAGGGCCGCCACGTGGCCGTCCCCGCGGTGCTCGCGCATCACCGTGGCGGCCTGCCACAGCCGTTCGTACAGGCCGGAGGGGCGGGGCAGCGCGGCGTTGGCGGCCGCCAGCACCCGGCCGACGCAGTCGAGCCGGCCAACGGCCCGCTCCAGGGCCTCCACCACCAGCTCGACCTGCGCCGGGTCCACGTGCTCCAGCAGCCGGGCCAGCGCCGCCGCCGAACCCTTCAGCCGGGCGGCCAGCGCCTCCTCCGGGCTGGCGTGCGTCCACACCTCCGGCAGCGCGCGCTCGACCATCGCCGGGGAGAAGCTGAAGAACGCGGCGATCACCGGCGGCGCGTCCACCGCACCCAGCGGCGCCGACCGGCTGGCGAAGTAACCGCGCCAGCCGCCGCGCAGCCCGGCCGCCTCGTAGGCCTCGCGGCTCTCGGGCAGGAAGTAGGTGACGGAGTGCACCGGTTCGAAGAGCCACCACAGTGCGCGGGCGGGGTGAACGAGATCGGCCATCGAAGGACCTTCCTCGGAGAGGGGCGGGGCGAACCCGGCCGGACGGGGCGGCTCGGCGGACGCCGACGGATCGGGCGCGCGCGGGCCGCTTCAGTGCTGATGACCACGGCGGCGGCCACGGTAATCCCGCGCCGGGTGTGATGACGGTCACGGGGAGGTCCCGGCGTGCGCCCGGCGGGGCGGCGGCGCGAGATGATGGGACGAGGTGCCCGCTCCCGGGACGCCGCAGCCCTCCTGTGAACCCTCGTGTGAAGGTAGTCGGTAATGGCGCAGATCAACCCCAGCATCCTGTCCGCGGACTTCGCCCGGCTCGCCGACGAGGCCGAGGCCGTCAGGGGCTCGGACTGGCTGCACGTCGACGTGATGGACAACCACTTCGTCCCCAACCTCACCCTCGGCATCCCGATCGTCGAGTCGCTCGCCCGCGCCACCGACATCCCGCTCGACTGCCACCTGATGATCGAGGACCCGGACCGCTGGGCCCCCCAGTACGTCGAGGCCGGCGCCGGCTCCGTCACCTTCCACGTCGAGGCCGCCGCCGCCCCCGTCCGGCTCGCCCGCGAGATCCGCGCCAAGGGCGCCCGCGCCTCCATGGCCCTCAAGCCGGGCACGCCCATCGAGCCGTACGAGGACCTGCTGCCCGAGCTCGACATGCTGCTGATCATGACCGTCGAGCCCGGCTTCGGCGGCCAGGCGTTCCTCGACATCATGCTGCCGAAGATCCGCCGCACCCGGGAGCTGATCGCCAAGCACGACCTGGAACTGTGGCTCCAGGTCGACGGCGGCGTCTCCGCCGCCACCATCGAGCGCTGCGCCGAGGCCGGCGCCGACGTGTTCGTGGCCGGCTCGGCGGTGTACGGGGCCGAGGACCCGGCCGAGGCCGTGCGCAAGCTGCGGGAGCTCGCGACCAAGGCCTCGGCGGACGCCTGGTGGGCCTGCGGGCACTGAGCCCGGGCGGGGCCGTTAGGGCGCGTATTCGGTCGTGATCAATCTGCGCGATTTACCTTCACAGCGGGTCCAGTTCCGGTAAACCGTGGTGCGTGACGCGAGCGCAACTGACGGATGCAGAGTGGGTGTTGATCGAGCCGTACTTGCCGATCGGCG